>DASRFZ010000244.1:0-19253 GCA_035651275.1 Mycobacterium sp. | reverse complement strand
GCTCCGATGATCGCGTCCAGCGTCGCCCGGGCGGCGTTGCCGGCCTCGGCCGTCGAGTATTGAACTTCTGAAGTTCCCGCAGAACCGGCCGTCTGCGCAATGAGCTGCCCTAGTGCCGCGCCGCGCGCACTGACGGCCGCGTGAATCTCGCCCACCGCGAATGCCGTGGCTTGAGCAGAAGTGAGAGGGACAGCCGGAGGGCTGGCGGCGGTCGTTAGGACGGTCGCGCTGTGCCGGGCGCAGTTGGCGGCGAAGACGGCGAGGCCCGGTGCAGTGACTTCAATCGATTCAGCCATACACCTAATTCTCGCGCGCGGTCGCGATAGGAGGATGCACCAATTTGGACGCAGGCTTCACGGTCACGGTTCCCGGCAACTGGACGGGCAGGACTGGCGACGGTGCGCAGCACTCAGAAACACGCTGTGAGCAGCAGTTCTCTGGTCGGGCTGACAGGATTTGAACCTGCGACCCCTACACCCCCAGTGTAGTGCGCTACCAAACTGCGCCACAGCCCGTCGCCGCCGTCGACCACTCGGCAGCAGGTCGAAAGCCTACCTGACTCACACCGTCAGCAGCCGGTACAGCCCGATCAGCCCGACGACGACGATCACCGCCCGCAGCGCGTTGGGTGACAGCCGCCGACCCCAGTGCGCGCCGATGAATCCGCCGACGAGCGACCCCGCCGCGATCAGCCCTGCCGCAAGCCAACTGATTCGGTCGAACGCCACCACCGTGTAGGCAATTGCTGAAACAACATTCGCGACCAATGCCAGCAGATTCTTGGCGGCATTCATCCGCTGCGTCGACTCTGGCAACAAAGCACCCATCACGCCCATCAGCAGGATGCCTTGTGCCGCAGTGAAATACCCGCCGTACACACCGACCGCGAACGTCAGCACCACCAACGCCACCATGCGCCCACGCGGCAGGTGGTCCTCGGGATGGCCTGCGGCCTCCGCGCGACGGCGCGCCCATTCCTGAATCCGCGGCCCGACGACGACGAGCGCCAGTGCGAGGACCAGCAGGACTGGCACTACCTCGGTGAACACCTTCTCCGGCAACAGGACAAGGAGATACGCCCCGAGTATCGCCCCGAGCAGCGACGCCCCAATCTGCCACCGCAACCAGCGCCACTGACCACGCAGTTCACGCCGGTATCCCCATGTCCCCGAGGAACTTCCGGCGACGAGCCCGACACCGTTCGACATCGTCGCCGTCACTGGCGGATAGCCCAACGTGACCAGCGTCGGAAACGTGATCAATGTGCCCGACCCGACGACCGCGTTGATCGCGCCTGCGCCGACACCCGCCGCCGCAATCAAGACCATGTGAAGGACAGACACGCGACTACCGTGACCGTGCCTTGCGCTTCTCCCGCACCCTCACGTGGATTCGGATCGGACTGCCTTCGAATCCGAACGTCTCGCGCAGCCGCCGCTCCAGAAAACGCCGATAGCCGGCCTCCAGAAAGCCCGTGGTGAACAACACGAACGTCGGCGGGCGTGCGGTCGCCTGCGTCGCGAACAGAATGCGCGGCTGCCTGCCACCGCGCACGGGCGGAGGCGTCGCCGCCACAACCTCTTTCACCCATGTGTTAAGCCGGCCCGTCGATATCCGTGAGTCCCACGACTCCAACGCCGTCTCGAGCGCCGGCACCAACTTCTGCACCGCGCGGCCCGTCTTCGCCGAGATGTTGACCCGAGGCGCCCATTGCACCTGGACGAGCTCACGGTCGATCTCGCGGTCCAGTTGATACCGGCGGTCCTCGTCGACCAGATCCCATTTGTTGAACGCGATCACCAGTGCTCGCCCGGCCTCTATCACCATCGACAGCACCCGTTGATCCTGTTCGGTCAGTGGCTGCGACCCGTCCACGAGCACGATGACCACCTCGGCGGCGTCGATCGCACTGTGCGTCCGCACCGACGCGTAGAACTCGTGACCGCTCGCCTGGCCCACCTTGCGACGCAGGCCGGCGGTGTCGACGAATCGCCACACCTTGCCGCCCAGTTCGATCAGCGAGTCCACCGGGTCGACGGTGGTGCCCGCCACTTCGTGAACCACCGAACGCTGATCTCCCGCAAGCTTGTTCAG
This sequence comes from Mycobacterium sp., assembly GCA_035651275.1. Lineage (GTDB taxonomy): Bacteria > Actinomycetota > Actinomycetes > Mycobacteriales > Mycobacteriaceae > Mycobacterium. Next base: position 17,159 of record DASRFZ010000244.1, on the reverse strand, counting down.
CAGTGAGCTCTTGCCGACGTTCGGCTTGCCCACCAACGCGACACGCCGCGGTCCGCCACGGGTCGCCGTAATCTCCGGCACTTCAGGTAATGACGCCACGATGTCGTCGAGCAGATCCGCCACACCGCGGCCATGCATCGCACTGATGGCATAGGGCTGGCCTAGCCCCAGCGACCACAACTCCGCGGCGTCGGCTTCGCCGCGTTCCGTATCAACTTTGTTGGCCGCCAAGAACACTGGCTTGCCCGACCGCTGCAGAGTCTTCGCCGCCGCTTCGTCCGACGTCGTCGCGCCGACGATCGCGTCGACGACGAGCACGATCGCATCCGCCCTCTTCATCGCCACCGACGCCTGTTCGGCGACCAACTGCTGCAAGCCCTTTGCGTCCGGCTCCCATCCGCCTGTGTCCTGCACGACGAAGCGCCGGCCCGTCCAGAGAGCGTCGTAGGACACCCGGTCACGGGTGACGCCCGGCACATCCTGCACGACCGCTTCCCGTCGACCGAGAATTCGATTCACCAGTGTCGACTTACCGACGTTCGGCCGTCCCACCACCGCGACCACCGGTGGAGCGGGTTCGACGTCATCCGATCCGGAGACGGCGTCTTCGCCTATCTCCCAATCGCTTTCGTCAACCCAGGTGCCGTCGCTCATCGCACCGCCTGTGTCCGCTCCTTGACGACACGGACCAGGTGGTCGATGACTTCTGTCTCGGTCATCTCGCTGGTGTCGACGATGATCGCGTCATCGGCGGGCCGCAGTGGCGACACCGCTCGTGTCGAATCCAGATGGTCGCGGCGCTGCACATCAGCAAGCACCGCCTCGTAGTCGTCACCCAGACCGCTGGCGATGTTCTGGTCGTTGCGCCGACGCGCGCGTGTCTCGGCAGAGGCTGTCAGGAAGAATTTGACCTCCGCGTCTGGCAATACGACAGTGCCGATGTCACGGCCCTCGACCACTACCCTGTCCCCGCCGACGGCCAATTGACGCTGCAACTGCACCAGTCGCCGACGCACCGCTGGGACAGCCGACACCACCGACACCGCGCGGGTGACGTCGTCACCACGGATCAGCCGCGAAACGTCTTCTCCACCAAGGTAACAATGCACAGTATCGGGGTCATAGCCCACAGACAGCGCGACGTCCGCCGATGCGGCGGCAATCTCGTCCGCGTCGGTCAAATCGACCCCCGCCCGCAGCATGTGCAACGTCATCACGCGATACATCGCGCCGGTGTCGAGATACCGGGCTCCTAGTGCGCGCGCCAAACCCTTTGCCACCGACGATTTTCCAGTGCCCGCAGGGCCGTCAATAGCGATCGCCAGCGAGCCTGTCACATCCCGACCGCCTTATAGAGTTGGCCGATCTCGTCACGCCTTAGCGGCCGGATGCTGCCGGGTCGTTGATTGCCCAACGACACAGCACCGATGTCCGTACGCACCAGCGCCTGCACGGGGTAGCCGACCGCGTCGAGCAGACGCCGCACGATCCGCTTGCGCCCCTCGTGCAGAGTCAACCGCACCATCGTCTTGCCGGGCGTGGTGTCCACGACCGCGAAATCGTCGACAACCGCTGGACCATCGTCCAATTCGACACCCTCGCGCAGCATCTTGCCGAGCCGACGTGGCACGGTGCCGTTGACCGTCGCCACATATGTCTTCGGCACCTCGTAAGACGGATGCATCAGCCGGTGCGCGAGTTCACCGTCGTTGGTCAACAGGATCAGCCCCTCGGTGTCGGCGTCGAGCCGTCCGACGTGAAAGAGCTTCTTATTGCCGCGAACCCGATGCTCGACGAGATCACCGATGCACGGGCGCCCGCGATCATCGGACATCGTGGAGTGCATTCCTCGTGGCTTGTTCAACGCGAGATGCACCAGCGTGTCGTCGAGCATCACCCGGGCGCCGTCGACGCGGACCACGGCGACCTCCGGGTCCACCCGGGTTCCCAACTCAGTGACCACATACCCGTCGACCTCAACGCGGCCGTCGACGATCATCCGTTCGGCAACACGTCGCGATGCAATTCCGGCCTGCGACAACACTTTCTGCAATCGCACGCCTTCGGTGGCAGACATGTCAGTCGTCCGGGTCCATGTCGAAATTCGTCAGTTCGTCATCGCTGGGACGTGTCCCGAGCCGGGCGAATCGTGGTTCGGCATCCAGTGATTCGGTGATGTCGTCGATGACGTCGATGTCAGGCAGCAGAGGTGCGATGTCGGGCAGGTCGGCGAGCGACGAGAGCCCCAGCCGCTCGAGGAACAATTCAGTGGTGGCGAAAGTCATCGCGCCCGTGTCGGAGTCGGTGCCGGCCTCGGTGATCAGCCCGCGGGCGAGCAGCGTGCGCATCACCGCGTCGACGTTCACCCCGCGCACCGCGCTGACGCGCGCTCGGGTGACCGGCTGCCGGTACGCGACCACAGCCAGCGTTTCCAATGCTGCGCGAGTGAGCTTCGACCGCGAACCGTCGAGCAGCAGCTTCTCGACCCATGGCGCGAACCGCGCCCGGGTGTACATGCGCCAGCCACCGGCGGCTTCGCGCAAGTCGATGCCGCTGCCGCGGTCGGACAATTCCGCAGCCATGCGCTCCAGCGTCGCCGACACCCGGTCGGTGGTCTGCTGCGTGACCGTCGCCAGCGTCGCAACCGGCACAGGCGTGTCGACGACCAGGAGCAGCGCCTCGAGCGCCGCGGTCAGTTCGGCGTCGTCGAGCTGCGTCTGGGGCTCTAACTCGAGTGCCAGATCCAGGTCCGGGATTTCGTCACTCATCGTTAACTGAATTGCTCCTCGCGTCCGCACTAGCGGCCTTTACCAAGTCTTCGTTCGTCGGACGGTCTCCGGTCCACGAAACCTGGAGCACACCAAGCGGTTCTGATTGCTCGAATGCTACCGCCCGCAGTCGGTACAGCTCGAGCAGCGCCAGGAACCGCCCGACGATCTCGATCGCCTCCCGGCAGTCGGCAACGAGCTCACGGAACGTCGCCCACTGCCCCGCGCCCCGCCGTTCGAGAGCGTCCAGCACCTGCCCGGCCTGCTCGGGGATCGAGATCATCGTCTCGTGAAGGTGCTCGGTGGTGATGGTCGGGATCGGCCGCGGGGTCAGCGCGATCGCGGCAATCTGCGCGAAGTTCTCCACGTCGACGCCCAGCATCACCTCGGGCAAGAGGTCGGCAAACCGGTCCTCCAGCGCAACTGCCCGCGGATAGCTGCGCAGCGCCGCGGCTTCCAACTCCGCGAACATCTCGGCCACATGCTTGAACGCCCGGTACTGCAGCAGCCGTGCAAACAGCAGGTCGCGTACCTCCAGCAGGGCCAAGTCCTCTGCGTCCTCCACCTCGCCGGCCGGCAACAGCCGCGCGGCCTTGAGGTCGAGCAGTGTCGCCGCAACCACAAGGAACGCCGTCGTCTCTTCCAATCCTAGTTGTGCGCCAATGGTTTTCGTGTATGCGATGAACTCGTCGGTGACCTGATGCAGAGCGACCTCGGTGACGTCGAGTCGATGCGCGAAGATCAGCTGCAACAGCAGGTCGAACGGTCCCTCGAAATTGCTCAGCCGAACGTGGAACCCTGCATCCGGCGTGGCTTCCGTCGACGTCACGCGCCGCCGAACCGGTCAATCACCTCGCGCGCCAGCGACCGATAAGCCTGTGCGCCACCGGATTTGGGCGCCCATGTAGTAATCGGCTCTCCAGCCACACTGGTTTCGGGGAATCGGACGGTGCGGGTGATGACGGTGTCGAACACAAGATCGCCGAACCGCTCCACCACGCGGGCCATCACCTCGCGGGCATTGACAGTACGGGTGTCGAAGCGGGTGATCAGGATTCCGCTGATCGCCAGCCGCGGATTCAGCCGGTCGCGCACCTTGTCGACTGTGTCGGTCAACAGCGCCAAGCCGCGCAACGAAAAGTATTCACATTCCGTGGGAATCACCACGCCGTCCGCACAAGCCAACCCGTTGACCGTCAGCAAGCCCAGCGATGGCTGGCAGTCGATCAGCACATAGTCGTAGCGGTCCAACACGGGATAGAGCGCACGCCCCAGCGCCTGCTCGCGGCCGACTTCGTTGACGAGCTGGATCTCCGCGGCGGAAAGGTCGATGTTGCTCGGCACCAAGTCCATGTGATTGACGCGGGTGTGCACCAGTACGTCGTCGATGGACACTTTCGCCTCGATGAGCAGGTTGTGCACCGTCGCGTCCAGCTCGTAGTGCGGCACCCCGAGCCCTGCGGACAGCGCGCCTTGCGGGTCGAGATCGACGAGCAGAACCCGCCGCCCATATTCGGCGAGGCTCGCGCCGAGATTGATGGTCGAGGTGGTCTTGCCGACGCCGCCTTTCTGGTTGCACATCGCGATGACCTTCGCGGGACCGTGCGTGGTCTTGGGTTTCGGCTCGGGAATCGCCCGCGGCGGCCGGCCGGTGAGGCCGACGCCAGAGTCCTCGGTATCAGTCCCCGTCGCTTCGCTCGCCGCAGGGATGTCGTCGGTCACGCCGGGACTCCCCTGCTCATGGTGGCGGACATCCGGGCAAGTTTAACGACGTGGGCGGTTCGTCACAGGCAGACCCGCAGGCAATCGTCGGACAATCACACCGGGCGGGCAATTGTGTCAACCCGACGTAGGGTTCACGACGTGAATCTCAAACGACGTGTGCCGTTCCTGCGCTGGTCGGTGATCCGGATGGCGTTCGGTGCGCGCGGCTATTACAAGAGCGGGCAATGGGGTGACGGCCGGGAAGCCGCGGTGGCCGATTACGTGGAGTCCAACGCACGCGCGGGCGACGCCGACGACGTGTTGGCGGCGATCGACAAGTTCGCCTACGACAAGGCGATGCTCATCGCCATCGGCGACGAGAAGGGCGAGCTGCTGGACGCAGCGGTCAAGCGGGCCGACCCGAACCTGTGCTTGGAACTCGGCACGTATGTCGGCTATGGCGCTCTGCGAATCGCGAGGGCTGCGCCCACGGCCCGTGTCTTCTCGGTGGAACTCTCGGCTGCCAATGCCGAGATTGCCCGGCGCATTTGGGCGCACGCCGGCGTCGACGATCGGGTGACCTGTGTCGTAGGCACGATTGGCGATGGCGGCCGAACGCTCGACGCACTCAACGCGCACGGATTTTCGGCGGGCAAGCTGGACCTGCTGTTCATCGATCACGAGAAGTCGGTGTACCTGACCGACTTGCAGAGCATCCTCGATCGCGACTGGCTGCATCCCGGGTCGATCGTCGTCGCCGACAACATTCTGATCCCGGGTGCGCCTAAGTACCGCGCGTACATGCGCGCGCACCAGGGCAGGGACTGGGACACGACCGAGCACAAGACGCACGCCGAGTACCAGACACTTATGCCTGACGTCGTTCTCGAATCTCGCTATCTGGGTAGCTAATGCGCTCGCGGGTGCGCGCCTGCCCACACCTCGCGCAGCGCATGGACGGTCACCAGCGTGTAGATCTGCGTCGTCGTCACCGACGCATGGCCGAGAAGTTCTTGAACGACGCGCACGTCGGCGCCGCCGTCGAGCAGATGCGTTGCAAACGAATGCCGCAACGTGTGGGGCGACACGGCAGATTTGATACCGGCACGGTCGGCGGCGTCCTGCAGGACCTGCCACGCGCTTTGCCGTGACAAGCGGCCGCCGCGTGCGTTGAGGAAGATCGCCGGCGCGCCGCGTCCACGGCGCGCCAAACCGGGTCGGCCCCGGACGAAGTACGCGTCGAGCGCATCGATCGCGGGCCGGCCGACCGGAACCAGCCGATGCTTGCCGCCCTTCCCGCGCAGCAGCACCGCGCGGGCGTGCGTGTCGACATCGTCGACGTCGAGGCCGACGGCCTCGGAGATCCGCGCGCCCGTCGAGTAGAGCAGTTCCAGCAGGGCGCGGTTGCGCAAGGTGAGCGGGCCGTCGGACGGGCTGTCGCCACCGGCGCCGGTCAACAACGCGAGCACCTCGTCGACGGTCAGGCTCTTCGGCAATCGCCGGCTCGGGGTCGGCGGCTTGACCGCGTTAGCGACGTCGACCGCGATCACCCCTTCGGCTGCGGCGAATCGATGCAGTCCCCGCACCGCAACCAGTGCGCGCGCCGCGGACACCGCCGACAGCGCGGGCAATCCGGATTCGGCATCGCCGCGCCGTAACCACACCAGGAAATCGCTGACATCGCTCTCGGTGACGTTGACCAAGTCGTTGATGCCGCGCATCGCCAGGTGCTCCTGATAACGGCGAAGGTCGCGCCGGTACGAGCTGAGGGTGTTCGCGGCGACGCCGCGCTCGATGGTCAGGTGGTCGAGGTAGCCCTGCACCTGGCCGTCCAACGCCGGCGCGGCGCAAACGCGCGGAGCAGGGAGAGCGTCCGTCGTCATTACTCGGCCTTCCGGCGGGCGAACGCGGTCGGCCGATCCGGCCACGGTGCATCGACCGGGCGGGTCGGTTTGTCGTCGATCACCGCGGCGTAGGCGGCCAGTACTCCGGCCGCCGCCGACGCGTTGACGATCGCTCCGGCCAGCACCATCTCCGCTGCCTCGTCGAGCGGGAACCAGCGCAACGTCAGATCGGCCTCTTCGTCTTCCGCCTCGCCCCGATCGACTTGCGACAGCCCGGTCGCCAAATAGGTGCGCACGGATTCGTCCGTGAACCCGGGCGACGACGCCGTCTCCAACAGCACTGCCCACTCGCGCGCCGCGAGGCCGGCTTCCTCTTGCAGTTCCCGCTTCGCGGTGGTCAACGGATCTTCGTCCGGCGCATCGAGCAGCCCTGCAGGAAGTTCCCACAACCGCCTGCCGAGCGGGTGACGGTACTGGTAGAGCATCGCGATCTGCTGATTGCGATCCACGGCAGCGACGGCCACGGCGCCGTAATGCTCGACGACCTCGCGCTTGGCCGAGTCCCCGCCGGGCATGTGCACCTCGTCAACGCGGAGCGCCAAAATGCTCCCCTCGTAGACGGTTTCCGATGATGCCGTCTCGAAAACGTGGTCAGCCACGCGGCGTCGCCGGTTGATGCAGGAGCCCCTCGACGCCGTCTGGGTGCGCATTGCCGTTCGGTCGCTCAGGGATTTCGACCGGCAACCGTTCTGCCGCTTTGTAATCCAGCGCCGCTCCGATGAACCCCACGAACAGCGGATGGGGGCGGGTGGGCCGGCTCTTCAGCTCGGGATGCGCCTGCGTGCCGACCAGGAACGGATGCACCTCGCGGGGATATTCGACGAACTCAACGAGGTGGCCGTCGGGCGAGGTGCCCGAAAACCGCAAGCCGCTGGCGGCTATCCGCTCGCGGTAGGCGTTGTTCACTTCGTAGCGATGGCGATGCCGTTCAGACACATCGGTAGCTTGATACGCCTCTGCCACAATCGAACCCGGCTCCAGCACCGCGGGATACGCGCCGAGCCGCATGGTGCCGCCCATATCCGCCTCGCCGGCGACGATCTGCTGCTGGTCGGCCATGGTCGAGATCACCGGGTCGGGGGTCTGCGGATCGAATTCCGCCGAATTGGCGTGCGCCAGACCTGCCGCGCGCGCCGCGTCGATCACGATGCACTGCAGGCCCAAACACAGTCCGAGCACCGGCAGACCGTGGGTGCGGGCATAGCGGATGGCGCCAAGCTTGCCCTCGATTCCGCGGATGCCGAAGCCGCCGGGGATGAGGACACCGTGTACGTCGGACAGCGCAGCCGCCGCTCCGGCCTCGGTTTTGCAATCATCGGAAGCGACCCAACGGATTTCGACCCGCGCGCGGTGTTTGAAGCCGCCAGCTCGCAATGCCTCGGCCACTGAGAGGTAGGCGTCGGAAAGGTCAACATACTTGCCCACCAACGCTATTCGCACTGTCTCCCGCGGCTCGTGGACGCGTCGCAGCAAGTCGTCCCACTCGGTCCAATCGACGTCACGGAACGGCAAGTTCAGCCGCCGCACCACAAACGCATCGAGTTCTTCGCGGTGCAACACCTTCGGGATGTCGTAGATCGACGGGGCGTCGGGCGTCGAGATCACCCCGTCGATATCGACGTCGCACATCAGAGCGATCTTGTTCTTCAGCGACTCGGGGACGTCACGGTCGCATCGCAGAATCAACGCGTCCGGGGTGATACCGATGCTGCGCAACGCGGCCACGGAGTGTTGCGTCGGTTTGGTCTTGAGTTCTCCCGACGGCGCAAGGTACGGAACGAGTGACACGTGAAGGAAGAAGACGTTCTCTCGGCCGACGTCGTGGCGCACTTGGCGGGCAGCTTCCAGAAACGGCTGGGACTCGATATCGCCGACCGTGCCGCCGATCTCGGTGATCACCACGTCGGGACGGTTGCCGTCGGCGTCGGCTTCTGCCATCGCCAGAATCCGGCTCTTGATCTCGTCGGTGATGTGCGGGATGACTTGGACGGTGTCGCCGAGGTATTCGCCGCGGCGTTCTTTTGCGATTACCGACGAATACACTTGGCCCGTCGTGACATTCGCACGGCCGGACAGGTTGCGGTCCAGGAAGCGCTCGTAGTGCCCGACGTCGAGGTCGGTTTCGGCGCCGTCCTCGGTGACGAAGACCTCTCCGTGCTGAAACGGGTTCATGGTGCCGGGGTCGACGTTGAGGTAAGGGTCGAGCTTTTGCATCGTCACTTGCAAGCCCCGCGCGGTGAGAAGCTGGCCCAGACTAGAGGCGGTCAAGCCCTTGCCGAGCGAAGAGGCCACACCGCCGCTGACGAACAGATGCTTGGTGGCGGTTTGCGGATGCTTGCGTAATGCTGGCAAAAGCGACTCCCGTGACGACGGCGCAGGGCTTGTCTTTTCTAGGCTTTGCCTAGCTTGGGGCCTGCCGACCCACGGAATCTCACCCTAACACCGAGGCCGACAACCGGTGGCTAACACGCCCGAGCGTGCGTTATTGCGGGACCGTCAAACTCTGTGCGCCTTGGCCGGCGCCGTAGTGGGTTGTCTTCGACCCGCTGAGCAAGTCGTGCAGCGCGAGAACCGTCGTGATTCGTCCGGACGCCATGTCGACGTCGTCGACGGTGGTGACCGCACTCGACAGGCCGGAATCTGCCCGAATGACCGCGATCGCCGACGTACCCGACGCCGACCCGTCGGAACCGGCCACCACGGTGCCGGCACCGTGACTGGCGAGCGATGTCGCGAACCGTGCGACGGTCGGGCCGGCGTTACCGGCGTCGTCGCCGAGCTTGCCGCCGGTGACCACGATCGCGGTGTTGGCCGCGCCGGGTTTGTCGGAATAGGTGATGAACCCGGTTTGGCGCAGGGACGCCAGCACGGTTTCGCGCTGCATGTCGTCGACCGGCGGAATGGCGGGGTTCTTGTTGATCTGAAGCACGATGCCCAGCAGGTCGCCGGCCTGCGAACCCTGGTCGGCGGATGTCGTGCTCAACGCCGTGCCGGGCGGCAGAACCGACGAATGCACCACGGAGAGAAGCTTTTCGGCTGAGTTGGCGTCGACGAACTGCTGCGTCAATGCGACAGTGCCGGTGACCGTGCCACCGGCGTCGCCAACCAACTTCACCATGGAGTTGACGACATCGTCGGGGGCATCCGGCGTGCGAAAGATCGCCACCGTTTTCTCGTTCAACGCTCCGCGGACGATGCGCGGTGCCATCGATGTGTCGAAATCGCTTGCAGTGTTGAGCTTTTCGGTAAGCGCGTTGTTGCGCTGGTCCAGCTGTTCGATGTGGCTCTGCATTTGCTTCTTGTCGTTGCGCAGCCCCGACAGCACAGTGTCGGAGAGAAGGCCCGAGCCCAGTACGACGCCAACGGCCAGGGCGAGGAACACCGCGGCAAGCGAAATCGCATGGTGTCGCATGGAAATCATGCCGAGCGCCCTAACTGACCAAGGTCTGGACCCACAGCAGGAATCGGTTCCAATAGGCGGCCACCCAATCCAGCACTGCGTGATCCGCGCGCGCCACCCACAGCGCGACGATGATCGCGATCAGCACGGCGAGGATCAGCATTGCGATCGCGCCGCCGGAAACCCGGTTGCGGTACAAGGTGGCGACGGCTTTCGCGTCAACGAGCTTCTGACCGACTTTGAGCCGGGTCAGAAACGTCGACGGATTGCTTTGCGCCCGAGTGCGATCGAAGAACTCCTCGATCGTCGCGGTGTGCCCGGCAGTAACGATCAGCGCGGCGCCGTGATGATCGGCCAACAACAGGGCCAGGTCGGTAGCGGAACCCGCCGCCGGGAACGTCATCGCACCGATACCCAGATCCTGGATCCGGTCAAGACCCGGCGCATGACCGTCGGCGTCGGCGGGCAGCACCACTTGCGCACCGCTGCGCAGCACATCGGCGGTCATCTTGTCGGGATCTCCGACGATCAGCAGCGGGCGGTACCCGGCCTTGCGCAAGACATCGGCGCCCGTTCCGACACCGATCAAAACCGGTTGGTACTCTTTGATGAACGGCTTCAGGCACTTCAAATCGTCTGCAGCCGAGTCTTCTTCGCAGACAATCACGACGTGCCGGCGGTTCAAGTCGACGTCGATGTCCGGGATGCCGATCCCGTCGATCAGCAGCGGGCTCTCACTGCGGATGAACTCAATCGTGTTGCCGGCGAAGGCCTCCAGGTGCGCGACGAGCCCGCTCTTGGCCTCGTGCATCAATTCGGATATCTCTTGGTCGCCGCGCTCGGCGCCGAGAATCAGCCGGCGGTCACCGGAGTACACCGCTCCGTTGTGCACTCGCACGCGGGCGCCGTCTTTCACCTTCTTGAAGACCTCCGGGCCCGTGTCGTCGATCAGCGTCACGCCGTTGGCGACGAGTACCTCGGGGCCGAGATTCGGATACCGGCCGGTGATCGACGGCGACGCGTTGATCACTGCCGCGACCCCGGCGTCGATCAATGCGTCGGCGGTGACCCGGTCCAAGTCACGGGCGTCGAGGACGACGACGTCGCCCGGTCCGACTCGGCGCAGCAGGCGATCGACGTCGCGGTCCACGATCGCGGTCCCGACGATTCCGGGACGCGTGGCCGTATTTCGAGACAGGAGCGCTGACATCTTCATAGCGGCGATTCTGGTGTGCGGTTAACCGCTGATTGCGGAGGCGCGCCGTAACAATAGCCTCAGAAGTTTACTTTAGTAACACCGGCTTCTCCGAAGCGCTGCAGCTCGCGCTACCCGGTGCGCTCCGCGGAGGCGGTGTCGAGCAGTTCCCGCGCGTGCGCGCGAGCGGTATCGGATTCGCCAAGCCCGGCGAGCATCCGGGCGAGCTCCGCGACCCGGCCGTCGTCGTCGACGCGCCGGACGACGCTGGTGCCCTTCTTGCTGTCGGTGTCGACGACGAGGTGCACATCGGCGTACGCCGCCACCTGCGGCAGGTGCGTCACGACGATGACCTGGTGGGTGCCGGCCAACCGCGCCAGTCGTCGTCCGATCTGCACCGCGGCCCGGCCCCCGACACCGGCATCGACTTCGTCGAAAACCATCGCGGTGCCCTCTGCCGACGCGGCGAGCACGACCTCGAGAGCGAGCATCAGTCGGGACAGCTCACCGCCGGAAGCGCTCTTGTTGACCGGAAGCAGCGCGGCGCCTTTGTGCGCGGCGAAGCCGAACTCGACAAGGTCGGTGCCTGACGATCCGGCGTGTGCGGTCACCCCCGACGCCAAGACGAGCGGGGCCACGTCCTCCGGACGGGCCAGCATGGGCGCAACGGTGATGCTGAAGTCCGCGCCGCCCATCGCCAGGCCGGACAGCTCTGCGGTGACCGCCTTCGACAACCCCTTCGCCGCCTTCGTACGCGCCTTGGTGAGTTCCGCGGCGGCCGCCGCGACCTGGGCGGCCAGGTCGTCGACGGTACGCGCCAATGCGGTCAGCGCCTCCTCGGAGACGTCGAGCTGAGCGAGGCGCTCGCGAGCCGTCGCGGCCCACGCCAACACACCGTCGACATCGGCGGCATACTTTCGCGTCAGCGTTCGCAACTGCGTCTGGCGGGCCAGTTTGGTCTCCAAAGAGCTTGCATCGCTTGGTAATTCGTCGAGAAACGACGTCAGCTCGCTCGCCACATCGGCGATCAGTGTCTGCGCCTCGCCAAGCTGATCGGCCAGCATCGACAACGCGTTGTCGTCACTGCCTTCCAGTGCGTCCCTCGCCCTTCCGATGCAGTCGGTCGCCGACCCGGCGGGGGTGGCGAGATCGTCGTGCGCGCCGGCCAGTGCGACACGCGCGGTCTGCGCCGCGTCACGCAACGCATCGAGCTCGGAGAGCCGGCGGATATCGGCGACGATCGCGTCGTCCTCGCCGGGAAGGGGGTCGACGGCCGTGATCTCATCGATCGCGAACTTGAGCCGGTCAGATTCCTGGGCCAGCTCGCGAGCGCGATTCGTGCGCTCCTCGAGGTCGCGGCGGGCCTGCAACCAGTCGTTGCGCAGCTTGCGATACCGGTCCAGTTTCGCCCCGACGCCGGCATACCGGTCGAGCGCGGCGCGCTGCTCGTCGGGGCGCATCAGCCGAAGCTGGTCGTTTTGGCCGTGCAGCGTCAGAAGTTCGGTCGTGAACGTGCTCAGCGATTTCGCCGGCACGCTGCGACCGCCGAGGTACGCACGCGACCGTCCGTCGCTGGTGACCGAGCGGCTGGCGATGACGCTGCCGTCGTCGTCGCGCTCCGCACCGCACGCGTCCAGGAGTTCGGACACATCGGCGGAGGCCGGGCCGTCGAGGTCCCCAGTCGTGAACCGGCCTTCGACCACCGCGCGCTCGGCGCCGGATCGGACACGCGCCGGGTCCGCGCGCGCGCCACCCAGCAGATGCAAACCCGTGACCACCATGGTCTTGCCGGTGCCTGTCTCACCGGTCAACACAGTGAGACCGCGGTCGAACTCGGCCACCGCCGAGCTGATCGCGCCCAGCGACTCGATCCGAATTTCGGAGAGCACTCAGGGCCGTTTCTTCTTCGCGCAAGCGCTACTCATCAGGGCCTTTTCTTGTTCGCGCAAGCGCTCATCAGGACCATTTCTTCTTCGCGCAAGCGCTCATCAGTGCCGTTTCTTCTTCGCGCAAGCGCTCATCAGCCGTCCGACGTCGTCGGTCCGCGCCAGCCCGTGACCGGCAGCCTGAACTTGCGCACGAGCCGGTCCGCAAACGGCGCGCTATCCAATCGCACCCACCGCACGGGCGTCGCGCAACGGGTGACTTCCAACCGGGCGCCCGCGGGTACGACCATCTTTCGCCGACCGTCGCACACGACGACAGCGTCTTTGCCGTCGCGTTCCACTTCGATCGCAATGCACGCGTCGGGACTGGTGACCATCGGCCGCGCGAACAGCGCGTGGGCGTTGTTGGGCACAACCAGCAGTGCCTCGAGGTCGGGCCACAGAATCGGCCCCCCGGCAGAGAACGTGTAGGCCGTCGAGCCGGTCGGTGTCGCTACCAGGACACCATCGCAACCGAAAGCCGACACGGGCCGGCCGTCGACTTCGAGCACGACCTCGAGCACTCCGAGGTGAGTTCCCTTTTCGAGGCTGGACTCGTTGAGCGCCCACCCCTGATCGATGATCTGCCCGTCGGCGCGTACTGACACGTCGAGCGTCATGCGATCGTCGACGCGGTAGTCGCGGGCGACAATGTGCTCGAGCACGTGGTCGATTGCCTCCGCCTCCGACTCCGCGAGAAAACCGATGCGGCCGAGGTTCACTCCCAGTACCGGCACCGACGCGTTGCGAGCCAGCTCTGCGGCGCGCAGGAACGTCCCGTCGCCTCCTAGTACGAGCACCAGCTCACAACCGACTGCTGCGTGTGCGTCGGGCTCGACGACTTCGATGTCGACACCGAGTGCGCGCATGTCGTCGGGCGACAGGTGCAACCGGCCGCGGTCGACCGCCTCGGCGGACAGCACACGAAGTGCAATCCCATTGTCGCCCAACACTTTTTGAACGCGACGGGCAGTATCAGTGGCTTCGTCGCGTCCCGTGTGCACGACGAGCAGGACCGCGCGTTGCGTGCTCATTGCGGACCCTCGGCAACCGCTTGTGCCACGGCTTGCTCCAGCGCATCGCCCGCCAGCGCGCTTTCCCTGCGCGACCGAAGGTGCAGGAAGTACTCCACGTTGCCGGACGGGCCGGGCAACGGACTCGAGGTGACGTTGACCGGATGCCAGCCGAGGGCGACCGCGGACCTGGCGACGGCCACCACCGCCGTCGCGCGCAAGTGCGGATCGCTCACCACGCCACCGCTTCCCACGTGATCCTTTCCGACTTCGAACTGTGGCTTCACCATCGGAACGATATCCGCGTCGTCTGACGCACACGACGTCAGCGCCGGTAGCACAGTTGTCAACGAGATGAACGACAGGTCGGCGACGACGACATCGACTTGACCGCCCACGGCCTCGGCCGTCAAGCCGCGCACGTTGGTCCGTTCCAGCACCGTCACTCGGGGATCCGACCGCAAAGACCATGCGAGCTGGCCGTATCCCACGTCGGCGGCGACGACTTCGCGTGCGCCGCGGTCGAGGAGCACCTCGGTGAATCCACCGGTCGACGCACCGGCGTCGAGACACCGGCGGTTCGCCACATCGAGATGAAATGCGTCGAGCGCGCCGATCAGCTTGTGCGCGCCCCGCGACACCCACGTCCGCTCGCCGGACTCGACGGTCAGGTGGGCGCTCGCTGCGACGGCGGTGGCGGGCTTGGCCGCAGGTATCCCGTCGATACTCACACGGCCGGCGTCGATGAGTTGCGCGGCCTGCTGCCGGGAGCGCGCGAGACCGCGCCTCACCAGTTCGACGTCAACACGCGCACGCCGAGCCACAAGCCGTCAGCCCCTTCAGGCACTGGGCGCCGGAACCGATGTGGGATCCACCGACTCCAGTGCACGGACGAGAACGTCATGCGCTTCTTCCAGACGAGTGGCGATGGCGTCGATGTCGAGGTCGGCCACGTCGATACCCTCGTCGAGATCCGGGAGCTCATCCAGCAATGCGGCGATCTCGGTGCGGAGGTCTTCAGGCTGCGTGCTCATGACGTGTTCACGCTATCCGATTTGAGCAGTCCGCTGGTGACCGCGCGCCGCAACGCTTCAGCGGCGACGTCATCGCCGGCGGTCAGCGGACACTTCTGCGGACTGTCGCTGTGCCTCCACACCGCGTCGGCGATCGCGCGGACGACGGACAGGCCGTCCTCGTCACTTGTTTCGCCGGTCGCTCTCACAGTGATTCGCGCAGATTCCACCGCGACTCTCCAGCCGGGTTGCGGTGCGACCCGCAGATCGTCAGGCGAGTCACGCAGTGCCCGCATGTCGTTCGCCAAATAGGTCGGGCGTTGTCGGGCCGGCGCGAAGACGGCCTCCTCCGCTGTGCTGACGCCGGTGAGAACCATCAGGCTGGGAAGCTGTGCAGCGTTCGCACCTTCGAGATCGGTGTCGAGACGATCGCCGATTACCAGTGGAGCGCGGAAGTTGTTGCGGGTCAACGCATCCTGGAAGATCGTGGGCTGTGGCTTGCCGGCGACCTTCGGCTCGAGGTCTGTCGCAGCACGCAGGGCCGCCACCATGGCGCCGTTGCCGGGCAGCAGGCCGCGCTCGGACGGCAACGTGACGTCGACGTTCGCCGCGACCCACAACGCCCCTGCCCGAATCGCCAATGCGGCTTCAGCCAGATCGGCCCAGCACGTGTGGCGGGAATATCCCTGGACGACGGCCACGGGCCGCTCGTCCCACTGCCGTACCGGGCGCAACCCCACGGCCGAGATTTCGGCCGCGAACGCATCGGTGCCGACTACCAGCACGGCGGAGTCGGCCGGGAGCTGCGACGCGAGCAGGCGGGCTGCGGTCTGCGCGCTCGTGACAACGTCGTCGGGTTTCGCGGTGAATCCGAGGTCGCGCAGATGGTCGGCGACCTCAGCCGCGCTGCGCGAGGCGTTGTTGGTGATGAAGAGCACCCCGACGTCCACCTCGGCCAGGGTCTCGATAGCGCCGACGGTAGGTTCGGTCCCGCGGAACAACGTGCCGTCGAGATCCACCAACAGGCAATCGTGTTGTGCGGCAAGCGATGCCATATCAGGCAAGCTCGGCGACTCGGTCTTCGGCGTCGGTGACACCGTCGACATCTGCAGCAGCTGCGCGGAGGAACCACTGCACCGCCTCGTCGCCGCGACCGACTGCGAGCAGGGTGTCGGCGTACGCGTAGCACAATCGTGCGGCCGTCTGCCCGGTCCTCGCCGTATCGATCGGCGGTGTTGACAATGTTGCCAGCGCCTGGTCGAGTTGTCCGAGGTCAGCGCGCGCGCCGGCCGCGACGATGCGCAGTTCGTCGGCATCGTCGCCGGTGAGTTGCGCAGCCTCGGGGCTGCGCGCCAGTTCGATAGCCCGCTGAGGGCGGCCGACGCCGCGTTCGCAGTCGGCGATCAACGGCAGCAGCACCGACTTACTGCCCAGCCGGCGCGCTGCCCGGAGTTCGGCGAGCGCTTGCGCCCAGTCGCCGCAGTGATATGCGGCGATACCGACGGCTTCGCGGACCGCCGCGATCCTGCCGGACCGAGCCCGGGCGGCGCGCGCGTGCGCCAGGGCGGCCTGGGGATCGTCATCGAGAAGCTCACCGGCCGCCACGAGATGTTTGGCGACCATCTCCGCGTTGGTCCGGTCCAGCGTCGTCAGCTCACGACGGATTTCGGGCGAGAGCTGCTTGGCGTCGATATCGGGTGGCAGCGCAGGCTCGTCACGCCGAGGGGTCTGGTCGTCTGGTGTGGCCTGCGGCTGACGAGGACGCGCTCGGCCAGGTCCCGACCACGACTTCGCCGGCGGCTTGCGTGAGCGTCGTGCGTTGTCGTCGACCATTCGTGCCTTCCTGCGGTGTTGAATCGAGGATAACCGACGGTTGATTAGCAAATTCGTCGGCCTAGTCACAATTTTTCCGACAATTCTTTCCCCAATAGAAAATGCCCCCGGTTTGCGGCCGGGGGCATTTTCGTAATTGTGTTCGGCGGTGTCCTACTTTTCCACCTGGGTGGGTAGTATCATTGGCGCTGGCAGGCTTAGCTTCCGGGTTCGGGATGGGTCCGGGCGTTTCCCTGTCGCTGTTTTCGCCGTAACTCTATTTGTTTGTTGTTGGGTTGTGTTTGGTGGTGGGGTGGGTGGGTTGGTGTGGTTGCGGTGTGGGTAAGTTTTCGGCCGGTTAGTGCCAGTTGCCTGTGCGTATTGCTACGTGTGGAGCTCTGGTCTATTGATCCCGTGGTCTGCGG
>DASRFZ010000243.1:0-2857 GCA_035651275.1 Mycobacterium sp. | reverse complement strand
TACGCGGCGTGCAACTGTGGGCCGTAGAGTGCGCCGGTGAAAAGTGCTGCGGGAAGAAGCTTTTCGAGCTTGGGACGGTCAACGCCGCCGCCGACGACGACCACTCGGACGTCGTCGTTCAGCGCTCTGAGTCGTTCGACGTGTTTTTCCGGCGCGAGGCGGCCGACGAATCCGACGATCGGCTTGCCGTCCGGCGACCACCGCCGCCGGAGCGCGTCGTCGCGAGCGCTGGGTGCGAAGCCGGCGATGTCGACACCGCGAGCCCAGAGATGTACGCGTGGAATGCCGTGCGCGGTGAGGTTTTCGATGGCCGACGACGACGGGGCCAGCGTCCGATCGGCGTGCCGGTGCAGATGCCGGAACCACGCCCACGCGGCGCGGGTGGCGACGCCGACGCCGTAGCTCTCGGCGAACCCGGGCACGTCGGTTTGGAACACCGCGACCGTCGGCATCCCGAGAAACCGCGCGGCCTGCAGACCGCCGTATCCGAGCATCGCCGGGGAGGCCAGGTGCACGACGTCCGGGTCGAAGTCGCGCAGGATCCCTGCGATGCGCGGCCGCGGCACGCTCAGCGGCAGCGACGTCACCTTGGGGAACATCCGCGACGGCATCCGGTGGACGGGAACACCGTCGTGGGCCGTCGCCGCGCGCTCCTGCGGGCGCGGATTGTCGGGGGCGATGACGATCGCGTCATGGCCGGTGCGGTTCAGATGCTCGAGTATCCGGACGACGGAATTGGTGACGCCATTGACATTCGGGAGAAAGGATTCGGCGACAATCGCAACTCGCACGACGGAAATCGTCGCAATCCCGGGTGTCTGCCCGGTTGCCTGCGGGCATACGCGACGCGAAGAAAGTCGGCCCGCTGGAAATATTTATGGGTTTGTAATCCACGTCACAGGGGTAAACGGTAGCGTCGGCTCTGTTATCGGACGGGGATTTCTGATGCGGGGGAACTTGGTGAATTCGAGGGGGCGCGGACTTTGACGGAGTCTGTGCTCGATGCCGTCGTCGCCAACGAAGACCCGGACTGCGCTGCCCGGCTGCGCGCAATGCTGACCAACGCGATCTCCAGCATGTTCCGCGAGGGCTTCAACCACAGCGACGCAATGCGCATTCGCTGGCAGAACGCGACCGAGAAATACCGCGAGCGGTGGGCGCAAGGTGATCTCGAAGGCATTCTGCCGGTGCTGTCCGATTTGCTCGGCTGGCTGCGCGAGGCGGGCGTCGACATGACGCGAAACGCAGACGTGATTGCTCTGCTCGACGATCCGTCGTTTCGCAAAGTTCGCAGCCGCGAGACCAAGCTGCTGAACGTATTCCGTCAGTTCGCGGGCAGCGAACCGGCCTGACGGGCTGCATGCATAATGCCTGCATTGCAGGTAATATGCAGTCATGGTGGCCATCACCGTCCGTGACGTTCCGGACCACGTGCGCGATGAACTCGCCGCCCGTGCGGCGCGGTCGGGCAAGTCGCTGCAAGAGTATTTGCGCGGTGTACTCGTGAATACGGCCGAAACACCCACGCTCGATGACGTCATCGCACGCGCGCGTGCCCGCGTAGAAGCCACCGGGACGCGCCTGGATGCATCGGCGATCCTCGAAGCGCGAGATGCCGAACGCCGGTGAGCGTCTGTTAGTCGCGGACGCCTCGACCGTAGTTGCGCTTCTCCTCGACTCCGGCCCCAGCGGGCGGTGGGCGGCCGAAAAGACAAGACACGCCGACCTTTACGCGCCCTCGCTGATGCCTTTCGAGTGCGCCAATGTCTTTCGGCGCCATGCGCAAGCCGGACTGATCAGCGACGATCAGGCTTCCCAAGCCCACGCCGACTTGGTCGACCTACCCATCGAGTTCTGGCCGTACGAGGCTATCGCCGCCCGGGTATGGGAGTTGCGTAGCAACCTCACTAGTTACGACGCTGCGTACGTCGCGGTCGCCGAACTCCTTGACGCTACGGT
The DNA here is from genome assembly GCA_035651275.1 of Mycobacterium sp. GTDB lineage: Bacteria > Actinomycetota > Actinomycetes > Mycobacteriales > Mycobacteriaceae > Mycobacterium. The sequence goes on along the minus strand of DASRFZ010000243.1, from coordinate 898 downwards.
CCTCACCCTTGACCGCCGCCTCTCCCGCGCACCCGGCCTGCGCTGTCGAATCGACTGCAGAGCCTAGGCATACACCGAATTGGACTAGTCCCCGGAGACGCTCGCCGCTGCCGGCTGCGTCCGGAAATACCGCCGCTCGACGAGCGTCACCGCCACCAGCAGGACCCCCGCGACAAGCCAGCCCACCACAGCGATCGAACCCGCCGGCACGATCGCCAATGACGCGTTACGGTGTTGCACCCGAACGAGATTCGGGTCGTCTCTGTCGTACTCGACATAGATGCGCATCCCGTCGGACAACTCCGACGGGTAGAGCACTCCCAGCTCCGGCCGGTACGTCACCCGGTCGGGCGTGACGAACTCGATCGTCGAGCGCCGAGGCCCCGCGCTGAGCACCTGGGCCTGCGCCACCCCCATGTGCTGCTCGATCCTTTGGTCATCCCGCCACGCCCCGGCCACCAGCAGCACCGACTGCAACGTCACCAAGCCGGCCGTCATGACGATCCCAATCTTGATGCGCCGGAAGATTTTTCGCGACGCACTCATATCGCACTCATATCGCCGCCTTGATCGCCGCATGCAGCTGCCGCAGCGTCGAGCGGTCGGCCTTGACCTCCAATACCCGCATCCCGGTGAACGGCGTGTTGATCGCATCAGCCAGCGCGTCGACTTCCACCTGCTGCGAGTCCACGTGATAGGCCCGGCACAACGCGCCGACGTCGACGTCGTGCGGCGTCCCGAAAATCCGCGACGAGACGTCCGAGAACCGCGGATCACCCTGCTCCAGCAGCTCGAAGATGCCGCCGCCGTTGTCGTTCGACACGACGATCGTCAACCGCTGCGGCATCGGCTCCGTCGGCCCGATCAGCAACCCGGACGCGTCGTGCACGAACGTCAG
>DASRFZ010000242.1:0-5231 GCA_035651275.1 Mycobacterium sp. | reverse complement strand
TGGGCGAGCCGCAGAGCCGACACCCCGCCGCCGTAGCCGCTGCCGACCACGATGGCCTTGTAGTGGGAGCGCGTCGGCTTTTCGTCGTGAAACAGTCCGCAGGCGGCGGCGCCTGCACCCGCCGCTGCGGCAATACCGAGGCCTAGCAGGTGTCTTCGCGACAGAGGCGTCATGCGACCGGACCCGTCCCCCTCCGCCAGTTGTGGGCGGGTAAATGGTAGATGATCGACCGCCGCAATTCGTCGACGCCGTGCGCCTGCCACGTACCGTGGGGATGTGTCGGTCAGAGCCTTCGTCCTGTTGGCGGCGCTGCTGGCCGTCGCTGGGTGTTCGTCGACACGGGACAGCGCCGCCGACCCGAGCGCCGCCTTCCCCGACGGCAACAGCGTGCACTCGATCAACGTCGGCGGCCTCGACCGCAGCTATCGGGTATACAAACCGGCGGGTCTGCCCGCGTCGGCACCGCTCGTGGTGATGATGCACGGCGGCTTCGGCGATGGTGAGCAGGCCGAAAAGGCCTACGGCTGGGATCAATTGGCGGACAGCGCGAAATTCGTCGTCGCGTATCCCGACGGGATCGCGCGGGCCTGGAATGTGCACGGCTGCTGCGGACAACCCGGCCGCGCCGGCATCGACGACGTCGGCTTCATCACCGCGATGGTCAACGAAATCAGCAAGGGAATCGGGATCGACCGAACGCACATCTACGCCACCGGCATCAGCAACGGCGGCATGATGAGCTACACGCTGGCGTGCAATACCGAGATGTTCGCCGCGATCGGACCCGATTCGGCGACTCAGCTCGACGCGTGCACCGCGCCGCACCCGACGTCGGTGATGCACATTCACGGCACGGCGGACCGGCTGATTCGTTACGACGGCGGCCCAGGCGCCGGCGTCGCGCACATCGACGGACCGCCGGTACCGGAGGTGAATGCGTTCTGGCGCAACGTCGATCAGTGCCGGGCACCCGTCATCGCCACGGACGGACCGCTGACGACGTCAACCGCGGACTGCGCCGACAATCGCGGCGTCGTGTTGGTGACCGTCGACGGCGGCGGCCATGAGTGGCCTGCGTTCGCTACGCAGCGACTCTGGGAGTTCTTCGCCGCTCACCATGCCTAGGGCTAGGGCATCTGCAGGAAGGGTGTCTGGTACACCCACGCGTCGCCCGGTACGTCGGGATCGACAACCTGGCACCAGTTCTCGCGACAGGGTTTCACGAGCTGAACCTGCCGGCCGACCGGCAGGAAGATTTTCTGCCCAGCAGCGTCGCGGTACACCGTGCCCGTGCCGTCAGGCTGGTTGTAGACATCCACGGCCTGGAGCACTGTCGCGGTCTTCTGCGACGCCGCCGGGCTGGCGTCTGGTTTGGGCGCGACACACTCGACAGGTACTTCCGAGTGCCAAGCTTCGGTGACACCGGGCGCCCGAAGCGTGCCGGCAAGGCCTAGGTCATCGCCCACGTCACCCGAGTATTGCCACTTGTTTCCCCCTTCGGGGCCCTGATCCCAATGGACCAGGAACTCGGCATGACGGCCGTTGAGCCCCCCGGTGACGTCTCCGAACGAAGAGTCCTGCGATCCGTATCCGCCGGTGTTGGCGCGGCCAGACTTGCCGTCCGGAGCAAAGCCAATGGTGACGATTCGACTGCCTGCGACGAAGTTCGTGAACGACGGGAGCTTGAACGCGTCGCAGGCGGGGGCCAATGGGAAGTCCGGGCGTGCCGGCGCGGTGGGCGCCGTCACTAGCGCAGTTGCGATGATCGCGGCGGCCGCCGCCGGCAATCTGTTCACGCTGAATTCCTTCGCCGTCGAGATGCCTCACGCTAAGGCTCAGGTGCTGTGGACGAAATCGGGTGTTTCCCTACACTCCGTCGGGGCTGATGTTACGCATCTTGTGCGGCTGTCGAAAAACTGTAACATAGCGGTATGCCTGACACCCATGTCGTCACCAACCAAGTTCCGCCCCTGGAGAACTACAACCCCGCCACGTCGCCGGTCCTCATCGAGGCGCTGATCCGCGAGGGCGGTCAGTGGGGCGTCGACGAAGTCACCGAGCTCGGCGCAATTTCCGGCTCCCCGCAGGCGCAGCGCTGGGGCGAGCTCGCCAACCGCAACCGCCCGATTCTGCGCACTCACGACCGCTACGGCCACCGCGTCGACGAGGTCGAGTACGACCCCGCCTACCACGAACTGATGCGTGTCGCGGTCGGTCACGGTCTGCATGCGGCGCCCTGGGCCGACGACCGGCCCGGCGCTCACGTCGTGCGCGCCGCGAAGACGTCAGTGTGGACCGCCGAGCCCGGCCACATGTGCCCGATCTCGATGACGTACGCGATCGTTCCCGCGCTGAGGTTCAACACCGAACTCGCCGCGGTCTACGAGCCGCTGCTGACCAGCCGCGAATACGACCCCGAGCTGAAAGTGCCTGCGACGAAAGCCGGTATCACCGCCGGTATGTCGATGACCGAGAAGCAGGGCGGCTCCGACGTGCGTGTCGGCACCACGCAGGCGACCCCCAACGCCGACGGCAGCTACAGCCTCACCGGGCACAAGTGGTTCACCTCGGCCCCGATGTGCGACATCTTCCTGGTCCTCGCGCAAGCGCCCGGCGGCCTGTCATGCTTCTTCCTCCCGCGCGTGCTTCCTGACGGCAGCCGCAACCGGATGAACCTGGCGCGGCTCAAGGACAAGCTCGGCAATCACGCGAACGCATCGTCTGAAGTCGAGTACGACGGAGCCACCGCGTGGCTCGTCGGCGAAGAGGGCCGTGGCGTGCCGACGATCATCGAGATGGTGAACCTGACCCGGCTGGACTGCACGCTGGGCAGCGCCACCAGCATGCGCACCGGGCTCACTCACGCCATTCATCATGCGCAGCACCGAAAAGCGTTCGGCGAGTATCTGATTGACCAGCCGCTGATGCGCAACGTGCTCGCTGACCTCGCGGTGGAGGCAGAGGCCGCGACGATCGTCGCGATGCGAATGGCCGGGGCGACCGACAACGCCGTGCGCGGCGACGAGACCGAGGCGATGCTGCGCCGCATCGGCCTCGCCGCCAGCAAGTACTGGGTGTGCAAGCGTGCCACCCCGCACGCGGGCGAGGCGATGGAATGCCTTGGCGGCAACGGATACGTCGAGGACTCCGGTATGCCGCGGCTGTATCGCGAGGCCCCGCTGATGGGCATCTGGGAAGGCTCCGGCAACGTCAGTGCGCTGGACACGTTGCGCGCCATGGCAACTCGGCCCGAATGCATCGAGGTGCTGTTCGACGAGCTCGGCAAGACGGCCGGACACGACGAGCGTCTCGACAGACATGTGGCCGCGTTGAGGCCACAGCTGGACGACCTCGCGACGATCCAATACCGCGCGCGGAAGGTGGCCGAGGACATTTGCCTTGCGCTGCAAGGGTCGTTGCTCGTCCGGCACGGACACCCCGCGGTGGCGGAGGCGTTCTTGGCCACCCGCCTCGGCGGTGCATGGGGCGGGGCATTCGGCACGATGCCGGTGGGGCTGGACGTCGCGCCGATCCTCGAGCGCGCGCTGGTGAAGGGATGACGCCCCGCGGCTTTACCGCCGAGCAGACGCTAACTCGCATAAATCACCCCCTGGTAATGCGATTCCGCGTCTGCTCGCGCAGAAGGGCCCGCCCATGACGCACGCGATTCGGCCGGTCGACTTCGACAACCTCAAGACGATGACCTATGAGGTCACCGACCGGGTTGCGCGAATCACGTTCAACCGGCCCGAAAAGGGCAACGCGATTGTCGCCGACACGCCGCTGGAACTGTCGGCGTTGGTCGAGCGCGCCGACCTCGATCCCAACGTGCACGTGATCCTGGTGTCCGGGCGGGGCGAAGGCTTTTGCGCCGGTTTCGATCTCAGCGCGTACGCGGAAGGGTCCTCGTCGGCGGGCGGCGGTAGCCCATACAAGGACACCGTGCTGTCGGGCAAGACGCAGGCGGTCAACCATCTGCCGGATCAGCCGTGGGACCCGATGATCGACTACCAGATGATGAGCCGATTCGTCCGCGGCTTCTCCAGCCTCATGCACGCCGACAAGCCGACGGTCGTCAAGATCCACGGCTACTGCGTCGCCGGCGGCACCGACATCGCGCTGCACGCCGACCAGGTGATCGCCGCGTCGGACGCCAAGATCGGCTACCCGCCGACCCGGGTATGGGGCGTGCCGGCGGCGGGCCTGTGGGCACACCGGCTCGGCGACCAACGTGCGAAACGCCTTCTGCTGACCGGTGATTGCATCACCGGCTCGCAAGCCGCCGAATGGGGGCTGGCCATCGAGGCGCCCGACCCGGCCGACCTCGACGAGCGCACCGAGCGCCTTGTGCAACGCATCGCGGCTGTCCCCATCAACCAGCTGATCATGGTGAAACTCGCGATGAACAGCGCGCTGTACAACCAGGGCGTCGCCAACAGCGCGATGATCTCCACAATTTTCGACGGTGTCGCGCGGCACACGCCTGAGGGTCACGCGTTCGTCGCCGACGCGCGCGAGCACGGGTTCCGCGACGCTGTCCGTCATCGTGACGAGCCATTCGGCGACTACGGGCGCCGCGCGTCGCAGGTGTAGCCGATGCCCGCGACGCTCAACCGGATGACGGCGCGCTCGGTGGTGCTGAGCGTGCTGCTGGGTGCGCATCCGGCATGGGCGACCACAGCCGAATTACTCCGGCTCACTTCTGATTTCGGTTTGAAGGAGTCGACGGTTCGGGTCGCTTTGACGCGGTTGGTGAGCACCGGTGACCTGGTCCGCTCGGCCGACGGCTACCGGCTGTCCGACCGGCTGCTGGTCCGGCAGCGGCGCCAGGACGACGCGATGAGACCGAAGGTCCAACCGTGGGATGGAAACTGGATCACGCTGGTGATCACCAGCGTGGGCGTTGACGCGCGGACCCGCGCTGTGTTGCGAACCACATTGCAGCAGAGCAGGTTTGGTGAGTTGCGCGAAGGGGTGTGGCTGCGGCCGGACAACCTCGACGTGGATCTGCCGAAGGACGTCATGCGTCGAGTGCGAGTGATGCATGCGCACGACGACGATCCCGCCGGGCTGGCGGCGCGGTTATGGGACCTGACGGAGTGGTCGCGTACCGCCAACGGCCTACTCGACGAGATGGCTGCCGCGACCGATACGCCGGGCCGCTTCGTCGCCGCCGCGGGCATGGTGCGCCACCTGCTCACAGACCCAGTGCTGCCCGACGAACTGCTGCC
>DASRFZ010000241.1:0-4915 GCA_035651275.1 Mycobacterium sp. | reverse complement strand
TGAAGGACGAACGCGACGCGTTCGCCGGCACTCAGCCTCTGCAGCACCTGCATGAGCGCACCGCTCACCTGATCGTCGAGCGTGACGCGGTCGGCTGGGTCGACGGGCGCTACCGACTTGGCCTCTAACGCCGTTGTCTCGGTAGGAGTTTCGTATCGGTGCCGAGCTGACCGGACCTGGTCGAGGGACAATCGTCCGGCGACGACGGTCAGCCAGCCGCGGACGTCCTCGACGCCTTCGGCTCGGGCCAGCCGCAGAAAAGCCTCTTGCGCGACGTCTTCAGCGTCGCCGATGTCGCCGAGCATCTGGTAGGCGAGGTTGATGAGGTACGGGCGGTGCACCCGCATCGCGTTCGCGAGTTGCTCTGAAGTCATGCCCATACGACGAAGTTCACCCCACAAACGTTACGACGATCGCGGCGACGCGGGAGAATCGTGCGCTAGATTGCCCGAATGGCTGAGTCTCGGCGCAAGAACATGATCGTTGCGGCTGTACTCGCTACCGCTGCGGTCGCCCTCGCGGGCTGCGCGGGCCACGGCGGCGGCAGCAATGCGCCGGCGAGTTCAAGCCCGGCGGCCGCGCCTTCCACCAGTGTCACACTGATGTCTCCCGACCAACGGGCCCTGGCGATCCTCGACGACATCCTGCAAGGCGACTTCACCGCTGCCACAGCTAATTTCGACGTGCAAATGCAACATCTCACGCCGAAGGACCTTGCCAACGCCTGGCGCACCTACCAAGAAGCGTTCGGCAAATATCAATCGCACGGAGCTCCTGCGGATGTTCAGCGTGGGGAGCTCACGGTGGTGAACATCCCGCTGCAGATGGAGAGGATGCCGGGAGAGTTCCGGGTGACATTCCATCCGGATGGCACCGTCGCAGGTTTGTTCTTGCTCAAGGTCGGCGTCCCGATCCCGTAACTTTCCACGTCGCTGCTCCGTCCTTGTATTCGGCCGAATGATCCGGCCAATGCGAGGAAGGAGTCGATCATGGCAATCGTTGTCACGGGGGCGACCGGCAATGTCGGGCGTCCGTTGGTAGAAGAACTGGTGGCTGCCGGTGCGGAGGTGCGGGCAGTCAGCCGTCGACCGGAGGCCGCTGGCTTTCCTCCTGAGGTGAAGGTCGTCGACAGCGTCGTGGCGGCAATTCCCGGCGCCTCGGCGGTATTTCTCAACTCGCGCGCCCTGGGCGAGGACATGGCGCCGACGGTACGGCTGGCGCGGCAGCAAGGTGTCGGCCGGCTAGTGGCGCTCTCCGCGATCAATGCCGACGACGACTTCTCGCGCCAGCCTTCGCGATACCGCGGTGATCGAAACAAGGAGGTCGAACAACTGGCGATCGACACGGGATTGCCGTGGGTGAGCCTTCGACCGTCGGTGTTCGCGACGAACTTCGCAGGTATGTGGGGCGGGCAGATTCAAGCTGGCGATGTAGTCAGCGGACCGTACGCCTCGGCGGCCAGCGCTCCGATCGTCGAGAGTGACATCGCCGCGGTCGCCGCGCGGGCCCTGACCTCCGACGACCTTCTGGGGCAACGCATTCCGTTGACTGGGCCACGGTCGCTGACCAACATTGAACTGGTCGAGGTGATCGGATCTGTGTTAGGTCGGCCGCTGCGCTACAACGAGGTTCCCGTCGAGCTCGTGCGACAGCGGTTCGTCAATCTCGGTTTTCCGCCGGAGTTCGGGGATGCATACATCGCGATGCTGGCAACCACGGTTGATCGCCCGGCGGAGGTAACCGACGGCGTCGCGCGGATCCTCGGCCGTCCGGCGCAGTCCTGGATGCAATGGGTTACAGAACACAAAAGCCTTTTCTCGCAAGGGAGTTGACCAATGTCCACATTGCAGCCGCCGCGCTATCTCAAGACGATGAACAAGGTAATGATGGCGATCCAGAAACTCGGCATCCCGACGGGCCCGGCCATGGTACTGACGGTCCCTGGCCGTCGTTCTGGTCAACCTCGCAGCACACCGATGACGCCGTTCACATTCCAGGGACACTTGTACGTCGTCGCCGGGTACCCCGGTTCCGACTGGCTCAAAAACGCGCGCGTCGCGGGGGAGGGTACGTTGAGCCGGGGTCGAAAGTCACGGCGGGTCAATATCATTGAGCTTTCCCCTGATGAGGCGCGCCCGGTCTTGCGAGAATTTCCTACGCAAGTGCCCGTGGGGGTGGGGTTCGCCAAGCGGTCAGGACTTGTGGTCGACGGTACAGCCGACGAATTCGAGTCGCTCGCAGGGCAATTGACCGTCTTCCGGTTCGACCCGATCGGCTGACCTGCTCGCGCAGGTGAAGTTACTCGCCGGCCGGTAGCTGACGCTGGCCCTCGATCGCGGCCGGACGCGGATGCGGACGCGGGGCCGCCGCCGGCTCGCCGCGATCCGAGACCTGCGAGCCGTGCTCGACGCTTTCCTCAGACCCGACCGTCACTTTGTGAGTTCGCTTGAGCGTGAACGTGATCTCTTCGACCTCTTCGAACACCTGACGTGCGGTGCGCAGCGGATGCGCCGTGGTGTCGATCGCGCGGGCGACGATCGGCGGCACCAGCGGACGGATCCACCGCGCCGCGGTCTGCAGCAGCGGCGGACCGGAATCCGGCTCGTCCTCAACCCGCGCAGGCAACGCAGCAGCGCTCGCAGCCCTAGCTTCGGCCTCGATCGGCAAGTACATGTCTTCCTCCTCTGGCTCAGGGTCGGGCGACAGCTCCGCACGCACCGGAGAGTCCAGCGCTTCGGCCACGCGTCGCCGCTGCATCTCGCGGTCGATCTGGTTCTGCGCCTCGATCGCCAACCGCGTACTCGCGAGTTGCTGTTCGGCCCACATGTTTTCGATCTTCGCGCGCACCTCCGCACGCTTGACCGAGATCGTGGTATCCGCATCGAGTTCGGCGCGAGCACTCTTGCTGCCCGGCCGCAACAGCTTGAGGATCAGCGGTAGCAGGCTCAGCAGGATGCAGAACCCCAACGTGACAGCCCACAGCACCATCGCTCCCGGGTTGGCCAACGTATGGTCATGCATCGCCACCCAACGCGCACCCAGACCGCGATCCGCGGAGGCCATTGCCGCGGCGCGCGACCGATCGAGAGCTCCTGCGGCCGTGGTGATTCCAGTGTCCAGCCCGGGCGCCTGCCGGTCCCGCATCGCGACCGCGTTGTCCAATTCACGCTGCGTGTCGGCGAGAATCTGGTTGGCCGTGCGGGTTTCGGGGCCCGTCCCGGGCACGCCGGTGATGCGGGTCTGCGGGCAAGCAGCAGACGGGTTGTACTCACACCGCGCGACGACCAGCGCCTGGTCCCGCTGGACGCGCGCTTGCTCGACGCCGTTGTCCAGCGCGGCGCGCTCGTCGCGGAGCCGGTCGAGGCTTGCCGACGCCTGCGCCACCGCGGGCGCGCCGGCCGCGTTTCGAGCGGCCTGCTCGTCGAGACGGCTGTCGATTGAGCCCGAGAACAATACGAGCGCGGCGAGTTCCCCGACGACGACACCCACCAGCACTCCGACAGCGCCGCGACCGAAGACTCCGGCCCGCCCGCGCCCGGGATGAACGGCGATCGCGAGGGTCACCGCGCCGACCAACACCGCGAACAGCAGCGTCAGCGGCAGGATCGCCCACACCGACCAGTCAGTCGCCTCCGCCACCGCAACCGTCGCGACGAGCCACGCAAATGCGGCCCCAATCAGCACCACCACCCCGGTGAGCCTGCTCATCGAAAACACCTCCGGTTGCCAAGGGTGACAGGGGAGCAGGCGACACACCGAATCGAGCGGGCGGCGTGTGGCGCGGTTCACAACAACCGCAGCGGCGGACCGGCTCAGGGGTGCGAATGTGGTGCGGACACACCAGCGGGCCTGAGCTCCGCATCGGTGCGGTTGTCGTCGAGAATCAGCTCGGCGGCACGGCTGGCCATCGCCATCACCGGACCGTTCGTGTTGCCGGAGAGCATGATCGGCATCACCGAGCAGTCCATGACGCGCAGGCCGTCGATGCCCCGCACGCGCAACCGGTCGTCGACGACGTCGTCGTCATCGGGTCCCATCGCACAGGTGCCGATCGCGTGGTGGCCCGTCAGTCCACCATTCAGCGCCGCTTCGATCAGTTCGTCGTCGGTTTGGGCGTCCAGGCCGGGCGCAGTCTCGTAACTGATGTGGTCGGCAATCGGTGACGTGGTGAACAGCTCGCGCATCGTGCGCATGATGCCGGCGCATGTTCTGCGGTCGTATTCGGTCGCGAGGAAGTTCGGATCGACGACCATCGGGTCGTTCGGGTCGGCCGAGACGATCCACGCGCTGCCTTCCGATGTCGGCCGCAACACCTCGCCCACACACGAAATGCCGGGCGATCGCTCGACGCGCGCTCGGCGGCCGTGGCGTTCGACGACGGTGAGCGGGGTCGCGAGCAACTGACCGTCGACCCGGTCACGCTCCGGGTGGGTTTTGAACAATGCGATGACGTCGCCGCCGCCGGGCCGCGACAGCGGACCCTTCCGGGTCGCCAGATAGGACAGACCGGTTCGGGCCTTCGCGAATGGAGTCGACAGGTGGCGGTTGTAGCCGAGGTTCTCGTTGAGCCGGTATGTGTTGACGGGGCAACGGTGTTCGCGCATCCGGCGGCCGACGTTGTCACGCTCCAGGTACACCGGAACCCCCGCAGCCGAGAGCACATCGCGGGGTCCAATGCCAGACAATTGCAGAAGTTTCGGGGACTCGAACGCGCCGAGGCAGACGATGATCTCGCGGCGAGCCTCGACCGCGAACCGCGATCCGCCGCTGCGCAGGGTAATCCCGACCGCGCGCCCTCGTTCGAATCGGAGGCGGTCGACGACGGTCTTGGTGGCCAGAAACAGGTTGCGCCGCCGCAGCGCCGGGTTGAGGAACGCGCTCGCGGCGCTGACCCGTCGTCCCCCGCTGATGGTGG
>DASRFZ010000240.1:0-59908 GCA_035651275.1 Mycobacterium sp. | reverse complement strand
ATTTCCTGCCAACACCATCGTTGTCCGCTTCACAACCGACGACGGCACCCACCCCGGCTGGTTCCGGCTGACGTCGATTCAGCCAACCGCCCAGTAACGGTCCCTTCCGTGCAGACCCTGAGAGCTTTGGAGGGAAACCGTGAGTTATGCGAACGAGCGCACGCAGCAGCCCTTAAGCGGGCCAACCCATCCGGTCAACGCGTCTTCACCTCGGACCAACCGAACAGCTGTCGCGGCGCTCGTCTGCGCCATCCTGTTCGCGCCATTAGGGCTCATTCTGGGTTATATCGCCGAGTCCCAAATCCTGCGCACAGGGGAGCGCGGATCTGGTCTCATTCGGGCCGCGCTCATCATCGGATGGATACAGGTGCTGCCTGCTCTCCTCGCTGTGCTGTGGGTTGGATGCGACGCTCTAGCCCGTACAGTGCATGCGGGAGCCTTCCTCGGTTATGGAGGCGACCGCGGGGATTCAGTCGGCGGTTCGCTGCTCCTCGTTATCGTCCTCGTGCTCCTCGTCGCTGGAATACTCAGCGCCAAGAAGCGTCGCCATCGTTAACGGGTAGAGACGGTCTACCGCACGTTGACTGTCGCGGTGATCGCGGCGGCGTTCGCGGCAATTTTTCGGCGGGCCAGTTAGCCTGCCGATTCGTGGCCGCCGCAACCATTTACGGGGTGGGGACGACGGATCTCGCCCGAGGAGCCCAGTACGGAGGAAACGCGCTTATGAGCCGATCATTCGTGCGGTGCGAAGCGCCGAGCTTGTGCCCCTTCTCAATTGGCGGTCGCGACTATGGTGCGGACGGGCTGATCTGCGCGCGTCGCGCCGGCGACCGAATTTAGAGTAGGCAATTACTCTAGGCCGCCGCGGTGGTGCGTCTCTAATGTCAAAGCTCGGCGGGGTCCGATTCTCTCCACCTACCGAATAGAGCGTTTCCTTGCGGATCGATTCGTGAGACGGGAAGGGAGTTCCGATGTCGCGGATAACCATCGTGAACAGATCCCTGTTAACCGCTGCGGCAATGGCGACGAGTGCACTGGCGTTCCTCACCGTCTCCACGCTCGCCCACGCGCATCCGATGCTCCCACTCGCCCCCGGGGCCTGTAGCCAGTATGCCTTTAATGGAAATTTCTCACTCAAACAATCCAACGGTGACACAGTGGTTTTCAGCTCGATCGGACCGACTGCCTCGGGGAATGCTACCGCCACGGGCGGCATCAACGGCCCGCTGCACGGGGTGGTTACTGGCGGAATCCAGGGCGACAATCTCGACTTCTCCATCGTCTGGAACGTGAACGCACCGGGAACCACCGCGACCTCGCAAGGAAGATATACGGGCTTTGTGGGCGCCGACGGCTTCGCTCACGGTGACACCGCTGAACAAAATGTCCCCTTCGGTGACGCACCGGGCGCCTCCGCGCACTGGGACTCGCTAGTTCCGCTTGTGTGTAGCACACCCGCGGCATCCGAACCGACTCCGGCCCCGGCACCGGCCCCCGCACCACCACCGGTTCCGGTATCCCACCAACCGGTTCCCCCAGCGGCGCCTGCTCCCTTAACGGTGCCGGTGACAGATGCCATCACGCTGTCGTTCAGTCCTCCAGGTCTTGGCAGCATCACAGCGACGATTACCAATTCGTCGGAACTAACCGCCAAGTGCACTTACGACGCGACCGGGATCACAAAGACTCACCGCGACTTCAACGTGAACCCGAAAGGCAGCACGAACCTGACCTTCAGTGGTTTCAACACCGGAACCACCTACCACGTGGTGGTCTCATGCCACGACGCCAGTGGCAAGCAGCCGCAGGAAATCGGTCACGCGGAACAAGATGTGACGTTCTAATCACCGCGGAGCACCAACAGCATCCAGTCAGATACCTAGATCACGAAAGCCGGTGACTACCAAGAAGTTTGGAGGCTAGTCGTCCATGGAAACAAACGAACCGGTGGGATCGGTGGCCGATGCGGAGAATGGCCAGTCGTCGGCGCAAGCGACAGCGAACCCAGGGTGGGGGCGGACCGTGATTGTCGTGGTGATCGCGGCGGCATTCGCGGCGATTTTCGGCGGCCCAGTTAACGTGCCGACGGTCGTAGCGGTGATCGCGGTCCTTGCGGCAACGGTTGGCGGCGTGTTGGCATGGCAGCGGTACCGGGGTGTGCGTCCTCACACGAGCGGCCGCGGGCTCTCGCGCACGTACCAGCTGGGGCTAATCGGCATGTGCGCCGGGGGGCCGATCGTCGCGCGGGTGCTCGAGATCTTCCTGACGCCCGGTACCGCGACGTCGTACGTTGTTCAATTCATCGCCGCCGCAACCATTTACGGGGTGGGCATGACGGTTCTCGCCCGAGGAGCCCAGTCTTCGGAGGAAACGCGGTTATGAAACGACCATTCCTGCGTTGCGAAGCACGCCGACCTTGTGCCCCTTCTCAATTGGCGGCCATGACCACGTTGCGGGAAGGGCTGATCTGTGCCCGTCGGCCATCCGCGTATTGAGGAGACGGCCATGAGCGACGACGCGCACGACGTACGCGCCGGTTCGCAGCTCGGACCCTATCTGATCAAACGATTGCTCGGCAGTGGCGGCATGGGCCAGGTGTTCGAGGCCGAGAACACCACCATGCAGCGCATCGTGGCGTTGAAGCTCATCTCGGAGCGCTACTCGCAGGACCCCTCGTTCAGAAAGCGGTTGCAGCGAGAGGCCCGGATCGCCGGGCGGCTGCAGGAGCCCCACGTGGTGCCGGTCCACGATGCCGGTGAGATCGACGGGCACCTCTATGTCGACATGCGCCTGATCGACGGCACCGATTTGCAGACGGTGCTGAAAAACTCCGGGCCATTGAAGCCGGCGCGGGCGGTCGCCGTTGTGCGCCAGATCGCCGCCGCGCTGGACGCCGCGCATACCGCCGGGGTGGTCCATCGCGATGTCAAACCGGCAAACATTCTGCTCACCGGCGACGACTTCGCCTATCTGGTGGACTTCGGCATCGCCAGTGCTGCCGCCGAGGACCAGCTGACCGAGCTGGGCGACGTCTTGGGGACGTGGGCGTATATGGCCCCCGAGCGCTTCGCCGGCCAGGCCGACAAGGTGACCCACAGCGCCGACACCTATGCGCTGGCGTGCGTCCTCTACGAATTACTCACCGGGTCACCGCCTTACCAGGGCGACCGGATGACGGTCATGGGTGCACACCTGAATAATCCTGCCCCGCAACCGAGTTCGCGGCGATCGGAGATACCGGAGGCACTCGACCCCGTGATTGCGAGGGGGATGGCCAAAGATCCCGCTAACCGCTACGCGAGTGCGGGTCAGTTTGCCCGGGCGGCCGCGGCAGCGGTCGGCGTGGCCTCATCCGACATCCCGGCCCAATCTGACGAGAGTGACGATGCCGGTGACACCGTCCTGCCGAGCAAACAACCGGGCCCTCACGAAAAGCGCAGGGGCGTCCGCCAATTCGCGTCCGCAGTGCGACGGCGCTGGATACCGATCGGCATTGCTGCGTCAGTGTTCGTCGCGGCGGTCACTGGCGTAGGCATCTGGGCGCTGACCGGCCGGGGGCCTGCCTCCCAACCCGCGGCCCCGGCTAGCCCCGCGCCGGACAGCCTCACCGCAGCCGACGTCGTCTTGCTCAAGGTCATGCCCACGCTCGGGTACAACCGCACCAACTGCACCCAGCAGAACCCCACCTTGGCGGCGGACGCCGTCCTTGCATGCGATAAAAATCCCGCTGTCGGGGCACCGAGCGGACGGTTCTTTCATTTTCCCAACGTCGATGTCCTCACAGACGCCTACAAATCCATCACCGCTATCTTTCATGCCACCAACTGCCCGGGTGACCCGCCGGGGCCGGACGGCCCGTGGAGCGTCAATCACAAGGAGTTAGGCCGGCAAGCCTGCTATGCGGATAACTCGCTCACGCCCGCGGCGCCGTCGACAATCATCGCGAATCGCGACCCTGCGGTGATGGAGATTTTTAACTGGACAGACTCGGGCGGCCTTGATGCGCTGGCGTATTGGTGGCGGCAAGGCGGTGCATCGGTGCAGGTGGCGCCGGGGATCGACCCCGACTTCTTCACTCAGCGCGACTTCGACTTGCTCAACTCGCTTAACGGCGGCGAGTACAGCAAGGCTAACTGCCGCCACCTCGACCCGCCGTCACCGGCGAGGGCGGTGCTGGGTTGCGCCCACAACCTGATCGCCGGAGCGCCCGACGCGACGTTCATTGCCTACCCCGATCGCCAGGCCGCGCTGGGGTGGTACGACAGCACGGTAAAGGTCGTTGGGTCCCACCGGTGTGGTGAGTCGGTGGCCGGCCCCGATGACGCGTGGCTTCACCAAGGCAAGCCAGTCGGCCGATACACGTGCTTCGCCGATCCCTCCAATAACAATCGGCCGGCACTGATCGCTATCGACACCGAGGGCACCTTCACCGGCGCCCAATTTCTCGCCGATGGTCCCGACATTCCTTTTCATCTCCCCAAGAGCGAGCGCGAATTGGCTGCCTGGTTTTCGACTCGATTCATTTCATAAATTGATCGCGAGGTAAGGGTATGCACCGCATCCGATTTCAAACCGCCACCCGCATATGGACATTCGACGAACACAGGCTTCTGCGAATCGGCAGTGCATCCGATTCGGATATTGTGCTCGATGCGCCTGGCATTGCCCAGCTGCATGCCGAGCTGCGGCCCGCCGGCGCAGGGTGGGAATTGCACAGCAGCACAAGCGACTCGGCGACATGGGTGGACGGCGAACCCATCGAGCACACCACGTTGGGCCCATCGACTGAGGTGTGCTTTGGCGCACTAGACGGCGGGGTCGACGCTGTCATCGCCGTCGAGGAGACAGCGACGACGGCGGGCGAGGCGGGCCAAACGTCTGACCGGAATACCACGTGGGTCTATAGCGGAGAGTCGGTTGCGGGCCAACCAGGCGACGGAATCTTGGTTCGCAGCCGCGCTGGCGACAGGCGTTTCGACCCGGCGTCACCGGTGCGGATCGGTCGCGACGCCAGCGTCGACGTGGTTGCCGACGACCCGGCTGTATCGCGTAACCACGCCGTGCTCGAGCACCGACCTAACGGCTGGTGGTACGTCGACCAGTCAAGGTCCGGCTCGTACATCGACGGCCAGAAGATCGTCGAGAAAAAGATCACCGAGCCCACCAGGGTGCGCCTCGGGCACCCGACCGCCGGATACGACGTGGAGTTGGTTCCGATGGTCAACATCGCGGTTGCTCAGAAAGCAACCGCCGCCAAACGTCGTCACACGATCGCGATGCGAGCCGCTGCGATTGTCGGGGTGCTGGTGCTCGTCGCTGCCGGCATCACCGCGGCGATCCTGCTTTCTGATCGACGGGGCAGGGAGCAACAGACGGCATTGACCGCCGCCCACCTCAATCGGGTCAAACGGGCAAGCGTCCAGATCGTCGCCACCCAGAACGACGGCACGCCCTTATGGAAAGGCTCCGGAACGATCATCGGATCCGACGGGCTGATCATGACCAACGCCCACGTCGGCCATCCCAGCGCCCTGCCCCCGGGAAACCCCGAACGTCAGGACGACGCCGCGGTGTACCTGATCGCGCTGGCGAAAGATGACGCCAGCCCAGCTGTACCCAGGTACCGCGCGACCACCATCGTCTCCGACGGGTACCTCGACATCGCGGTGATGAAGATCAACGCGAAGAACGACGGCAGCCCGCTCAACCCTGGGCCCCTGGGATTGCCCGAACCTGTGCCCCTCGGAGACAGCAATGCGCTGCACACGGGAGACCACATCACTGCGCTCGGTTACCCGGCGTTGACGGGAACTCCGGGAGTTGCGGCCGGGCCGCTGACCATCACCAGCGGCGACGTCGCGTCCTTTACCTCCGATCCGTCGACACACACCGATCGGTTCTGGATCGACAGCACCGAGCGGCTCGGCTCGGGAAACTCCGGCGGCGCTTCGATCAACAACGCCGGCGAGCTGATCGGCATCAACTCCGCCGTCGTGACAGCAGAGACATCTCACGGAGAACTGGGCGAATTCACATCCGGCTCCTCGTTGATCCGACCGGTCGCACTCGCCGCCGACGTGATCCGGATCGCGCGTAACGGTGGCGATCCAAGCTATGCGTCGCCCTACCTGGCCAAGCTGCCACACCTTGACCCGAACGCGACCGCGAAATCAGCCGGCTGGACCAAAGCTCCATCGCAGGATTGCACTGGCAACAGCACAAAAGAACAGCCGCAGACGTTGGCAGCGGTCGCACCGGGCGATGTGGTCTATGCATACTTCCAGGTCTCCGGCGTGCCTGACACGACTCCGTTCACCACCGCCTTCATCGACGAAGCCGGGCAAACGGTTCTCTTCAAGGCGCAGAGCCAGTGGAAGTTGGGCGCCGGCCCACAGTGTGCCGGAGCGAGCTTGAAGGTTCCCCCTGGGATACACGGCGCGGATGCGGTCCTCATCATTGGTCCACAAAACGAAATCGCGGTGGTAAACCCGGTGAAATTCGGCTGACCCTCGCGCCGAACCGCCGACCCCGACGGTCGCGGAACCTTGCAGCCTGGATGCTTTCGTTCGGTGACCGTTATTGTGAGCTGCTCATTTGGTCGGCCCGGTACCTCCCACCGAGTAGAGTCATGCCTCTCAGTAATCGATGGCGGTCGGTCCCGGTCGAGGAGGGGCGACTGGTGTTGCAATGGCCATTCGTTGGTCGTGTCGGGGAGTTACAGCGCGCCTTGGAAGCGCTCGAAACGGATTCGCCTTATCGCGGTGTCGTCCTCATTGGTGAGGGGGGCGTAGGCAAATCGGCGCTGGCCCGTTCTCTGGCAGACACGCTTGCCTCAACGGGGCTTCGCCAACGCTTCATACTGGGCACCGAAACAGCGCGTGCTGTCCCGTTGGCTGCTTTCTTGCGTTGGGTGCCCGTCCCCGAACCCCATGAGCCGGCCGTTTTGTTGGCGGCAGCGCACCACGCTTTGGCGGACGAGCAAGATCTGCTCATGGTCGTGGACGACGCCCATTTACTTGATCCGTTGTCGGCGTTGGTGATTCACCAAGTCGCGACGAGCGGTGACACGAAGATGATTGTGACGATCCGCTCCGGTGACGCGATTCCTGACGTTGTGACAGCGCTGTGGAAAGAGCGCCACCTCCTGCGCATCGACATCGAGCCGTTCACGCGCGCGCAGACCGGCGAGCTTGTCAGCGCGGTGCTCGATGGGGTGGTGTCGTACGCGGTGGTCGACCAGCTGCATGATCTCTCCAGCGGGGTTGCGCTGGTTGTGCGCAGTCTGCTGACCGCCGCGTTGGAGAACGGCAATCTAACTTACGACGATGGCCGCTGGCGGCTGAAGCGCCCATTGCAGGTCGGCTCGGACCTTAGCGATCTTTTGGAGGCACCTCTCCAAACGATGCCCGCTGACGAGTTCGAGGTCGTCGAAATCGTTGCCGCGGCCGAGGTGCTCGATTGGAATGTACTGCGCCAGTTATGCGATGCGGACGCCGTCGCGCGCGCGGAGCGGCGAGGAGCGATTCAGCTGGTCGCCGACGGATCGCATACGATAGCCCGGCTTGGGCACCCAGTAATGCGCGAAGTCGTGCGCAAACGCGGTGGTGTTGTGCGCTCACGGCAACTCAACACTCTGCTGGTCCAGCACCTGTTGACGTCGCGGCCGGCGAGATCGACGCCCGCCGACGGCAACCGAGCCGGAACCGATGTGCGCGCCGAGATTCAGCTGGCCCAGTTGATGACTCATTGCGACGTGGAACCCGATGTGCATCTCATCACTCATGCCGCGGCGAGCGCGGTGACTATGTCGAATGTTGTTCTGGGAGAACAGCTTGCGCAATTCGCCTACGACAGCGGCGGCGGTTTGACCGCGGCGATCGTGTTAGCGGAGGCGATGAGCTGGCAAGGTCGCGGCGATGAGGCAGAATCACTGCTGGCCGCGTTGGAGCCCGACGGCAAAGACGCGCTATCGATCGTACGCTGGGGGTGCACCAGAGCGGCGAACCTCTATTGGGCATGCGGAGACGTCGATTTGGCACGCTCTGTGTTAGCGACGGTTCGCGACCGCGTCTCGTCGCCGGCCATGCTCAGTTTGGTCACCGCGATGGAGTTGTCGTTCGATTTCTTTGCCGGTCGGCTGAACCACACCATCTCAGTTGGCTTGGCCGCGTGCGAAACGCCGGACCAAGTGCCGCTGGGTACGGTGTGGGCTGCCTCCGCGACCGCGGGCGCCTTGGCGCTGCGCGGCCGCTTCGAGGAGGTGCCCGTGATTGCTCAGCGGGGTCTGGCCGCCGCGCAGCGGTGTGAGTCTGGTCTTCAGCGGTTCGCGATCGGGCTCGCGGAGGTGCTGGCGCTCACGGCCACCGGGGATTTCGCCGCGGCGGACCAGGTATGCGCCCGGTACCGTGAGATGACAGCCGGTGCAGCGCAAGCCAATTCAATTGTGAACGCGATGGCTGGGCGTGTCGACCTTGGTCGAGGAGCTCTGGCCCAGGCATGCGACGAACTGCAGAGCGCGGTGTCGGTGATGGCTGAGGCACTTCCGCGCGGCTGGCTGATGCTGGTAGCCGCCTGGCAAGCTCAGGCGGAAGCAGCCCGCGGCAACAGTGCCGCGGCGGCGATCGCACTGGCACAAGCTGAGGCATCGACGGGCCCGCAGGTCGCGGTTTTCCGGCCTGAACTTGAATTAGCACGGGCGTGGGAACGTGCGGCGGTCGGTGAAACAACCGTTGCGCGAGTACATGCGGAGCGCGCCGCGCAGACGGCACGCCATGCCGACATGCTGCCCGTCGAGATGCACGCATTGCACACCGCTGTGCGATTCGGTGACCGTTCCCACTCTGCGCGACTTCGCGAACTCGCCAACTTGCTGCGGAGTCCGCTGGCAGAAACTATCGCCGCACATAGCCGAGGCCTGGCCGACCACGACGGCGACCGTCTTGACGTCGTCGCCGGTCGCTTCGAGGAGCTAGGCGCAATGGCCATGGCGGCCGACGCGTCAGCGCACGCAGCGCGTGAACATGCTCGGGCCTGCATGCGGCTCAAGGAGTTAGAGTCCTCGACGCATGCGCACTGGCGCGCTAGCCAGTGCGAACTACGCAGCCCAGCGATCGCCGCGACTGAGCGGCCGCTTCCCATCACCGATCGAGAGCGCGAAGTCGCGACACTCGTCGCTGCGGGCCTGTCCAGCCGACAAATCGGGGACAGGCTCAAAGTCTCCGCTCGCACGGTCGAGGGACACCTCTACCGCATCTTCACCAAACTCGGCATAGCCGACCGTGACGAGCTCGCTCGCCTGCTGCGGGTGCGTGCCACCAATTGAGGCCGGGTACGACATCTATTGCCGCCCACTAAGTGCGAATGCTCCTGCGGCAGCCGACAATCCGCGATCCGGCTGTATCACGACCTTGACCACGGCCGCTAGGTAACCTTTCCCGCTCGGTAAGTACTACGATCAGTCGAGGGGGTCAGAGAAGTTAGGAGCAACTACGGACTACTACCCGATGGATCCGGGCATTTATGGACCGCGTGGTGGTCCGGGTAGTTCGTGGCCGCCCTTGTCGAGGCGTGCCACACTCCTTGTGGTCGCTGTGGTAATCGTTGTCATTGCGGGGAT
The DNA here is from genome assembly GCA_035651275.1 of Mycobacterium sp. GTDB lineage: Bacteria > Actinomycetota > Actinomycetes > Mycobacteriales > Mycobacteriaceae > Mycobacterium. Next base: position 50,292 of record DASRFZ010000240.1, on the reverse strand, counting down.
TTCGATTGTCGTGCTTACCAATTCAGGAAATGAACAGAAGCCAGACGTTACGCAACTTGAGCAGTCGATGCTTGTCGATCCTTCGTCTTTCCCGGTGATTGATGGAGCGAACTGGATTGGCCCTGAGGTTAAAACCGGCGGAAACATCTCTTCGGTATCTGGATCCAAGGTCAAGCCACCGGAGTGTGTGGCGTTCTTCGAAGGGCCTCACTCCACCCAAGTGGGACGAATGAGCCTGCAGAGTAAGGGAAGTGCGTTCGGTATGACGATTGGGCTGACAGCGGAGCGCCCAGATTATCAATCACTCGTCAGCGCCTGCCGTACGGTTCGAACCGCCGATGAGCAGCAATATGCGATTGAACAGCGGCATTTGTCCGGGTTGCCTGCCTGGTCGATCACAACTCTGCGAACACATGGTGGTGACTGGCTCTTGTCGACAGTGGGTTTTCATCGTGGGGTATTCCTCTGGGCCACCTGTAGTCAAACGCAAGGTGAAGATGCGCCAAAGGGTTTCGGATTGGGTGCGCCAGATGAACAAGACAATCTTGCCCTCGTTAAGTTGTTCAACGACCAGGTCGCGAAATTAGACGCCGTTTGAGCCCGCACCTGTCCCGGTCCGCCGTCCGGTGGCATGCTGAACGCATGAGTGTCACGGCTCCCACTAGCCGACGGAAGACTTTCACCGCGCTCGCGACCGGAGCCGCCATCGCCGGCGCGGCGGCCTACACCGGCCTCGTCGACCCTCATGTCCGCGGTTCGATCTTTCCGCAGTGTCCGTTCAAATTGCTGACCGGCTGGAACTGCCCCGCCTGCGGCGGTCTGCGAATGACTCACGACCTGCTGCACGCAAACTTCTCGGCCGCAGTCATCGACAACGTCTTCCTTCTCGTCGGAATCCCGGCTCTCATCGCCTGGGTGGTGTTCCGCCGCCGCGCAGATAAACCCGCCATGACGCCCGCGCTCGTCGCCCTGATCATCGTTGCCTCCATCGGCTGGACGGTCGTTCGCAACATGCCCGGCTTCCCGCTCGTCCCCACGGTTTACGGGTAGTGTCGCCGCGCCCGAAGGCCGGCTGACCCGGACTATGCTCGAAATTTGTGAATAGACGCGGAAAGATCGTCTGCACGCTCGGCCCTGCCACCAGCTCTGACGAAATGGTGCGCGACCTCGTCGAGGCGGGCCTGGACGTCGCCCGCCTCAACTTCAGCCACGGCGACCACGCCGATCACAAGACCGCCTACGACCGCGTTCGCGCGGCGTCCGACGTGACGGGCCGCGCGGTCGGCACTCTGGCCGACCTTCAGGGACCGAAGATCCGGCTCGGCCGGTTCGCCGCCGGACACGCGTTCTGGCAAAGCGGCGACACCGTGCGCATCACCGTCGAGGACTGCGACGGCACCCACGACCGTGTCTCCACCACCTACAAGCAGCTCGCCCACGACGCCGCGCCCGGCGACCGACTGCTTGTCGACGACGGCAAGGTCGCACTCGTCGTCGACACCATCGAATCCGACGACGTCGTCTGCACGGTTACCGAGGGCGGCCCGGTGTCCAACAACAAGGGCCTGTCGCTGCCCGGCATGAATGTGTCGGTACCGGCCTTGTCGGACAAGGACGTTGAGGACCTGGAGTTTGCGCTGCGACTCGGCATCGACCTGGTGGCCCTGTCGTTTGTCAGGTCTCCGGCCGATATCGAACTGGTGCACGACATCATGGACCGCGTCGGCCGGCGCGTGCCCGTCATCGCCAAGCTCGAAAAGCCTGAAGCGATCGACAATCTCGAGGCGATTGTTCTCGCATTCGACGCGGTGATGGTCGCTCGCGGCGACCTCGGCGTCGAGCTGCCCCTGGAGGAAGTGCCGCTGGTCCAAAAGCGCGCGATCCAAATGGCAAGGGAGAACGCCAAACCCGTGATCGTCGCGACTCAGATGCTCGAGTCGATGATCGAAAACTCCCGGCCCACCCGCGCTGAGGCCTCCGACGTCGCCAACGCGGTGCTCGACGGCGCCGACGCGTTGATGCTGTCCGGCGAGACCTCCGTCGGCAGGCATCCTCTCGAGGCCGTCAAAACCATGTCGCGCATCATCGCGGCCGTCGAGCAGAACTCGACGGCCGCGCCACCGTTGACGCACGTGCCGCGCACCAAGCGCGGCGTCATCTCATACGCGGCCCGCGACATCGGCGAGCGGCTGGACGCCAAAGCCCTCGTCGCGTTCACCCAATCCGGCGACACGGTGCGCCGCCTCGCGCGACTGCACACGCCACTGCCGCTGCTGGCGTTCACCGACCAGCAAGAGGTGCGCAGCCAACTGGCCCTGACCTGGGGCACCGAGACGTTCATCGTGCCGCACATGCAGAGCACCGACGGCATGATCCGACAGGTGGACAAGTCTCTGCTGGAGCTGGGCCGCTACAAGCGCGGCGACCTCGTGGTCATCGTCGCCGGGGCTCCGCCCGGCACAGTAGGCTCGACCAACCTGATTCACGTGCACCGGATCGGGGAGGAAGACCTGTAGGGGAGGGCTGCGTGGCGCACGGCGACTTTCAGCAGCTCGTTGCCACCCTCGACCTCAAGCGCATCGACGACAACCTCTTCAGCGGCTCGCACCCCTCGAAAACCCCGATCCGTACCTTCGGCGGGCAGTTGATGGCGCAGTCGCTTGTCGCCGGCACGCGAACTGTGACCACCGGCTTGCCGCCCGCCGCGCTCGCGGTGACGTTCATCAACGGCGGCGACCCGAACGCCGACATCGAATACCACGTCGTGAATCTGCGCGATGAGCGCCGCTTCGCCAACCGGCGTGTCGACGCGATGCAGGACGGCAAACTCCTTGCGTCCGCGATGCTTTCGTATCTGTCCGGCGGGCGTGGGCTCGAACATGGCGTGGACTTTCCCGACGTTGCCCCTCCTGAAGCTCTGCCACCGATCGACGAGTTGCTTCGCGGCTACGAGAAGACTGTTCCCGCCTTCGTCAATGCTTTGCGGCCCATCGAGTGGCGGTATACCAACGATCCCGCCTGGGTATTGCGTAAGAAGGGAGGCCGGCTTCCCTACAACCGGGTGTGGATGAAAGCCGACGGTGCCATGCCCGAGGATCCGCTGTTGCACACGGCTGCGATGGTGTACTCCTCGGACACCACGGTGCTCGACTCGATCATCACCACCCACGGCCTGTCCTGGGGGTTCGATCGCATTTTCGCCGTGACAGTCAACCACTCGGTGTGGTTTCACCGGCAGGTGAACTTCGACGATTGGGTGCTGTACTCGACGACGTCGCCCGTCGCGGCCGACTCCCGGGGACTGGGCACAGGGCACTTTTTCGACCGCACCGGAGGGGTGATCGCCACCGTGGTTCAGGAGGGAATCGTGAAGTATTTCCCCGGCTCAAAGCCCGATCCGGCGTAATCTCTAGCTGATGACTAGGCCGGTCAAAGTCGCCAAGGTTCCGGTCCGTGAGCGCGTCGTCGTCAAGGTCGACGGGCCCGCGGCCCGCTGGATCGGCGCGCTGGGCGTGCTCAGCGTGTTCTGCTGGCTGGTGGTCCTGCTGGCCCACGACCGCCACCACGCCGACTGGGATGCCGACGGCCGGCTCGCGTGGTCGCTGACCATCCTTAGCGGCGTCGTGCTGATCGCCCGCGGCATCTTCCTCGGCCGACCCGTGACAGCCGCACATGCGACCGCAGCGATGATCGTTCTGCTCGTCGGGCTCGCGTCGCACGTGTTGTCGTTCGAATTGTTCGGCAGCATCCTGATCGTCGCTGCCGCATGGGTTTTGATGTGGCCGACGGCGTCACGGCCGCGCCCGGAGGACCTGCCGCGAATCTGGGCACTGATCAACGCGACGCACGGTGATCCCTTGGCGCCGTTCGCGATGCAGTCCCTGAAGAGCTACTACTTCAACGCTGACGGCACCGCCGCGATCGCGTACCGCACGCGCATCGGCTTCGCGGTTGTCAGCGGCGACCCACTCGGAGACGAGGCGCAATTCCCGCAACTGGTAGCCGATTTCGTCGGAATGTGCCATACCCGCGGCTGGCGGATCATGGTGCTCTGCTGCAGCGAACCGCGACTGCCGCTGTGGAAAGACGTTGCGGTGGTGGGTCAAACGATGCGCACGATCCCGATCGGACGCGACGTCGTCATCGACGTCGGGGCGTTCGACATGGTGGGCCGCAAGTACCGCAATCTTCGTCAAGCCGTGCAGCGCACCCACAACTTCGGCATCACCACCGAGGTGATCGCAGAGCAGGCGATTGACGACGCGCTGCAAGCCGAACTCGCCAAGGTGCTCTACGCGTCGCACAGCGGCGCGCACACCGAGCGCGGTTTCTCCATGATTCTCGACCGTGCGCTGGAGCGGCGCTATCCGGGGATTCAACTGATCATCGGCCGGGACGCCTCAGGACAGGTGCAAGGGTTTCATCGCTATGCGACGGCGGGTGGCGGCCGTGACATCACGCTCGATGTGCCGTGGCGGCGGCCCGGCGCACCCAACGGTATCGACGAGCGCCTGACCGTCGACATGGTGCACGCGGCGAAAGCCACTGGCGGGGAACGGGTGTCGTTAGCGTTCGCGGCTTTCCCCGATATCTTCAACAACAAGGACAGGGGATTGGTCCAGACGGTCGCCTACAAAGCGATCCACTTGCTGGACCCGTGGATCGCGTTGGAGTCGCTGTACCGCTACCTGCGTAAGTTCCATGCGCTCGGCGGGCAGCGCTATGCACTGCTGTCGCTGCGGCACGTACTGCCCGCGTTCGTGGTGCTGCTGTCGCTGGAGTTCATGCCCCGCCGGCGGCAGCTGTAGGCGCTACGGCGTTGGCGTGTCCGTCAGCGTCACGCTGAATTGCGTTTCGATGTGGTGCTGGAACTCGTCGCTGCACTTCTGCTGTGCGGTGGTGTCGTTACCGGCGCTGTTCATGCAGTCCATGTAGCTGCTGAAACCGACCGACTTGAACAACAAGAACCACAGCACAATGCTCACCACCGCGGCGAGGATTGACAGGAAGCCAAGGATGATTCCGGCAAGCGCCACGCCGCTATTGGTCGCCTCGCCGCGCTTGGCACGGCCGCGGCCGAGGAACCCGAAGATCACCGCGAGGATGCCGAGAATCCCTGCGGCGACGGTGCCGAAGATCGGGATCCAACACAAGAGCAGGCCGATGATGGCGAGGATCAACGCGGTGATACCCATCCCGTTGCGCGGCGACACGGGTGGGGGAGGCGCGCTCCCGTACGGCATCGGCGGCGGAGCCGGCGGTGGCACGGCTTGGCCCTGACCGTAGCCCTGACCGTACGGCTCGGGCGGTGGTGGTGTTTCGGGCTGGCCCGGTGTTTCAGTCATGGATCTATCCTTGCGCCGGTGCGTGCGGTTGGGGCGTGGTTTCGCCATTCTTGGATGCCTTACGGATCCCGAAGGCCGACACGATTTCGAAGACGCCGATGACGATCAGCCAGATGCCTACCACCATCACCAGCAGCGCGAGGCTTTCAAGAGGCGAGGCGAGCACCACGATTCCCGCGAGGAGGCTGATCACCCCGAAGAAGATCTCCCACCCGCGACCGTGGACATGGGGATCGCTGAGCGCTGAGACCGTGGTCGCCACGCCGCGGAAGATGAAGCCGACGGCGATCCAGATCGCCAGCAGCCAAATCGCATTGGCGAAGTGCCTGAACGCCAAGATCGCGAGGACGATCGACGCGGCGCCGCTGACGAACAACAACACGCGTCCGCCCGCCGAGGAGTGCAGACTGAACGCCATGACCACCTGGGTGAGGCCGCTGACCAACAGATAGATCCCCAGCAGGACTGCCGCGACGATGATCGTCGACCCCGGCCACGCCAGCACGAGGATGCCGAGGATCAGCGACAAGATTCCCGACACGAGGGTCGTCTTCCACATGTGTTGCAACAGTCTTGGCGGTTCGAGTGCAGTCATGCCGGAAAGTCTTTCACAGCTGTACGAACGCTGAAGGTAAATTCCCTTGCCGTCATTACCTCGCCGATGAAACACGGAGGTCGTAGGGTTCGTTACCGGTGGTCGTGAACCAGGGAAGGGGCAATCGTGAGGGCACGCGGGTGGCTGATAGCCGGGGCGGTCGTCGCTTCAGTTGCGTTGGTATTGACCGGATGCGCCAACAACACCGAAAGCTCTGGGCCCAGCAATCCCACGACGTCAGTGAAACTCGGCAAGGTGGACAAGATTGCCGATCTGTTGCCCGACAACGTCAAGAAGGCGGGCAAGTTGATCGTCGGCACGGACCCGACATACAAGCCCAACGAATTCAAGGACCCGGACGGCAAGATCGTCGGCTTCGAAGTTGACTTGATGAACGCCGTCGCCACCGTCCTGGGCGTCACAGCCGACTACCGAGAATCGGTATTCGACAACATCATTCCCGCAATCAAAGGCGGAACAGTCGACGTGGGCATGTCGTCGTTCACGGACAACAAAGAACGCGAACAGCAAGTAGATTTCGTGACCTACTTCCAAGCGGGTTCGCTGTGGGTCCAGCGTTCCGGACCCCCGATCGATCCGAACAACGCTTGCGGACTGAAGGTGTCGGTACAGACCGGGACGATTCAGGAGCGAAATGAGTTGCCCGCCAAGAACGATGCCTGCATCAAGGCCGGCAAGCCCGCGATCAACATCCTCAGATTCGACGGGCAGGACCAGGTGACCAGCGCTGTCGTCGTCGGCCAAGCTGACGCGATGACGGCCGATTACCCCGTGAGCGTCTATGCCATCAAGGACAGCGGCGGCAAACTGGTCGGCGCGGGAGAGTTGTTCAAGACCGCACCGTACGGGTGGGCGATTGAAAAGGGGTCGCCGCTGGGCAAGGCGCTGCTGGCGGCGTTGCAGCAAGTCATCCAGACCGGTGATTACAAGACGATCCTGACGAACTGGGATGTCCAGAAAGGCGCGATCGACAAGCCGGTCATCAACGGCGCCGTCAACTGATGGTCACGGCCGAGGAGTCAGCGCCGGCCCCGATCAACGCGGTGCCACTGCGGCATCCCTGGCGCTGGGCGTCTGCGATTGTCATTCTCGCGTTCGTCGGCTTGTTCCTCAACGGCGTTGCGACCAACGAGGCGTACTCGTGGCCGACGTTCTGGAAATACCTTTTCGACAAACGAATTTCGCTCGGCGCATGGAACACCGTGCAACTCACGGCCCTGGCGATGCTGCTGGCGATCGTCCTGGGTGTCTCGCTCGCGGTGATGCGGCTTTCGCCGAACCCCGTCTTGCGTTCTGCTTCCTGGGTGTACATCTGGATCTTTCGGGGCACACCGGTGTACGTGCAGCTGGTCTTCTGGGGTCTGTTTCCTACGCTGTACCAGAGCATCCAGTTCGGAATCCCGTTCGGGCCCAGCTTCGTTCATCTGAGTCTGCAGCACATTTCGTTCTATTTCGGCCTGTCGGTCATCGGACTCGGCCTCAACGAGGCGGCGTACATGGCTGAAATCATCAGGGCGGGAATCAGTTCCGTGCCCGAAGGGCAGACCGAGGCGTCGACCGCGCTGGGCATGTCGTGGTGGATGACGATGCGACGCACGATCCTTCCGCAGGCGATGCGCGTGATCATCCCGCCGACCGGGAACGAGGTGATCAGCATGCTGAAAACCACGTCTCTGGTGGTCGCGGTGCCCTACACCCTGGAGCTCTACGGGCGCGCACACGACGTCGGGATGGCACGCTTCGAGCCGATCCCGCTGCTGCTGGTCGCTGCGACTTGGTATCTGGCGATCACCAGCGTCCTGATGGTCGGGCAGTTCTACCTTGAGCGGTATTTCTCTCGGGGGGCGTCGCGCAAGCTGACATCCAAACAGCTCGAGGCGCTGGCTCAGGCGCAGCGCGTCGTGGGTGAGCATCCGTGACGGCGATGGTTGTCGCCGACCGAGTGTGCAAGAACTTCGGTGCATTGAAGGTTCTGAAGGGCGTCACGTTGACCGTGGAGCGCGGTCAGGTGTTGTGCATCGTCGGGCCGTCGGGATCGGGCAAGTCGACATTCTTGCGCTGCATCAATCACCTCGAAAAGGTAAGCGCTGGGCGACTTTACGTCGACGGGCAACTGGTAGGCTACCGTGAGCGCGGCGGCAAACTCCACGAGTTGCGTCCGCGGGACGCAGCCAGGCAGCGCCGCGATATCGGAATGGTCTTCCAGCACTTCAACCTCTTTCCGCATCGCACCGCGCTGGACAACATCGTCGAAGCGCCGCTTCACGTGAAGAAGATGAAGAAGAACGTCGCGGTGCGGCGAGCACGCGACCTGCTCGACCAAGTGGGGTTGTCGGAGAAGGCCGACGCGTACCCGGCGCAGTTGTCAGGCGGTCAGCAGCAACGCGTCGCGATTGCGCGGGCGCTGGCGATGGATCCCAAGCTGATGTTGTTCGACGAGCCGACGTCCTCGCTCGACCCGGAACTGGTGGGCGATGTCCTCAACGTGATGCGAGACCTGGCCCGGGCCGGGATGACGATGTTGGTGGTCACCCACGAGATGGGTTTCGCCCGCGAGGTCGCGGATCAACTGGTGTTCATGGACGACGGCGTCATTGTCGAGAGCGGTAATCCGCGAGAGGTGCTGGCGAATCCGAAACACGAACGCACACAGGCGTTTCTGTCGAAGCTTCTCTAAGCGCGGGTTCCCGCTGCGGCGCACGCCATCTGCACGTTGCGCGCATCGTTGTTCAAGTCCGTTGCCGCCGAGTTGAGCGAGTCACCGCCGCCGCGAACTCCCATGATCACCAGCAGCTTCGCCGCATCAAGCGACCAGGTGCGCATCGGATTCGCGATCTCCGGCTGCAAACCTGGTGTACCCGAAGCGTCGAGTGCCACGCCGGCGGCTTCCCGCAGCGCGGTCCGCCCAGTGACGTTCGAGCTATCCACGCTGGGATCTCCGTAGTTGACATAGTTGCCGGCACCGGCGCTCGCGTAAGCGAAGTCTTCGTAGTTGGTGGCCGCGTAGTTCATGGCCGCCGAGAACTGCTTGCAGGCGTCGGCCGCGGCGGGCCTGGCGTCGGGAGAACCCGGCGTGAACGCCGTCGGTGCGCTGGCGCCCGGGATTGCCGGTTGCGCGTCTGTTTGATTGGCATCGGTGGGGTCGGCCACAGCCGAGGGGCCGGTGGCTAACCCGAAAGCACAGACGGTCAGTGCGATCGTCAACGTCCGCGCGAACGCGTGTGATGGCCTCATCACTTCCTTCCCCCGCGGTGACCCCGCTGAATATGACGATGACAGAGTTCTGCAAGCAGCAGCATCGATCGAGCAGCTGTCTCAATCGTGAACGGAGCGTCAACAACTGGTTACCAAGAGCGATCCATTGCCTGCCTGCGGGCACGGAGAGCTAGCACCATCGGTCGCTCACTAGACGGGTGTCTGGCGCGAACTGTTGTCAGTCCGTTAACCATTTGGAAACCCGTCCCCTCAATCATCCCAGGGGACAGATCCCGTCGGGATCCAGACGATGAGAGGCGCCAACGCGACATGTTCAATCGTTTTGCCACCTTGGCCGTAGTGTGCGTGATGGTCCCGACCGCGGCGGCGCCGCTCGCGTTCGCTGATCCGCCGCCCGCCCCTGTCACACCGGCTGCTGACACGGCACCGCCGCCAGCGGGGCCAAATGGGCCAGTGCCGTCAGCCGCGCCGGGTGTCTTGAAGACGCCGGACGGCTGGACATTGACGGTCCAGGGCAGCAACGAATCGATGGAGCCGGTGGCACCGTTGACAGGCTCGCCGGCGTCACGGGAGTACCTGGTGGACGGGACATTCACCGGCGCGATCACCGGCGGCGGGAGCACGAAGCTCGCCGGTGGAACGCTCGAAGCCGGATACCAGATCGGCTGCGGAATCCTCGCGGACGACGTCGAATCGATCTCGTCGGCTGGCCTCACGCCCGGGCTCGCCGTGGGCTTCATCCCGTCTCTGACGGCCAACCTCTCCGAACAGATAAAGATCGACCTCAAGCCCGGCACCGTGAACATCGTGTCGGTCGACAAGAAGGCGTTCAAGGGCACCGTTCCACGGATTCAAATCACCGGCCTGCGAATCAAATTCGACGCATGCGCTGGCCAGTCGTTCATCCGGTCGTACGCGACGCTGACGAGTTCGACCGACAACACCGACGACGTCATCACCTATCTCGGCGTCACGAAAGTCGTGTGATGCATCCAAGGATTCGACACTCGTTCCGTAAACCACTCGATGAGAGGGCCACCGCCAGATGAAGAATCGATTTGCCAGCATTGCCGCTGTCTGCATGCTGGCCCCGATCGGGACAGCTCCGCTCGCGTTAGCTGATCCCCCGCCAACCGACCCGCCGGCGGTGCCGGCCGCCGATGCCGGACCCCCACCGGACACGGGAGCCGTCGCATCGGAAGTTCCGGGCATCGCCCATACCCAGGACGGCCGGACGTTGACGGTTTCCGCGAAGGATGAGACTCAGTTGCCGGTGGCGCCGTTGACGACCGCGCTGTCGTCGCGCGACTGGATGGTCGGCGGAACCTTCATGGGAGACGTGAGCGGCTCGGTTAAGGGAGGAACACTTGAGGCCGGATATCAGATCGGCTGCGCCATCGCGATGGACAAGATCAAGCTGAACGGGTCGATCGGCATTGGCACGGGTAACTTCTTCACCGGCACCGGGGCGGCGCAATTACCGACGTCTCTGACGTTCCCGATCCAGGGCCAGATCGAGGTCGAGCCCAGGCCGGGCGAAGTGATCAACGTTCCCGTGGATAAGAAGGCGTTCAAGGGCACCCAGTCTCGGGTGACGCTCAAGGACGTTCACATCAAGATCGACAACTGCGTCGGCGCATCGTCGCTGCGGTCATACGCGGTGTTGACAAGTTCGGGCACCGACAGCGACGACATTGTCGCCTACTACGGCGTCACGAAAGTGTTCTGAGGTGCCGCGCCGGGAAAGACGGATCAGCGCAAGGGGTTTCGCAGCGGCTGTTTCGGTGGCTGGGATGCTGACGGGTACGGCGGTCGTATCGATGGCGACGGCCGCCGCGGATCCGCCGCCCCCTCCGCCCGCCGATCCAGGCGTCGCTCCGCCGCCGCAGAACTTGAATGACGTTCTGGCGCCACCCGTCACAGCGATCTTGGGACCGGCGGCACCGCCGGGTTCGGGCGCTCCCGTCGATCTTCTCTTGAGCCAGTACCCCGCTCCGTCGGTACCTGGCTCGGAGCCCGCACAGCCGATGGACCCGAGTTCGGCATTGAGCGGCAATTCATTCCTCTTACCCCAGAACTACAAGCTGTCGCCCCCCGACCAGGGAAACATGTACAGCATCGCGCCGGGCGATGTGACCGACCAACCGAGCCTCATTCCGGCGCTCAAAGGCGCACACGCCCTCTGGCACGGGGGGATGGGCCGGCTGACACCCGATCAGCTTGGTCAGCCGCTACCGGGAACGGCGCCACCGCCGGGAACTAACATCCCTGCGGGCCCGGTCGACTACCTGCCGGACCCACTGCCGTGGCCGCAGCCGGTGCCGCCTCCGCCGCCTCCGCCGGCTGGCTGAGCACCTCAGCGTCGTCGCGTTGTGCGACGAGGAAGCAGGTGTTCATCACGCCCTTGCCTTTGACCTCCACCTCGCCGCGCGGCTCGAAAATGAATGTGGGGCTTAGTCGTTGGCATATCTCCTGCGGAACTTGGATGCGACCTTCGACACCGGTGGACTCCATGCGCGAGGCGACGTTGACGGCGTCGCCCCATACGTCGTAGAAGAACCGCCGGGTGCCGACGACGCCCGCCACGACGGGGCCGGTGCCCATCCCGATGCGGATGGGTACCCGTCGCCCGACTTGGTCTCTCATTCCGGAGATCGCGTCGGCCATCCGTAATGCCAAGCACGCCAGCGCCTCGAGGTGATCGTGTCGAGGCTCGGGAACGCCGCTGACAACGATGTAGCAGTCGCCGCTCGTCTTGACCTTCTCGAGTCCGTGTTCCTCGACGAGGTGGTCGAATTCGGTGTAGAGCCGGTTGAGGAATTCCACGAGATCCGCAGGTGTCGATTCGCCGGCGCGTTCGGTGTAGCCGGCGATGTCGGCGAAAAGGACGGAGGCGTCGTCGTACCTGTCGGCGATGATCGTCGTAGCTGGGTTCTTGAGCCTGGTGGCAATGCTTGCCGGAAGTATGTTGGCCAGCAACGATTCTGAGCGGTCGTACTCCTCTTCCATTGCTGCTTCGGCGCGTTCGATTTCGCGCAGCGCATACCAGACGGTCGCCACGACCATCACCCATGACGACACCACTGACACGACGAAGCCGAGCGTCAATGACCACCCCGGCTGAATTCCCGTGTCGGTAGGAACGGTGAACTTCAACACGATCACAATTGCGGCACCGATTGCGGCGAGCATGCTCGCGAGCACGAGCCGCTCGATCCCGAGGACCAGCAGCGCGATCGTGGCAGCGACGAGATAGTAGAACTGTAGGCCTGCGCCGGTACCGATGTCCCAAGTGACTACCGATAGCGATACGTAGGAAAAGATGATAAGCGTCATGGGCGCGATCAGCGTGCCGAAGCGATGAAGCCACGGGACGGTTCCGAAGACCACGGCGGCGACGAGGTTGATCAAGCCGACGCGCCAGATTCCGTCCTGAAAGACAAGTTGTACGACCGCGAAAGTGATGCTGACAATGCCGGCGATGGTCGCGGTGATGTTGAGAACCTTGCGACCGCGGGCGTTGCGATCGACGTAGTGCCGGATGGTGGCGGGCGTTGCGGGGGTGAGACTCATTGGGGGACCGCAGAAGGTCCGAGCGATCGGGCCTGCTGCCGCACCTTCGGCATTGGCGCGCATTCTCACAGCTTATAAGGCGCGCCGGCACAGCGTTTGCGCTCCGGCCGCGAACCTCCAGTCATGCAGTTTTCGTGGATTTCGCTGATTGGCGGCAAACGAAATAGTGGCGATCCCCGAAGCCGTCATGCCAGCAAATGCGCTGTCGTCAATTTCACAGCAAATCCTACGCTCGGGGGCGTTTACCTACGGGTGTGCACGCGGGTAAAACGGCAAAGGAGGCGATGGACGTCGCCTGCTGAATCTGAGGGAGTTTCCGAAGCATGGCAGTTCTCAAAATGTCACGACGACTGATCATTGCTGGCGGGTTTGCATTGGCTGTCACTGCGGCACCGATCGTGATGGCGACGGGTGTAACCGTCCCAGCGAGCACCCACACACTCGCTGACTCCAGCAGTTCCTCGGACGCCAGTGGCATGACCTCCTGCTCGACTAAACAAGACAGCGGCTCGTACTCCATGTCGTGCCAGCTCGCGACACCGCTGCCGAGCGGGGCGGCCGGCGGCAACGGCCAGCTGAGCGAACAAACTCTCACTGCGAGCAACCACCACTAGAGCGCCAGGTCGCGGCTGAGTCGCCGACGCGTCGGGGCCTACGTGAGACGGCCAGAGGGTGGGGAGGTGAGGCACATGAACGTGTCCCGCGGAACGTACACCAGCTACAGCATTGGTCGTGCCGTGGTATGGATTGTGCTCTTGAGCGTGGTCGCGGCTGTTTCTCCGAGCCGGTTGCACATGTTCGTGGTGCTGTGCGCGGGTTGGGTGATCGGGTGGATCTCGGCAACTATCGCACGGTCGGTTTATCCGCCACCCAAAGCTAAGCAATCACACCCGTAGCCATCATTCGAGCAGTGATGTCCGGTTGTCGGACGTGCGGTGAATACTCGCGGTCATGAACGCATCCGCACCGCTGGCGAACTTGATCACCCTTGGTGCGCGTGATCTCCCCAAGCTACGAGACTTCTACCGCAAGCTCGGCTGGCCGCAAATCATGGACGACGGCGAGTTCGTCGTCTTCGAACTCCGCGGCATTGTCTTGGCCCTGTTCCCATTGGGGAAGCTCGCCCGCGACGGGAACACCGAACCCGATCCGGGCACCGGAGGCGTCCGGTTCACCATCGGTGTGATGGTCGACAGCGCCGGCGAAGTTGACCGGCTCACGGAGCAGATGCGCGCGGCCGGCGCCCGTGTCACCAAAGAACCCGTCGACGCGGAATTCTTCGCTGGCCGCTCGGCCTATCTCTGCGACCCAGAAGGCAACTACTTCGAGATTGCCTGGGCCGACATGCCGGACAACCCCGTTCTCATCGCAGCCCGCCGAGCCGCTGGCGCCTGAATATGGAGGGAGGCCGCAATCGCCTGACGATAAGGTCCTGACCTGCACAACTTCCGCGGTCATAGTGGTGCCCTCGGTGGGAGTCGAACCCACACTGTACGGGTTTTGAATCCGTTTCCTCTGCCAGTTGGGATACGAGGGCCGGCAGCATCCCACGATAAAGGATGTGCGAGACACGCCCGACGGGCCCGGTGGGGCGAACGAACCGGTGCAACCGGGTCACGACAGAATGTCACCCATGACTGAGCCCACGTCGACGGCGCCGACGCCACGACGCGTCCTGATCGCCGAAGACGAGGCCCTCATTCGCCTCGACCTGGCCGAAATGCTCAAGGAAGAGGGGTATGAGGTCGTCGGCGAGGCCGGCGACGGCCAGGAGGCGGTCGAGCTGGCCGATTCGCTCAAACCCGACCTCGTCATCATGGACGTCAAGATGCCCCGTCGTGACGGCATCGACGCCGCGTCGGAGATCGCCTCCAAACGCATCGCCCCCATCGTGGTCCTCACCGCCTTCAGCCAACGCGAACTCGTGGAACGGGCACGCGAAGCCGGGGCGATGGCCTATCTCGTCAAGCCGTTCTCCGCGACCGACCTCATCCCCGCCATCGAGGTCGCCGTCAGCCGGTTCAACGAAATCGCCGAATTGGAGCGCGAAGTCGCGTCGCTCACCGACCGGCTGGAAACCCGAAAGCTCGTCGAGCGTGCCAAAGGGGTGCTCCAAACCAAGCAAGGCATGACCGAGCCGGAAGCGTTCCGCTGGATTCAACGTGCGGCGATGGATCGCCGGACGACCATGAAGCGGGTTGCCGAAGTGGTCATCGAGACTCTCGACGCTCCCAAGGACGCGCCGCCGTCCGGATAGGCCAACAGCGCGCGTCGCGGGCATGGGTTGACTATGTTCTACCCGAGGCGCCGCCCACCCCGGGTGGACGAGGAGCCGACAAAAACGCTGATCTGGAGGTGACACGTGCGCGGTCGCGTGATGCGAAGTGCCGTCGTAATCGGGGCGGTCGGGCTGCTCGTCATGGGCACGGCCGGCTGCACTCAGTCAAAGAACAACAACGGCACCAATGGCAACGGCTCGCAGGGCCTCAAGATCGTCCAGCAGGTCCAGATCGACGAGAACGGGCAGCCGGTTCCCGTCGAGCAGAACGCCAAGCCGGCCGATCCCGCCGGTGACGGAAAAGCCACCTGCGAGCCTGTCGCGATCGCCATGGCCGGCGCGCTGACCGGACCGGACTCCGCCCTCGGCATCAACATCCTCGACGGCGCGAAACTCGCTGTCGACGCTCACAACGCGGCCAACAAGGGCTGCCAGGTGGAGCTCATCACCTTCGACACCGGCGGCCAAGAGCAGACGGCGACGAGCATCGCGCCGCAGATCATCGACAACCCGAAGATTCGCGGTCTGATCGGCCCGGCATTCTCCGGTGAAACAGAGGCAACGGGCAACACGTTCAACCAAGCCGGCTTGGTCGCCGCGACAGCGTCGGCGACGCGAGTTTCGTTGTCGCAGAACGGCTGGAAGACGTTCTTGCGCGGCCTCGCCAACGACGGTGTGCAGGGTCCCGCCGTTGCCAACTACATGAAGGGCGCGCTCGGCGCCAAGAAGGTCTGCGTGATCGATGACAGCACTGCCTATGGGCAGGGACTGGCGGAAAACATCCTCAATACGCTCGGCCCCGTTGCGGACGGCGCCTGCCGAGCCTCAATCAAGAAGGGCGACAAGGAATTTTCTGCGACCGTGACAAAGGTCGGCGGCGCGGCTCCGGATGCAGTGTTCTTCGCCGGCTATTACGCCGAGGCGGCCCCGTTGGTGCAGCAGCTGCGTGACGGCGGAGTAAAGGCGACATTCGTGGCCGCCGACGGCACCAAGGACCAGCAGTTCGTCGACCAGGCCGGCAACGCCTCGAAAGGCGCCGTCTTGTCGTGCCCCTGTGGGCCGGCACCCGACTGGTTCGCGAAGCAGTACCACGACAAGTTCAACCAGGACCCGGGCACGTACAGCACGGAGGGATACGACCTCGCCACGATCATGTTGCGCGGCATCGATTCTGGCAGGGTTTCACGGCCGGACCTGCTCAACTTCATGCGGACGTACAACGGTCCCGGAGTGGCGCGCAACTACCAGTGGACCGACAACGGCGAACTCACATCGAAATTGATTTGGATCTACAAGGTCCAGTAGAGGCCGACGACGGGACGCGCCCGGGTTTCCGACAACTCGGGCGCGTTCTGTTCAGAAGACCCGACCGTCGCTGAAGGAGCCTGGGCCGCAGAATGATTCACGAGTGCATCGGCCAGTGCACCTTATTGGCGGGAGATATCGGCTTCGATCTCGGTGGTCTTCGTACCGGCTTTTGGCATCTGACGGTCGACGGATTGTCGTGGGGTGCGATCTACGCTCTGGTTGCTGTCGGCTACACGTTGGTCTTCGGTGTGCTGCGGCTGATCAATTTCGCGCATTCCGAGGTGTTCATGCTGGGGATGTTCGGGGCGTACTTCGCCCTCAACCTGATTCTCGGCTTCATGCCGAGTGGTGACACCTACGACGTCGGACTTCCGCTGACAATCTGGTATCTACTGGTGGCAGGTGCCGTCGCCATGGTGGTATCGGGTTCGGCCGCAATGGGATTGGAAGCCGTGGCTTACCGACCGTTGCGGCGACGTAACGCGAAACCGTTAGCCTTTTTGATCACCGCCATCGGAATGTCATTCGTACTTCAAGAATTCGTGCACTACATCCTGCCGAAGATCTTGAACGACTACGGCGGACCCAACGCGCAGACACCGATCAAGCTGGTGGAACCGAAGACCCAATTCACACTGTTCGGCGCTCCGGTGTCCAACGTGACACTGGTGATCGTGGTAGCCGCGTTCGGTTTCGCACTCGCCACCGACATCGCTCTCAACCGAACGAAATTCGGGCGCGGCATCAGAGCCGTCGCGCAAGACCCGGTCACCGCGACCTTGATGGGTGTCTCGCGCGAACGCATCATCCTGACGACATTCCTCATCGGGGGCCTATTGGCGGGCGTCGCTGCCATCCTCTACACACTGAAGGTTCCCCAGGGCATCATCTTCTCGGGCGGATTCCTGTTGGGGATCAAGGCGTTTTCTGCCGCTGTCCTCGGTGGGATCGGCAACTTGCGCGGAGCGTTGCTCGGGGGACTGCTGCTCGGGGTGATGGAAAACTACGGGCAAGCCGTGTTCGGAAGCCAATGGCGTGACGTGGTCGCCTTCGTGTTGCTGGTTCTGGTGCTACTGGTTCGGCCCACGGGCATCCTCGGTGAGAGCCTCGGTAAGGCGCGCGCGTGAGCTTGACCGAGAAGATCAGCCGTCCCGGCGACGCGTTGCGCCACTGGTGGGACGGACTGACCCGCCAAGCCAAATGGGTTGTCGGCGTGGCGGGATTCGCCGTCGTCGCTTTGTTCCCCCTCTTTCCGCCGCCGTTCCTCAACACGCCCGGCATCAGTCTCGGCGGCACCATGGCCCAATTCGCGATGACCGCACTGATCGCCATCGGCCTCAACGTCGTGGTCGGGTCCGCGGGTCTGCTCGACCTCGGCTATGTCGGCTTCTACGCCGTCGGGGCGTACACCGTCGCGCTGCTGACAAGCCCAAATAGCCCGTGGAACAAGATGAGTCACTCAGGGCCGTTCAGTCCCGACTGGGCTTGGCTGTCGTGTGTTCCCATCGCGATCATGATTACCGCAGTCTCAGGGCTGATTCTGGGCACGCCGACGCTTCGGCTCCGGGGCGACTACCTGGCGATCGTCACGCTCGGATTCGGCGAGATCATTCGATTGCTCGCCGACAATCTCGGCGAAGTCACGCGCGGACCACGGGGACTGCCCGGCGTCGCCTACCCCCGCGTCGGCGAGACCGATGTGCCCGGCGGCTACTTCTCGAGCGGCAACGCGCGGGGAGACGCGAACTACGGGACATGGTGGTTCTGGCTCGGTCTGGTGCTGGTGGCTGTGGCGCTGCTGATTGTCGGCAATCTGGAACGCAGCAGGGTGGGCCGGGCGTGGGTGGCCATCCGCGAAGACGAAGACGCCGCAGAAGTCATGGGCGTCAACACATTCCGGTTCAAGCTGTGGGCGTTCGTGATCGGGGCGGGGATCGGCGGGTTGTCCGGTGCTTTGTACGCCGGTCAGGTGCAGTTCGTCGCGCCGACGAGCTTCAACATCATCAACTCGATGCTGTTCCTCTGCGCGGTCGTGCTCGGCGGGCAAGGCAACAAGCTCGGCGTGATCTTCGGGGCGTTCGTCATCGTCTATCTGCCCAACCGGCTCATCGGTGTCGAGTTCCAGGGAATCAAACTCGACCAACTCCGGTACCTGTTCTTCGGGCTGGCGCTCGTCGTGCTGATGATCTTCCGGCCCGAGGGGCTCTTCCCGGTTCGCCAGCAACTGTTGGCGTACGGAAGGGCGGCGCGGGACTTGTTGCGCCGGGGCGAGCCGGAGAACGCGACGTGAGTGTCGAAGAGGTCGCCGGCCTCCATCGCGAAGTGCATGCCGCCGAAGGTGAGACACTCTTGGAGACAAGAGATCTCACGGTTCGATTCGGCGGGCTCGTCGCGCTGGATAAGGTGACCTTCGACATCCGGCGCGGCGAAATCCTCGGCTTGATCGGCCCGAACGGCGCCGGCAAGACCACCTGCTTCAACGCGATCACCGGGGTGTACCGGCCGAGCAGCGGCACCGTGATTTTCGACGGCGCGCCGCTCGGCAGGATCAAGCGTCATCAGATCACCCGCCGGGGGATCGCGCGGACCTTTCAGAACATCCGGTTGTGGGGCGAGATGACCGCAATGGAGAACGTCGTGGTGGGCACCGATGCCCGGCACAAGACCTCGGTACCGGGCGCCATCGTTCGCAGCCCGCGGCACCGTCGCGAGGAGCGCGACGCCATCGAAAGGGCCGCAGCACTGCTGCAGTTCGTGGGAATCGCCCACCGGGGCAACGAGAAAGCCAAGAACCTGCCGTATGGTGACCAACGGCGGCTTGAGATCGCCCGCGCCCTCGCCACCGAACCGAAGTTGCTCTGTCTCGACGAGCCCGCGGCGGGGTTCAATCCCGGCGAGAAGGCCGCTCTTGTCGAGCTGATCAACAAGATCCGCGACGACGGCTACACCGTGTTGCTCATCGAACATGACATGCGTCTCGTCATGGGTGTGACCGAACGCATCGTCGTGCTGGAGTTCGGTCGCAAGATCGCCGAGGGGGTTCCGTCTGAGATCCGCGAAAACCCCGCCGTGATCGCCGCCTATCTGGGGGTGCCCGATGACGAGCTCTGAAAGCTCTGCACTTCTCGAAGTGCGCGACATCGTGGTGCACTACGACAGAATCGAAGCGCTGCACGGTGTTTCGCTCGTTGTGCGCGAGGGCGAGCTCGTCACATTGCTGGGCTCCAACGGCGCCGGCAAGACCACCACGATGCGGGCGATCTCGGGGCTACGGCCGCTGAGCCGAGGGTCGGTGTGGTTCGAGGGCCGAGACATCACGCGGATGAAGGCACACAAGCGGGTGTCCGAGGGCCTGATCCAAGCGCCGGAAGGGCGCGGGATATTCCCCGGCATGACCGTTACCGAGAACCTCGAAATGGGTTGCTATGGACGCACCTTCCCGTCACGCGCAGAACATCGCGAAAAGCTGGAATGGGTGTTCGAGACCTTTCCCCGCCTCTCTGAGCGGCGCGGCCAGGTCGGTGGCACCCTCTCGGGCGGTGAACAGCAGATGCTGGCCATCGGGCGCGCCCTCATGGCCCGCCCGCGGGTTCTCCTGCTCGACGAGCCGTCGATGGGGCTGGCGCCCATGGTGATTCAGCAGATCTTCCGGATCATCTCCGAAATCAATTCGCAGGGAACCACCGTGCTGCTGGTCGAGCAGAACGCCCAACAAGCGCTGAGCCGCTCGGATCGCGCGTACATCCTGGAAACTGGCACCATCACGAGAGAGGGTGGCGCACAAGAACTCCTGCGTGACGACAGTGTCCGTGCCGCATACCTCGGCGTTGCGTGAGCGATGGCCACGCGGGCACGCCTGTCGAACTGGCGGCGACTGCTGCGAATCGTGGGTGTCATCGCCTGCCTGGTGCTGATCGCGCTGGCGGGTGATCTCCTGGTCCGATTGCGCTCGATCGAATACACGCTTGCTGTGCAAGCACAGATAACCCCAGACGGCAGAACGGTTTCCGCCAGCGACACGTTGCCAGCCGACCCGGCGGGCAACGGGAAAGCGGTCTGCCCACCGTTGTCCATTGCGATCGCCGGGGGGCTGACTGGGCCCGATTCGGAAATCGCCACCAATGTCCAGGATGGCGTGCAACTCGCCGTCGACCGGCACAATGCCGCCAACGCAGGCTGCCAAGTTCAGATCAAGCAATTCGACACCGGCGGTGATCCGCAGCGGGCTAGCGACTTTGCGCCCCAGATCGTCGGTGATGCGTACACCGTCGGACTCATCGGCCCGGCGCTCTCGGGGGTAGCGCAGGCGACGGGCGCGTTGTTCGACGCTAATGGACTTCCGTCGGTGACGGCGTCGGCGTCGAGCATGCCCTTGTCGGGGCAGGGTTGGACGACTTTCTTCAGGGCGGTCGCCAGTGACGATGCCCAAGGCCGCGCAATTGCCAGTTTTCTGCGAGATAGCCTGCAGTACAAGAGGCTTTGCGTCGTCGGCGACAACGGTGCATACGCCACCGCGATGTCTCACGCCGCGGCTGTCACTCTCGGCAAGCTCGTCTTACCCGGCTGCAGTTCCGTGAACGAAATCAAAGCGGACGCACCGGACGTGGTGGTGCGCGTGGGGTCGAAAGCCGATTCGGCCCCCTTCGTCCGACAGGTGCGGAGCGCCGGCATCACCACGCCGGTGGTGCTGGCTCAAGGAATCGCGGACGAGCGGTTCGTGACTCAGCTGGGTCGCCTGGCGAACGGATTGCTTTTGGCGTGTCCGTGCGAGCCCGACCCCGACTGGTTTTCCAGGGCATACCGCAACCGATTCGGAAAGGCGCCCGGCGCCTACAGCGCCGAGGGGTACGACCTCGCCACGATCATGCTCAGGGGCGTCGACGCGGGCAGGTTGGTGCGGCGTCAGATGCTGGACTGGATGCGGCACTACGACGGGCAGGGCATCGCCCGCCGATATCAATGGACCGCTGCCGGTGAGCTGACCGATCCGACGATCTGGATCTACAGGGTGCAATGACGGAAAGACGGGCGAGATCAGGCTTATTGCACACTCCCGACGCATTTGCGTGCATCAATCCTGATCTCGGCGGATTGAAAACCACTCAGCGGGCGACGATCACCGACGACCCGTGGCCGAACAGGCCCTGGTTCGCCGTGATGCCCACCTTCGCACCTTCTACCTGACGGCCCACCGCCTGCCCGCGCAGCTGCCAATTCAGTTCGCACACTTGGGCAATAGCTTGCGCAGGGATCGCCTCACCGAAACACGCGAGCCCGCCTGACGGGTTCACCGGTACCCGGCCACCGATCGTCGTCGCGCCGCTGCGCAACAGCGCCTCCGCCTCACCCTTCGCGCACAAGCCGAGATGCTCATACCAGTCGAGCTCCAAGGCCGTCGACAGGTCGTAGACCTCGGCGACGCCGACGTCGTCCGGCCCGATACCCGCTTCGGTGTACGCGGCGTCGATGATCTGGTCCTTGAACACCCGCTCGGGTGCAGGCACTACCGCAGTGGAATCCGTTGCGATATCCGGCAATTCAGGCAGGTGCTGCGGGTAGCGAGGAGTGACCGTGCTGACGGCTCGCACAGACGGCACACCCTCGAGAGACCCGAGATGTTTACGCGCGAACTTCGCGCCGGCCACCACCAGCGCCGCCGCGCCGTCGGACGTCGCGCAGATATCCAACTGCCGCAATGGATCCGAGACGATGGGACTGTCAAGCACGTCCTCGACCGAAGCTTCCTTGCGGTAGCGCGCATTCGGGTTCTGCAGTCCGTGGCGGGAGTTTTTCACCTTGACTGCCGCGAAATCCTCCGACGTTGCCCCGAAAAGGTCCATGCGCCGGCGCGCCAGCAGCGCAAAGTACACCGGGTTCATCGCGCCGATCAGGTGGAATCGCTGCCAGTCGGGATCGTTCTTGCGTTCCCCGCCCACCGGGGCGAACGCACCCTTCGGGGTGGTGTCCGCGCCGACCACCAATGCGACGTCGCAGAAGCCGGCCAGGATGTGGGCCCGCGCGCTTTGCAGGGCCTGCGACCCGCTGGCGCATGCTGCGTAGCTCGAGCTGACGGGTACTCCGTTCCACCCGAGCTTCTGCGCAAATGTCGAGCCAGCGATGAAGCCCGGATAGCCGTTGCGGATCGTGTCGGCGCCCGCGACCAGTTGTATCTGACGCCAGTCCAGACCGGCCTCAGCGAGCGCGCCCCGCGCCGCGACCACACCGTACTCCGTAAAGTCGTTGCCCCACTTGCCCCATGGGTGCATGCCGGCGCCGAGAATGTAGACAGGTTCTGGGCTCACGGGATCCTCCAGGCGTGAGTCAGGCGCACGACGCCATCGTCATCGGTGTACAAGGGTTCGACGGCAAGCTCCATCTCCATGCCGACCTTGAGATCGGCGGCCAGGGTGCCCGCGACGACCTTGCCCAAAATGATCATGCCTTCGTCGGCCAGTTCCACTGCGGCGATGGCAAACGGCTCGAACGGCTCCGCCGCCGGATACGGCGCGGGTGGTGGGTATCTGTTTTCGGTATAGCTCCAAAGCTTCCCGCGCCGGGACAGCGGCACGTGCTCCAGCACGTCGCTGTCGCAAGCAGGGTTGGGGCAATTGTTCGCTCGGGGTGGGAAGACGTACGTGCCGCATCCCGGACAACGGCTGCCGATCAGATGAGGCGACCCGGATTCGTCTGCGGCGAACCAGCCGTCGATCGCAGGTTTCGCCTCGTCAATAGCTTCTGGCACACGGCCAGACTACCTATGACCGCGAGAAAACTGAAACGTGTTCCAGTTTTCGGGCGGCTGCGTCGAGTTCTGCGCGAGGGCTGTGCTCGTGGCGGGTTCGACAGCCCTGATGCAGAAATCGACGCGGCCGGAGGGGCGGACGCACTGTCGGCGGCGGTGCCTAGAGTAGGCGCGTGAGCCCAGCCAAGTCCGCGCCCGCTCCAGCCGCCGCGCCCGAGACGGCCGAAAAGCCCACTTTGATGCTGCTGGACGGTAATTCGCTGGCGTTTCGCGCGTTCTACGCATTGCCGGCGGAGAACTTCAAGACCCAGGGCGGACTGACCACCAACGCGGTCTACGGCTTCACGGCAATGCTGATCAATCTGCTGCGCGACGAAGCGCCCACGCACATCGCGGCGGCGTTCGACGTGTCCCGCCAAACGTTCCGGTCCGACAAGTACCCCGAATACAAGGCTAACCGGTCGTCGACGCCCGATGAATTCCGCGGCCAGATCGAAATCACCAAGGAAGTACTCGTCGCGCTCGGCATCACCGTGCTCGCCGAACCGGGATTCGAGGCCGACGACGTCATCGCCACGCTCGCGACTCAAGCCGAAGAAGCGGGGTTCCGGGTGCTGGTCGTCACCGGTGACCGCGATTCGCTGCAGCTTGTCAGCGACGACGTGACGGTGCTCTATCCGCGCAAGGGCGTCAGCGAGCTGACCCGCTTCACGCCCGAGGCTGTTGTCGAGAAATACGGCCTGACCCCCACGCAGTACCCCGATTTCGCGGCGCTGCGCGGCGACCCCAGCGACAACCTGCCTGGCATCCCGGGTGTGGGGGAGAAGACGGCGTCGAAGTGGATCGTCGAATACGGGTCGCTGCAGGAGCTCGTCGACAACGTCGATTCGGTACGCGGCAAGGTCGGGGATGCGTTGCGCGCCAACCTTTCTCACGTCGTGCTCAACCGCGAGCTGACGGATCTGGTGAAGGACGTGCCGCTCGCGCAGACACCCGACATGTTGCGCATGCAACCGTGGGATCGCGACCAGATCCATCGGCTCTTCGACGACCTCGAATTCCGCGTGCTTCGTGACCGGTTGTTCGACACGCTCGCCGCCGTTGAGCCCGAGGTCGACGAGGGGTTCGACGTCCGCGGCGGCGCGCTGGACCCCGGCACCGTGGCGGAGTGGCTGGCCAAACATGCCACCGACCGACGACGCGCGGGCGTCTCGGTCGTCGGTACGCACACCGTGGCCGACGGCGATGCCACCGCCGTGGCGATTGCGGCCGCCGACGGCGATGGTGCCTACGTCGACACCGCGACGATGACGCCCGACGACGAGGCGGCGCTGGGTCGCTGGCTGGCCGACGAGTCGCAGCCGAAGGCCGCGCACGAAGCGAAATGGGCGATGCACGATCTCGCGTCCCGGGGATGGGATTTGCGAGGCGTCACATCCGACACGGCGCTGGCGGCGTACCTGGCTCGCCCGGGTCAGCGTAGCTTCACGCTCGACGACCTGTCATTGCGCTATCTGCGCCGCGAGTTGCGCGCGGACAACCCGGAGCAAGCCCAGCTGTCCCTGCTCGACGACAGCGACGGCGTCGACGACCAGGCCGTCCAGACCCAGATCCTGCGAGCCCGCGCAGTCGTCGATCTGGCCGACGCCCTCGACGCCGAACTGGAGCGGATGGAATGCTCGTCGCTGCTGGGGGACATGGAGCTGCCCGTGCAGCGGGTGCTCGCCGATATCGAAAAGGCCGGCATCGCAGTCGATCTCGCGCAGCTGACCGATTTGCAGCACCAGTTCGCCGAGCAGATCCGGGACGCGGCCGAGGCGGCGTATGCGGTGATCGGCAAGCAGATCAACCTCGGCTCGCCGAAGCAGTTGCAGGTGGTGCTGTTCGACGAACTGGAGATGCCTAAGACCAAACGCACCAAGACCGGCTACACCACCGACGCCGACGCACTGCAGTCGCTGTACGAGAAGACCGGCCACCCTTTCCTTCAGCACCTGCTGGCTCACCGCGACGTCACCCGGCTCAAGGTCACCGTCGACGGGCTGCTGAATTCTGTTGCCACCGATGGCCGGATCCACACCACGTTCAACCAGACGATCGCGGCGACGGGCCGGCTTTCGTCAACGGAGCCGAACCTGCAGAACATTCCGATCCGCACGGACGCCGGCCGGCTGATCCGCGACGCGTTCGTCGTCGGCAAGGGCTACGCCGAACTGATGACCGCGGACTACAGCCAGATCGAGATGCGCATCATGGCCCACCTCTCGCAGGACGCCGGACTGATCGAAGCGTTCCGCACCGGCGAGGACCTGCATTCGTTCGTCGCATCGCGCGCGTTCGGGGTGCCGATCGAAGAGGTGACGGGGGAGTTGCGGCGCCGGGTCAAGGCGATGTCCTACGGGCTGGCGTACGGACTCAGCGCCTACGGGCTGTCGCAGCAACTCAAGATCTCGACCGAAGAGGCCAAGGAACAGATGGACGCCTACTTCGCCCGGTTCGGTGGCGTGCGCGACTATCTGCACGAGGTCGTCGACCGGGCCCGCAAGGACGGCTACACGTCGACGGTCCTCGGCCGTCGTCGCTATCTTCCAGAACTGGACAGCAGCAACCGCCAGGTGAGGGAGGCCGCCGAGCGGGCGGCGCTCAACGCGCCGATCCAGGGCAGCGCCGCGGACATCATCAAGGTCGCGATGATCGAAGTGGACAAGGCGCTCAAGGCCGCCAAGCTGAAATCGCGGATGCTTCTGCAAGTCCACGACGAGCTGCTGTTCGAAGTCGCGCCGGGCGAACGCGAGAAGTTGGAAGCGTTGGTCCACGACAAGATGGGCGGCGCATATCCGCTCGACGTGCCGCTGGAGGTATCAGTCGGGTACGGCCGCAGCTGGGACGCGGCCGCGCACTAGCCGCCAGACGCGCGGTAGTTGGTCAGCGACTGCAATATCGGCGCCTTCGCCCGTGCCGCGTACACCGCGTATGCCTCTTCGTTGAGCAGCGCCTGCAGCCGCTCGGCATTTGCTCCGCGGTCGATTCGGTCTCGCACGAACGCCAGCTCGACGACCTGCGCGGCGAACTGCTGGACGGCCTTGCCGGCTGGCTTCCCTCCGGCCCGCGTCGCCTCCGCGATCGCCTGCTTGCGGCTGCGGATCGACCCCAGCCAGGTCGCCTCGTTCTGGGACACCACACCGGCGGCCACCATGCCGGGCAGCTTGGCGGCGACCGTCCGCTGCTCGCGGCGTCGGCTGGCGACCCCGAGCCAGATCGCGAGCCCGAAGATCGGCACCATCCAGAACACGTAGACGAGCAGATAGGCCCCGAACCCCACTTGTGCCGAGCCGTTCCACAGCGCATGCATGATGACGGCTCCGGCGTAGCCGAGCAGAATGCAGCCCACCTTCGCGAACACGTTTCGCCGCTGCAGTGCGAAGTACACGCCGATCGCGGTCATCGTGGTGAACAGCGGGTGCGCGAACGGCCCCATCAGTAGACGCAACGCAGCGGTTTTCAGCCCGCCGTCCTCTATGTAGAAGATGTCCTCCAGCCACGCGAACCCTGCCGCGGTGATACCCGCATACACGAGGCAGTCGGTCAGCGAGTTCATCTCGTTGCGCCGCCTCCCGGTCAGCATGAGCAGTAGGAACAGTCCCTTCGCCGCCTCCTCGATCACCGGCCCGGCGATTGCGATCGAAGCGAAGCTGACGTCCTTGGCGCCGGGATGGATCAGCGACTCGACATACACCTCGAGGCTTGCCGACACGATGACGGCGACGGACGCGCCCCAGAGGAACGCGAGGACGAGCAGTCGCGGCGGTTCGGGTTCCCACCGGTCCAGCCACAGATAGGCCAGCACGACGACGGTCATCGCCACCGTGGTGAGAATGAATCCGACGGCTGTGCGCAGCGGGTTGGCCGCTGTCAGCAGAAGCACGATCACGCCCGCGACGGCGCCGAGAAAGATGATCACGCCCAGCGGCGCCCCGACCTTGCGGATTCGGCTCTGAAAGGCAGGCGGGTGCGGACGCGGTTGTTGCGATGTCCCGGCGTATGACACGTGAGCAGGTTAGCCGCCACCTCGGCGGGAATTGGGTGAGTAGCGGATCATGCGAACTTTCCTGCACGATCGACTCACCTGGGTGATCATGACCGAGTGAGGATTGTCCGATGAGTCTTTTCGTCTGCTACTCGAGTGTCGACGGCGCAGCAGTGCGAACCTTGGTCGCGGACTTGGAGTTCGCTCGCCAAACGGTATGGCTGGACCAGGATCTCACCGGCGGCGACGCGTGGTGGGCTCGAATCCTCGAGCAGATCCGCAACGCCGACGTCTTCATCTTGGCGTTGTCGGACCACTCGCTGCAGTCGAAGCCATGCCAGTCAGAGATCGGCTATGCACGCGCTCTGGGCCTGCCGATTCTGCCTATTCAGATCGCCGACGTCGAAAGCTATCGGGTGGACCCGATCTTCTCGATGCAGATGGTCGATTACCGCAAGCCGACAGTGCGAACTGGAATCGGATTGGTGACCGCGCTGCAGGACCGTGCGGCACAGCGCAAGCCGCTGCCGGATCCGCTGCCCGATCCGCCGCGGATTCCGTACGAGTACCTCCAGAAGCTCGGTCAGGCGATCGAAGGGTCAGACCCCATTCCGCACTCCGAGCAGGCCGGGATCCTCATCCAGCTTCGCCAGGGACTGCGCGACGAGGACGACGAATCGGTGCGCAAGGACATTCGCAAACTGCTGCGTGAGCTGCGGCGACGGCCCGAAGTCACGTACGCCACCGTCACCGAGATCGACGCTCTGCTCGACTCGGACGACAAGCCCAAACCCGCTGAGAAACCGACGCCGACGCCTACACCCCAGCCTGCGCAGGGCCACGGCGCGCAGACCAAGGGCAGCGTTGCCGGCTGGTTCCCTGACCCGTCCGGCAACCCCGGGCAGTTGCGCTGGTGGGACGGAACGCGATGGACGGGTCACGTCACCGAACGCTCCGGTCAGACCGTCCCGGGCCACAAGCCCGTCGGCGGTTAGGCACACCCCCGATGCCGAGTTTGTCCAGCATGTAGGCGGTCGAGTAGCCTCGACGGGTGACCCGCGGCCTGTTCGCGGGTGTACCACCGCAATTGTCCCTACGACCCAACCTGTCCGGAGCAACCCAACAACATGCCAAGTCCCTCCGTCACCTCGCCACAAGTAGCCGTCAACGACATAGGCTCGAGCGAGGATTTTCTCGCCGCCATCGACAAAACCATCAAATACTTCAACGATGGCGACATCGTCGAAGGGACGATCGTCAAGGTTGACCGTGACGAAGTCCTGCTCGACATCGGTTACAAGACCGAAGGCGTCATCCCCTCCCGCGAACTCTCGATCAAGCACGACGTCGACCCCAACGAGGTCGTTTCCGTGGGCGACGAAGTCGAAGCGCTGGTCCTCACCAAAGAGGACAAAGAAGGCCGGCTGATCCTGTCGAAGAAGCGCGCGCAGTACGAGCGCGCGTGGGGCACCATCGAGGCGCTCAAAGAGAAGGACGAAGCGGTCAAAGGCACGGTCATCGAGGTCGTCAAGGGCGGCCTGATCCTCGACATCGGGCTACGCGGCTTCCTGCCGGCCTCGCTCGTCGAGATGCGCCGCGTGCGCGACCTGCAGCCGTACATCGGCAAGGAGATCGAGGCCAAGATCATCGAGCTGGACAAGAACCGCAACAACGTCGTGCTGTCGCGTCGGGCGTGGCTCGAGCAGACACAGTCCGAGGTGCGCAGCGAGTTCCTCAACCAGCTGCAGAAGGGCGCGATCCGCAAGGGCGTCGTGTCGTCGATCGTCAACTTCGGCGCGTTCGTCGACCTCGGCGGCGTCGACGGCCTGGTGCACGTGTCCGAGCTGTCGTGGAAGCACATCGACCACCCCTCCGAGGTTGTCCAGGTTGGCGACGAGGTCACCGTCGAGGTGCTCGACGTGGACATGGATCGGGAGCGGGTTTCCTTGTCGCTCAAGGCGACTCAGGAAGACCCGTGGCGCCATTTCGCCCGCACGCACGCGATCGGCCAGATCGTCCCGGGCAAGGTCACCAAGCTGGTGCCGTTCGGCGCGTTCGTCCGCGTCGAGGAGGGCATCGAGGGTCTGGTGCACATCTCCGAGCTGGCCGAGCGCCACGTCGAGGTGCCGGACCAGGTCGTGCAGGTCGGCGACGACGCGATGGTCAAGGTCATCGACATCGACCTGGAGCGGCGCCGCATCTCGCTCTCGCTGAAGCAGGCCAACGAGGACTACACCGAGGAGTTCGACCCGTCGAAATACGGCATGGCCGACAGTTACGACGACCAGGGCAACTACATCTTCCCGGAGGGCTTCGACTCGGAGACCAACGAGTGGCTCGAGGGCTACGACCAGCAGCGCACCGAATGGGAGGCACGCTACGCCGAGGCCGAACGCCGACACAAGATGCACACCGCGCAGATGGAGAAGTTCGCGGCGGCGGAGGCCGCTGCGGCCGAGAAGGCGCCGTCGGCCAACGGTTCGTCGCAGTCAGGTGAGGCCCAGTCCGGTGGATCGCTGGCCAGCGACGAGCAGCTGGCCGCACTGAGGGAGAAGCTGGCCGGTAGCGCCTAACTGCTGCGGATGCTACGAATCGGGCTGACCGGCGGTATCGGCGCCGGAAAGTCAACGGTGTCAGCCACTTTCGCTGAGTGCGGCGGCGTCATCGTCGACGGTGACGTGATCGCCCGCGAAGTCGTCGAACCTGGCACCGAGGGGCTGGCGAAACTCGTCGAGGCGTTCGGTGACGACATCCTGTTGCCCGACGGCGCGCTGGATCGACCAGCATTGGCCGCTAAGGCATTTGGCGACGAGGAGCAGCGAGCGACGCTGAACGGCATTGTTCATCCGCTGGTGGCGCAACGCCGGGCCGAGATCATCGACTCTGTGTCGGACGAAAAAGTGATCGTCGAAGACATCCCGCTTCTGGTGGAAAGTGGTATGGCGCCGCTGTTTCCGCTTGTGGTGATCGTGCACGCAGACCCGGATGTGCGTGTGCAGCGGTTGATCAAGCGCGGCATGGCCGAGTCGGACGCGCGGGCAAGGATCGCCGCACAGGCCACCGACGAGCAACGGCATGCGGTGGCCGATGTGTGGCTGGACAATTCCGGCTCGGAAAGCGAACTGGTTGACCGCGCAGGGGAATTGTGGCGCGAACGCGTCATGCCGTTCGCGGAGAACCTCCGCGCTGGACGGGCGGTCGACGCGCCGTCCGCGGTCGTCGCCGCCGACCCGACGTGGCAGGAACAAGGGCGACGCATCGTCGAACGGCTGAAGACCGCGTGCGGGCATCATGCGGTTGGAGTGGAGCACGTCGGTCCGACCGCCGTGCCGGGCCGTGATGCCCGGGACCTGATCGAGGTGCGAGTCACGGTGGCGTCACCGGAAGGGGCCGCGGAACTCGACGGCCCCCTTCTTCGCGCCGGGTACCCGCGAGTCGACGAAAGCCGTTATGCGTCAGCGGATCCCGGTCGCCCGACGAATGTGTATGTGCGCGTGGGCGATTCGCGCGGTTGACCGCTCTCAGGGGCATACCGCTCTGCCCGCCTCTTAGCGACAACTCCTTGACCTGCACTGATGCTGCCCAATTGTCACTCGTTGCCGTTCCTCCAAATCACCTGTGACCTGGGAAAACGCAATTGTCGCTCAGAGGTGGGCAAGTCGAGACATCCCGCGGCGGCCATGGGGTCAATTTGCCGGCGGGGCGTCCGGAACAGGCGGAGCAGACGGGCCGTCCGCGTCCGCCGGCGGTGCGTTGTTCGGCACGCCGCTCACCGGCGCCTCGCACGTCAACGCGCCGTAATCCGGGTCGTCCTTGACGGGAAGGGCCCGCGGTGCGACGAAATGCTCCGCCTGAGCGACGACCGCGTCGTCGACCAAGATTTCGCAGTGCAAGTTTGCCGAGTAGGGCCATTGGATCGACACCCGCATGGTCGCTTGGGCCGTGGCGGGCAACACGGTGTCGGCTTCGAAATCGCGGCCCGGCAGCATCGTCGGGTTGGCCGTTTGGGTCTGGTTGTCCTGGGCGGCGTAGGTGATCTCGGCGCCGCGCGAAACGCCGTCGACTCTCGCTTTGTAGGTCACGTTGTGCAGTACCGGCTGCGGGTTGTCGGCCAGCGCCGTCGCCGGAGTTAGCTGTCCGCCTGCGAGCAATGCCGCCAGGCAGCCTGCGCCAAGGCAGGTTCGGGTGGTGGCAATCATAATTGCCGAGATTACGCGCCAGCCCATGTGAGTTGCATGTCGTTGCGGGCTAGCCAGCGAGCGACGTCGTGGTTGTTCTCCGCGAGCCCGGTGATCGCGTACACAGCGCGCTGGATTGCTCGTTCGGCGGTCCGCGACGACACCAGCCCGTGGTGATGCGCGTCGAGCAGTTCGTCGACATCCAGCAGTTCAGTCGACCGGCCGACCTGCGTGACGATGTCCAGGTAGTGGTCCTCGGCGCGCCAGACGTAGTCGCCGGCGGTGAACTCGCCGACGTCGAGGTAATAATCCTGCTCGCGTTCGTGGCCGGCGTTGAAATGGAAGACGTTGACGCGCAGGCCGAACGAGGGCAGCAGCCACGACTCGAGGTAGTGAAACTGAACGCGGCCGGGCGTCGGGCGTGCCATGTAGAGGCCCCACGGCGTGACGGTGTAGACGTCGACCGCGCGCACGATGCCTTTCGGGTCGGTGTTCGTGCGCGCGACCAGGTCGAACGTTTCGCGTTTGGGCGGGTGAATCTGCCCAGCATACGAGCGGGGAACACAACCTGTCGGTGCCGGGTTCTAGGCTGATGATCATGGCATTCGCGACCGAACACCCGGTACTTGCGCACTCGGAGTACCGCCCAGCCGGAGACGCCGTGGCGGGTTTGGTGCGTACCGGCGGTCGATTCGAGGTAGTGAGCCAGTACCAGCCGGCGGGTGACCAGCCTGCTGCCATCGACGAACTCGAGCGTCGCATTACCTCCGGCGAGCGTGACGTGGTGCTGCTGGGCGCCACCGGCACCGGCAAGTCGGCCACCACCGCCTGGCTCATCGAACGCGTGCAGCGGCCCACCCTGGTGATGGAACCCAACAAGACGCTCGCCGCTCAGATGGCCAATGAGTTGCGAGAGATGTTGCCGCACAACGCCGTCGAATATTTCGTGTCTTACTACGACTACTACCAGCCCGAGGCGTACATCGCGCAGACCGATACCTACATCGAAAAAGACAGCTCCATCAACGACGATGTCGAGCGGCTGCGGCACTCCGCGACGTCGAGTCTGCTGTCCCGCCGTGACGTGGTCGTCGTCGCATCGGTGTCCTGCATCTACGGCCTGGGTACGCCGCAGTCCTATCTGGACCGGTCCGTCGAGGTGAAAGTCGGCAACGAGGTGCCACGCGACGCGTTGCTCCGGCTGCTCGTCGATGTCCAATACACCCGAAACGACTTGTCCTTCACGCGCGGATCGTTTCGGGTGCGCGGCGACACCGTCGAGATCATCCCGTCGTACGAGGAACTGGCGGTGCGCATCGAGTTCTTCGGCGACGAGATCGAGGCGTTGTACTATCTGCATCCGCTGACCGGTGACGTGATCCGCAAGGTCGACTCGCTGCGGATCTTCCCGGCCACGCACTACGTCGCGGGGCCCGAGCGGATGGCACACGCGATATCGACGATCGAACAGGAACTCGCCGAGCGGCTCGCCGAACTCGAGCGGCAAGGCAAGCTGCTCGAGGCGCAGCGGCTGCGGATGCGCACCAACTACGACATCGAGATGATGCGCCAGGTCGGGTTCTGCTCGGGCATCGAGAACTATTCGCGCCACATCGACGGCCGGCCGGCCGGCTCTGCTCCCGCGACGCTGCTGGACTACTTCCCGGAGGATTTCCTGCTCGTCATCGACGAGTCGCACGTGACCGTCCCGCAGATCGGCGGCATGTACGAGGGCGACATTTCGCGCAAGCGCAACCTGGTCGACTACGGGTTCCGGCTGCCGTCTGCGATCGACAACCGGCCGCTCACGTGGGAAGAGTTCGCCACTCGGATCGGGCAGACGGTATATCTCTCTGCGACGCCCGGCCCGTACGAGCTCAGCCAAACGCAAGGCGAGTTCGTCGAGCAGGTGATCCGTCCCACTGGGCTGGTGGACCCGAAGGTCGTCGTCAAGCCGACGAAGGGCCAGATCGACGACCTGATCGGCGAAATCCGCAAGCGTGCCGAGGCCGACGAACGGGTGTTGGTCACGACGCTGACCAAGAAGATGGCCGAGGACCTCACCGACTACCTGCTCGAGATGGGCATCCGGGTTCGCTACCTGCATTCGGAGGTCGACACCTTGCGGCGGGTCGAGCTGCTGAGGCAGCTGCGGCTTGGCGACTTCGACGTGCTCGTCGGGATCAACCTGCTGCGTGAAGGGCTCGACCTGCCCGAGGTGTCGTTGGTCGCGATTCTCGACGCCGACAAAGAGGGATTCCTGCGTTCGGCGCGCAGTCTGATCCAGACCATCGGACGCGCGGCCCGCAACGTGTCCGGCGAGGTGCACATGTACGCCGACACGATGACCGACTCGATGAAGGAAGCGATCGACGAGACCGAGCGGCGGCGAGCCAAGCAGATTGCGTACAACGAGGCCAACGGAATCGACCCAAAGCCGTTGCGCAAGAAGATCGCCGACATTCTCGACCAGGTGTACCGCGAAGCGGAAGACAGCGACTCAGTCGAAATCGGCGGCTCGGGCCGCAATGCGTCACGCGGTCGGCGCGCGCAGGGAGAGCCGGGTCGGGTGGTCAGCGCCGGGATCTACGAGGGCCGTGACACGACGAACATGCCGCGCGCCGAGCTCGCCGATCTGATCAAGGATCTCACCGCGCAGATGATGGCGGCGGCGCGCGACCTGCAGTTCGAGCTCGCCGCCCGGATTCGCGACGAGATCGCCGACCTAAAGAAGGAACTGCGGGGGATGGACGCGGCCGGGCTGAAGTAGCTTGATCTCAACCTCGGTTGAGGCCTTAGCGTGGGCTGCGTGACCGAAACGACCGTGGTTCCGAACGGCAGCTGGCGCGCGCTGCTGGGTCGCGACCGCATCGGCACGACGACGGTGTTGGCAGGCGGCGTAGCCCTCTATGCCACCAACGAGTTCCTTACCATCAGCCTCCTGCCGAGCACGGTGAGCGACATTGGGGGACAACGCTTATACGCGTGGGTCGTGACGGTGTACCTGGTCGGCTCGGTAGTCACGGCCACCGCGGTGAATCCATTGCTGATGCGATTCGGCCCCCGGACGGCCTACCTGGTGGCGCTTACGATTTTCGGTGTCGGCACGGCGGGTTGCGCTCTCGCGCCCGCGATGGAACTTCTGCTCGTCGCCCGCACGGTGCAGGGTGCCGCCGGCGGCCTGCTTGCGGGTCTCGGATATGCGGTGATCAACGCGGCGCTGCCGAGTTCGCTGTGGACGCGTGCGTCGGCGCTGGTGTCGGCGATGTGGGGCGTCAGCGTCATCATCGGGCCGGCACTGGGAGGCATGTTCGCCCAATTCGGTATCTGGCGTTGGGCTTTCGGCTCGTTGGCGATCGCGACGGCCGCCATGGCCCTCCTCGTCCCGGGCGCGTTGCCGCCGCGGGATGCTCGCGCAGCGGCGCCTGCCTTGCTCGCTCGGATACCGGTGTGGTCGCTGTTGCTGCTCGGGGGAGCGGCGTTGGCGATCAGCGTCGCCGGCGTGCAGCGCATGCCTCTTGCCGTCGCGGGACTGCTGACGCTCGGTGTCGCGCTCGTCGCGGGCTTTCTCGTCGTCGACCGCCGAGCGGGGGCCACGGTCTTGCCTCGCGCCGCATTCGGGCGGGGCGCCCTGAAGTGGATGTACATCACCATCGGACTGCTGATGGCAGCCACGATGGTCGACATGTACGTGCCGCTGTACGGTCAGCGCCTCGCCCACATGGGGCCGCTGCTGGCGGGGTTCCTGGGCGCGGTGCTGGCGATCGGCTGGACCGTTTCCGAAATCGCGAGTGCGTCGGTGAACCGGGCCAGCGCGATTGTCCGGCTCGTTGCCGCGTCGCCGGTCGTCATGGCGGTCGGATTGGCAGCGGTCGCGGCCGCCGTGCAGGAGCGCCCGTCCTGGGTCGTGATTGGGGTCTGGGTCGTGGGGTTGTTGGTGGCGGGCAGCGGGGTCGGCATGGCGTGGCCGCACCTGTCGGCGTGGATCATGGGATTCGTCGACGACCCGGTAGAGGCGGGTGCCGCCGCTGCTGCGATCAACACCGTCCAGCTGATCTCCGGAGCGTTCGGTGCCGGACTTGCCGGCGTGGTGGTCAACACGGTTGGCGGAGGCGATCCGACCACGGCGCGTTGGCTTTTCGCGGTATTCACCGTGCTCGCGGCCAGTGGACTCGTCGCCGCGCATCGGGCCGGCGCAGCCGCGAAGTAAAGTCACGGACGTGGACGCATTGTCTGCGGGTAAGCTCACCCGCACGCTGGACCCCGTGCACTCGCTCGTCTATTTCCTACCCGACGTGTACGAAAGATTTGGTGCGCTCGGAATGCACGGCAGGACACCGTATTTCGCCACCCGCTCGGCGCCGATGGGAGCGGTCGGGCCGCGCGTCGTCGCTGCCACCTTCTACAACTTCAATCCGGAGCTCGTCGCCGAATCGATCCCGGCAGCATGGGAGATGGCGTCACCACAGACCGTCACCGACATGCGGTACGCGATTGCCGACGAGGCGTTACCGCGCGTTCTTGGCGACGCGATGGTCGGGTCGCCGGGCTTCGCGCGTGCGGCGGAACTGCTGCGCCGGGTGGCGGAGTCGATTCCCGACGCCGACGGGCGCCCGCTGTACGCGGGTCACGCGGAACTGCCGTGGCCGCAGTCGACCCACTCGAAGTTGTGGCACGCGATCACCTTGTTGCGCGAACATCGCGGCGACGGTCACATCGCTGCGCTGGTCGCGAATGGGCTCAGCGGACTGGAGGCGTTGATCACCCACACCGCAAGCGGAATCGGCTTCACCGGCGAATTCGCCCAGCGGCTCAGAGGCTGGAGCGACGAACAGTGGGGCGGCGCCATTGCTCGGCTGCGCGAACGCGGATTGCTCGACGAGTCGGGAGCGCTGACGCCCACCGGTGTTCAATTGCGTTCGGACATCGAGGATCTGACGGACACATTGGGTTTCGCGCCGTGGCGGGTACTGACCGATGCCGAGGCGGGCGAACTTCAGGAGTTCGCGAAGAACGCGCGAAAGGTCGTTGTCGGCGCGGGCGTCTTCCCCGTGGGGGCGTTCGCGGAGCGGTGGGGCGCGCACCGCTGACAACGCAACCGCAGGAATCAGGCTGAGGGAGACGCTGGATACGACGGCGGCTCTTCGGTCGGCGCCACCTTGTTCCACAGCGCCCGGACCATCTGCTCGATGGCAAAGAGGTCTCGCTCCAATGGGCGTATCACGCGCTTCTTGCGGCGAACACCGGCGAGATCGCCGACGTGCTCGTACATCGCCAGCTCCGTGCGGTGGTGCGCTAGCCGTTCGGAAACGTCAGCGCGTTCCTGACCGAGCAGCTCGAGGAAGTATTCGGCTTGTTGGATGTCGGCGTTGACGTGACGCCGTGTACTGAGGGCATGTGCGTTCACCACGCGACGAACGTAACGACGGCCGAACGCGAGGTGAATAGTTAGAACCGCGGTGAACTTTAGGTGTCCGGGCAGTGCGATTTGGGCGTTCGCCTATCGCGGGCACTCGATGTCGACGTAGACGGTCTTGAGACTCCCCGTTGCCGCGGCCGTGTTGATCGAATTGACCCAGCATTGCGACAAGTCGACGTCCGGCGTGCCGTTGTCGTAGTTGATCTGGACGTCGTAGCCCTGCGCTTGCAAGTCGCTGATTGTGTCGCTCGCGTTCTCCGAGCCGGGTTGCGGTAGCGCCGGGTCCGCCGCGGCCCTCGGTGGCCCGGCCATCACGACAAGCGCGGACGCCAATAGCGGTGCGACGTAAGCCTTGAGTGACATGATGTCCTCCGTTCGCCGATTCGCGGCCCCACATACATACGAATCAGATGATGGGTTGGTTCATTCCCGCAGCGTGTAACCCGCGTCCCTATTCAAAGTCAGAGGCTTACAACGTGAGAAAGGAAATGCCATGGCGAAGAAGATGTTCGGGGTTGCGATTGCGGTGGCGGGTCTCGCTGCGGCGATCACCGTCAGTGCCGCGCCGCTAGCCACCGCTGGCAGTGGGGGCACGGTCGCGCTGCCGCCGGGTGGCCCCACGACGATCTACCCGCAGACGCAGACGATCGGCGGAGCAAACCCCTACGTGCCGTTCGGAACCGACCCTTCGGTGCCGTACGGGGTTTGGGCACCGTGACAACATGTCAATGACGCTGTATCCGGACACAATTGGCTATCGCTTTTGTGAAAGGCCGTTGCAATAGGCGTTCCTCAACTGCCGGATAGCTACCATCCCGCACATGCCGATCGTGAAAGACACCAGGGCGGCAGTGCTTCGGATCGAAGCCGAGCGTGCGCTGGAACATGGCCACTGGATCTTCACCCCGACGCTCACCACCACCGGCAGCCACGACATGCCGGGATCGATTGCGGGCTGGGCCGAGATGATTGAAGCGATCGAGGAGGCTGGCTGGGCGCTCTACCACTGGTCGGCGTCACTGGACATCCACGGGAACCCGCAGGCCTACCCGCTGTTTCGTCGCCGTTCCTAGAGCCTCAACGGATCAGTCCCGCCGCAAACCGCAGGTCGGCGACGAGCGCGTCGAACGCCTTCTCCCGATCCGAGGGCGGCCCGCGCAGCACCGACGATGGATGTACGGTCGCGACGACCTGTGGGTCGATATCGAGGTCGACCGCCGCGTCGTCCGCGGGCAATCGCAGCGCTTCTCCGCGGTGAGCGGTGAGCCGAAAGTCGTTGCCCAGCAATGCTTTTGCCGCAGTTGCTCCGAGTAGTACGACCAAATCCGGCCGCACCGCCGTCAATTCCGCAATCAGCCACGGACGGCACGCGACCACCTCGGTACGGCTCGGTGTCTTGTGGATCCGGCGTTTTCCGCGTTCGGCACGTGTGAACTTGAAGTGTTTGACGGCGTTCGTGACGTACACCTGCGTGCGGTCGATCCCGGCTGTGACCAACGCCTTGTCGAGCAGCTTTCCTGCCGGGCCGACGAACGGCTCACCGGCACGGTCTTCCTGATCGCCGGGCTGCTCGCCGACGAGCACGATCCGCGCGTCGCGAGAACCGGCGCCGAACACCGTTTGGTCGGCGTCCTGGTAGAGATCGCAGCCTCGGCAGCCTTGTGCCGCAGCCGCGAGATCGGCCACGTCCCGAGTGTCGGGTACAAAGTCCTGCGCTCCCTGCGCCGCCATCACCTCACCCCGCTCGGAGTCAGTACTTCCCGCTTTTCGTGGTTTCTGAACAGGGAAGTCCCGCAGCCTGATTGGTCACTGACGTGGGAGTTGTTGGGAAGCTCACTTCCAACGCGCTCGGGACGCGCGAGGTCGCATTGCGCCCGGTAGATCGGGTAATTGACACGCCCGAAGCGCTACTGTGTTTTCAATCGCTCCCGTTTTTGCTGGCCAAGGGGCTAGTGTCTTGGGTTGGCGTAGCAACCGAACGACTGGGAGGGTAAATGAGCGCCTATACGACCGTGGTGGTCGGCACCGACGGCTCGGACTCATCGCTGCGTGCAGTCGACCGGGCGGGCACTATCGCCGCCCAATCGGGGGCGAAACTGTACATCGCGACGGCGTATTTCCCCCAGCACGACGATCCGCGCGCAGCTGACATGCTCAAGGACGAGGGATATAAAACGACAGGTGCGGCCCCGATCTACGCGATCCTCAAGGAGGCCCACGAGAGGGCCAGCTCAGCGGGGGCGAAGGACGTCGAGGAAAAGCCGATCGTCGGCGCACCCGTCGACGCACTGGTGGAGCTCGCCGAGGAGGTCAAGGCCGATCTGCTTGTCGTCGGCAACGTCGGGCTGAGCACCATCACCGGCCGGATCCTCGGGTCGGTGCCGGCGAACGTCTCGCGTCGGTCGAAGACCGACGTGCTGATCGTCCACACGACGTAACTCCCGTCGAGACTGCGCACAGATCGCGTTTCGCGTCGAAATCGCGATCTGTGCGCAGTCTCGCGGTCTCGGCGGCTGCCGGCAGCGCTCGCGATTTGCGCCAAGTCGGACGTTGCGGCTTACATGGGTGTCTGTGTCCGAATTGAATCGCCGCCGCTTGATGTTGATGGCCGGTTTCGGTGCGCTCGCCGCAACCATCCGGCTGCCAGAAGCAGGGGCCGCGCCCGCCGGAAACTACCTCTTCCACGACGAGTTCGACGGCCCGGCCGGCTCAGCCCCCGATCCGTCGAAGTGGACGGTGGCGAAGGCCCGCGAGCCGATGCAGGACCCGACCTACTGGGAGCTGCCCGAGCATGTCGGGCAGTATCGCGACGACCGCCGCAATTTGTTCCTCGACGGTAACTCCAATCTCGTGATCCGCGCGGCCAAGGACGGCAACACGTTCTACAGCGGCAAGATCTTCGGCAAGTGGACCGGCGGCATCGGCCACACCTGGGAAGCACGGATCAAGTTGAACTGCCTCACCGCCGGCTGCTGGCCCGCGTGGTACCTGTCCAATGACAATCCCGCGAACGGCGGCGAAGTCGACATCATGGAGTGGTACGGCAACGGGAACTGGGCCGCGGGCACCGCGGTCCATGCCAAGCTGAACGGCGGTGAACACGTCAGCCATACCATCAGTCCCGACAGCGGCTGGCACACCTGGCGATGCCAATGGGACGACGCCGGCATGCGCTTCTGGAAGGACTACGCCGACGGCGCGGCGCCGTACTTCGACGTCGCAGCACATTCGCTGCCGGACTGGCAGTTCAACGATCCCGGCTACCAGATGTCGCCGATCCTGGACCTCGCGGTTGCCGGGTCCGGCGGCGGCGACCCTGGCCCGGGAACCTACCCCGCGGACATGCTCATCGACTACGTGCGCGTCTGGTAGCGGCTACCAGCCCCGCTCTTTCCACTCGCTCAGGTGCGGACGCTCCGCGCCCAGCGTCGTGTCGTCGCCGTGGCCGGGGTAGATGACCGTCGAGTCGTCGTAGACGTCGAACACCCGCGACGTGACGTCGCCCAGCAGCTGCTCGAAATCGCCCGGCTGCCACGTCTTCCCGACCCCACCCGGAAACAGGCAGTCGCCGGTGAACAGTTGTGTGGCTTCCCCGACGCCGTTCAGCGCCAGCGCGACCGACCCCGGTGTGTGCCCGCGCAGATGGATCACGTCGAACGTCAGCTTCCCCATCTGAACGGTGTCGCCGTGCTGCAACAGCCGGTCGGGTTTCAGCGGCAACCCGTCGGCGTCGATCTCGTGCGCGGCAGTTGGCGCGCCGGTCGCATCGGCGACCGCCTGTAGCGCCTGCCAGTGGTCGAAGTGCTGATGGCTGGTGACGATCAGCGAGAGCTTCGGGGCGTGCTCGCGGATCAGGGCCACCAGATCGTCGGCGTCGTTCGCGGCGTCGATCAGCAAGGTTTCGCCGGTCTCGGAACAGGTCACTAAGTAGGCGTTGTTGTCCATAGGGCCTACCGAGGCTTTGATGATCGTCGCGCCCGGAAGTGTCCGTCGCGCGGCGGTTCCGGCATCGACGTGGCCGGTGTACGTGTCGCTCACGGTCATGCCGCAACGCTAGCTTGTCGGTGGCGGGTCATAGCATGGGCGGGGACTGCTTTCTGGAAGGGCCTCCGAGAAAGGACACAGTGGCTGATCGCCTGATCATCAAGGGTGCTCGTGAGCACAACCTGCGAAGTGTCGACCTCGAGCTGCCTCGCGACGCCCTGATCGTGTTCACCGGGTTGTCCGGATCAGGCAAGTCGTCCCTGGCGTTCGACACGATCTTCGCCGAGGGCCAGCGCCGCTACGTCGAGTCGCTGTCGGCGTACGCGCGCCAGTTCCTCGGCCAAATGGACAAGCCCGACGTCGACTTCATCGAAGGCCTGTCGCCCGCTGTGTCGATCGACCAGAAGTCCACCAACCGCAACCCACGCTCGACCGTCGGCACCATCACCGAGGTCTACGACTACCTGCGTCTGCTCTACGCACGCGCCGGCACGCCGCACTGCCCGGTCTGCGGCGAGCGGATCGCCCGCCAGACACCCCAGCAGATCGTCGACCAGGTGCTCGTCATGCCGGAGGGCACCCGTTTCCAGGTGCTCGCGCCGGTGGTCCGCACCCGCAAGGGCGAGTTCGCGGACCTGTTCGAGAAGCTGAATTCGCAAGGCTACAGCCGTGTTCGGGTCGACGGCGTCGTCCATCCGCTGACCGATCCGCCGAAGCTGAAGAAGCAGGAGAAGCACGACATCGAGGTCGTGGTGGACCGGTTGACGGTGAAGGCGTCGGCTAAGCAGCGCCTCACCGACTCGGTGGAGACCGCGCTGCGGCTCGCCGACGGCATCGTCGTTCTCGAGTTCGTCGACCACGAACACGACCATCCGCATCGTGAACAACGGTTCTCCGAGAAGCTGGCATGCCCCAACGGGCATCCGTTAGCGGTGGATGACCTTGAGCCCCGGTCGTTTTCGTTCAACTCGCCCTACGGTGCCTGCCCCGAATGCGTGGGCCTGGGCATTCGCAAGGAGGTCGACCCCGACCTCGTCGTGCCCGACCCCGAGCTGACACTCGCCGAAGGTGCGGTCGCGCCGTGGTCCAACGGGCACACCGCCGACTACTTCACCCGGATGCTGGCCAGCCTCGGTGAGCAGATGGGTTTCGATGTCGACACCCCGTGGCGCAAGCTTCCGGCCAAGGCGCGCAGGGCAATTCTCGAAGGTTGTGACGAGCAGGTGCACGTCCGGTACCGCAACCGCTACGGCCGAACCAGGTCCTACTACGCCGACTTCGAAGGCGTGATGGCGTTCCTGCAGCGCAAGATGGAGCAGACGGACTCCGAGACCATGAAGGAGCGGTACGAGGGCTTCATGCGCGACGTCCCGTGCCCGGAATGCGAAGGGACGCGGCTGAAGCCGGAGATCCTGGCGGTGACGCTCGCCGCAGGCAAGCATGGCACGAAGTCGATCGCCGAAGTCGCCGAGCTGTCAATCTCCGACTGCGCGGAGTTCTTGAATGCGTTGACGCTCGGTTCCCGCGAGCAGGCCATCGCCGGGCAGGTGCTCCAGGAAATCCAGTCGCGGCTCGGCTTCTTGCTCGACGTCGGCTTGGACTACCTGTCGCTGTCGCGGGCCGCTGCGACGCTGTCCGGCGGTGAGGCACAACGCATTCGGCTCGCGACGCAGATCGGCTCGGGGTTGGTCGGCGTGCTCTACGTTCTCGACGAGCCGTCGATCGGCCTTCACCAGCGGGACAATCGGCGCCTCATCGAAACCCTCTTGCGACTAAGGGATCTGGGCAACACCTTGATCGTCGTCGAGCACGACCTCGACACCATCGCGCATGCCGACTGGGTCGTCGACATCGGACCCGCGGCGGGGGAGCACGGCGGTCAGATCGTGCACAGCGGCACCTACGACGAGCTTTTGCGCAACAAGCACTCGATCACCGGCGCGTTCCTGTCGGGCAAGGAAAGCATCGAAGTGCCGGCCATCCGCCGGCCTGCCGACCGTCGTCGCCAACTCACCGTCGTCGGTGCCCGCGAGCACAACCTGCGCGACATCGACGTGTCGTTCCCGCTGGGCGTTTTGACGTCGGTAACGGGAGTGTCCGGTTCGGGCAAGTCCACTTTGGTCAACGACATCCTCGCGTCGGTGTTGGCCAACAAGCTCAACGGCGCCCGGCAAGTGCCGGGTCGGCACACCCGCGTCACCGGTCTGGACAAGGTCGACAAGCTAGTGCGCGTCGACCAGTCGCCGATCGGTCGCACTCCGCGGTCCAACCCCGCCACCTATACCGGGGTTTTCGACAAGATCCGCACACTCTTCGCCGCGACCACGGAAGCGAAAGTGCGTGGGTACCAACCGGGTCGGTTCTCGTTCAACGTCAAAGGCGGCCGCTGCGAGGCGTGCACCGGCGACGGCACCATCAAGATCGAGATGAACTTTCTGCCCGACGTGTACGTGCCGTGCGAGGTGTGCCACGGCGCCCGGTACAACCGGGAGACACTCGAAGTGCACTACAAGGGCAAGACCATCGC
The DNA here is from genome assembly GCA_035651275.1 of Mycobacterium sp. Classification (GTDB taxonomy): domain Bacteria; phylum Actinomycetota; class Actinomycetes; order Mycobacteriales; family Mycobacteriaceae; genus Mycobacterium. The sequence continues at coordinate 7,079 of DASRFZ010000240.1, read as the reverse complement.
CGAAGTGCTCGACATGTCGATCGAGGAGGCCGCCGAGTTCTTCGAGCCGATCACGTCGATCCACCGCTACCTGCAGACGCTCGTCGACGTCGGACTTGGCTACGTGCGGCTCGGGCAGCCCGCCCCGACGCTGTCGGGCGGCGAGGCTCAGCGGGTGAAGCTGGCCGCTGAACTTCAGAAGCGCTCCACGGGTCGCACCGTCTACATCCTCGACGAGCCCACCACCGGTCTGCACTTCGAGGACATCCGCAAGCTGCTGGGCGTCATCAACGGCCTTGTGGACAAAGGAAATACGGTCATCGTCATCGAGCACAACCTCGACGTGATCAAGACCTCCGACTGGGTCATCGACATGGGTCCCGAAGGGGGGGCGGCCGGCGGCACCGTGGTCGCGCAGGGCACGCCCGAAGATGTGGCCGCGATTCCCCAGAGCTACACAGGCCACTTCCTCGCCGACACGCTCGGTGTGCCACGGGCGACCCGTCGGCGCCGCAAGGTCAGCGCCTAGTTCTGCGTTGACGCTGCGTTCAGGGCGCGGCGCTCTCGAAGTTTCGCGCCCTAGCTGCAGCCTCAACGCGGCAACGCGGTAGGTTGCCTATCGAAAGCCATACCGTAGCGAAGTCGAGTGGCGAGGTGAGTATGTCGAAGACGGTGGTGATCGGCGCGTCGAGCGGGCTCGGACGCTGCATCGGTGTCGGGCTTGCCCAGCGGGGCGACCAAGTGGCGCTGTTGGCCCGTCGCCGTGAGCGTATCGAGGCCGCGGCGAAAGAGGCCGGCCCAGAAACGGTCGCCATCGAATGCGATGTCACCAACGAAACGTCGGTGCGGTCGGCCATCGGCGACGCCGCCGACGCCCTGGGCGGGATCGACAACCTCATCTACACCCCTGCGATCGGACCGCTTGTCCGCCTGGTGGATACCGATGCCGACACGTGGCGGCGGGTGTTCGAAACCAACGTCACGGGCGCGGCGCTGGCAACAGCGGCGGCGGTGCCGCACTTGACCGCATCCTCGGGCAAGGCTGTCTACCTGTCGTCAGACGCGGGCAGCCTGACCCCGCCTTGGCCGGGGCTCGGCGCGTACGGCGTGAGCAAGGCAGCGCTGGTCAGCCTGGTCGACGCGTGGCGTGGCGAACACCCGGGTATCGGCTTCACCTGCCTGGTCGTCGGAGAGTGCCCGGGCGGCGAGGGGGACGGGCAGACCGGCATGAGTGTCGGATGGGATTCCGAACTCGCGATGAAGGCCTACCCGATCTGGGTGGAGAAGGGCTACATGCCCGGCAAGCTGATGCCGATCGAGGACCTGATCAACGTGGTGCACACGATCCTGCGGACCGACCCGGCGACGTCGACGCCGATCGTCATCGCGCGGGGCGCACCGGCGAGCGTCGTGGCCCCGCTAACCTGATCGCTTCGACAGCGGCGACGGGAACCGTGGCGCAATCCGCACGCCATCCAGCCATGCGGTCAGTTCGTCGGCCTTGCGCTGCAACGCCTTTCGACCGGGCCGGCCCGGGTCCTCGAGAAGCTGCAGAACCACTCGCCCATCGCCGTCTTGACACCAGCCGCCGACGACGCGTCCGTTCCACCACGCCGTCGGGCCGGCGTTGCCGTTCCGGTCGAAAACGCTTGCGCCGTGGAGCCCGAGGTACCAGTCCCGATCGGCCCAGCCCATCGTCGTCACGTCGAGACCGGGAAGCAGCGCAGCCCACGGTTCCACATCGGCTCCGGCATCCAGATCGTCGGGAAGGGCGAACCCATCGGTGCCGTGGAGGTCGACGGCCACAGCGTCGATGTCGCGCAGCGCCTCACGCACTGCGGTCAACGTCGTGCCGAACCACCACTTGATGTCGTTCAGGGTCGCCGGCCCGAAAGCGCGCAGCCAGCGCTCGACGAGTTGAGCACGGGCTTTCTCGGCGGGCATGACGGACGGTGTTGCACCAAGCCAGCTTTCGGTCGTCGCCCACCGCGGCCGCGACACCGTCCATGCTCCGTCGTTCGGGCCGCGAACAATCTCACCGCGCACGGACAAGACCGTGAATACCCGTGGCGCCAAAGAGGTTTCGCCGCCCCACCGCTTTCCTGGCGCGGGGTCGTATTTACCGTCGAGCTCGGGCACCGCCTTGCGCACCTCCGCGGCGCTCGCGGGGCCGTTTTTCGTGAGGTGACCGAGGGCCGCTGCGCACGCCCGGTCGAGCCACACAGCGCCGTCAGTGGCGATACCGGCCTTCTCGACATCGGCGATGAGCTTGCGCCTTTCATTGGCAGCCACGCGATCGCTCGCGCCGGGCTGGATTCTGCTCAGGTCGTCGGCATGGACCACCCACAGCGTGCGGCGCATCGCGAGGTGCTTGACCACCGAGCGCTGCTCGTAGAGCTCGGCGTCGAGCTGCTGCACGGTGAAGCCCCGGACACGCGCCCACAGTGAAAGGTACGGCGTCGCAGGGTCGGTGGCGTGCAGGCCGACGAGGTTCGCGGTGACGGCCGGAATCGAGGCCGGCTCACCGACGAGGAAGTGGCGTCGGGCCAGACGAGCGCGCCGCTCGTCGACGGTGAAGGTGCGCACCGGGCTAGCTGTCGTCCTGTCCCGGGCGCATTGACTCGCGGATCTGAGCCAACCGCTCGGCCGCTGCGCGTTGCCGAGCCTCGTATTGCTCTTCGACGGTCCGACCCTCCGGAGTCTCGGCATCGAGCTCTGCCGCCCCCTGCGACGTGCCGTACCGGGTCTCGATCTTCTCTCGGACCGAGTCGAATGTCGGCACCCCAGCGTCGTCGTAGCCGGTGTCGGTGTCGACGGAAGGAGGGAGCGGCTCATCGGGCATGTCGCCACCGTACGCCGGGTCTACTTGCGTGCTGCCTGCAACTGCCGCGACGGTGACGGCGGTGGCGGAGCCGACGGCGGGAACGGGATTCGCGGTACGCCGGGCGTGCCGATCTGCCCGGCCAGCCACGGCAATGCGGACGCGAATGCCCGTGCGGCGAAGGGCCAGTCGTGCTTGCCCGTCTGCGTCACGACGGCGCAGCTGATGCTGTGGGCGCTGCTCAGCCCGCAGAGCGTGTTCGCGGCCACGGTCTGGCTGTTGGAACGCGCGCTCCCCGGGTTGGCGACAAGCCTCATCCGCGGCTGCTGTTGGGCGCCGTTGACTGCAAACCAACCCGCCACACCTGTATAGGGGCCATGGCGTTTGATCACCGTCGACGGGTCGAATTGCGCCCAGGCGTCGGGGTTTCCGTTGAACAGGCGGGCCACGGTCTGCGCCTTCGTCCCCGAGTTGGGGGTGAGGTCGCCCGCGATGTCTTCGAAAGTGCTGAACAGCTCCGGGTGCATGACCGTCAGGTCGACGGCACAGGTACCGCCCATCGACCAGCCGACGACGGCCCAGTTGGCCGGGTTGGAGCTGACGCCGTATTGCGAAACCATGAACGGGATAACGTCTTTCGTCAGATGGTCGGCGGCGTTACCGCGGTTGCCGTTGACGCACTCGGTGTCGTTGTTGAATGCGCCGCCTGAGTCGACGAACACAAACACGGGTGCGTTGCCCTTGTGTGCGGCCGCGAACTCGTCGATGGTCTTGACCGCGTTGCCTGCGCGCAACCAGTCGGCGGGAGTGTTGAATTCACCGCCGATCATCATCACCGTCGGCAGTCGGAGCGCCGGATTGGTTGCGAACCACGCCGGTGGCAGGTAGACGAGTTCGCGGCGGTGCTTGAAATGCGATTGGGCATCGTCGATATCGACTTGGACGACCTTGCCGGTCTCGGGGATCGTTCCGCTCTGGCGCATCGCGACGACGGTCGCTGCATCGGTCTCGTCAGGCAGCGGTCCCGCAGTCAGCTGGTTCCATGCGGTCTGCACGGTGGGGAAGTAGCCGACCCACTGGTTCAGTGCCAGCGCGGCGCACAGCAGACACAGCGGTACCGCGGCGATCGACACTCCGCGTCGCCACCACCGGCCACGCCGCCATCCGAGTATCACCACGCCGACGGCGACTCCTGTCAGCCCGACCCAGATCGACAGCGAACGCGGCGCGGGATCGCCTGCGAGGCCTTGCGAGTCGAGGTACCAGCGCGCCCACGCCGCCGTCGCCACGCCGACCAGAATCGACAACGGCAGCCACACGGTTCGCCATCGCGGCGAGCGCCAGCCGATTGCGACCAGGAGGACGGTCACGGCGACGGCCTGGATGATCCCGGGCACCCAACCGTGCATCAATGAAATGTGCTCGGAGAACGGCTGGCTCAGCCCCACGGGGATATCGTCTATGACGATCCTGGACAGTTGCTGTGAATCAGCGGGGTTTGGCCAACGGGAACGGCAGTGTCTCGCGGATGCTGCGGCCGGTGATCGTCATGACGACGCGGTCGACGCCCACTCCCAGGCCGCCCGTCGGCGGCATCGCGTACTCCATCGCCTGCAAGAAATCCTCGTCGAGTTCCATCGCTTCGGAGTCGCCGCCCGCGGCCCGCAGCGACTGCTGCTGCAGCCGCCGGCGCTGCTCCACCGGATCAGTCAGCTCGGTGTACGCCGTGCCGAGTTCGACGCCCCACGCCACCAAGTCCCAGCGCTCGGCCACTCCGGGCCGGCTGCGGTGGGGCCGAGTCAGCGGCGAGACCGACGTCGGGAAGTCCGTGTAGAACGTCGGCGCCTCGGTGCGTTCCTCGACGAGCCGTTCGTACAGTTCCAACACGATCGCGCCGGCATCCCAGTGCCTCAGATACGGGACGTCGGCCCTGTCGCTAAGCCGCCGCAGCGTGCCGAGATCGGTATCGGTGTCGATTTCCTCGCCAAGAGCTTCCGATATCGCGCCGTGCACGGTCTTGACGCACCAGCTGCCTGAAATGTCCACGGGCTCAGGCGATCCGCTCGCCGACGGGCGCATCACGACGGGCTCGCCGTTGGCCGCGACCGCAGCGTTTTGGATCAGCTCGCGGCAGCCGTCGACCCACGTCATGTAGTCGGCGTGCGCTTGGTACGCCTCGAGCAGGGTGAACTCCGGGTTGTGGCTGAAGTCCACGCCTTCGTTGCGGAACGCGCGGCCCAGCTCGAACACCCGCTCGACGCCGCCGACGCACAGCCGCTTCAAGTACAACTCCGGCGCGATGCGCAGATACAGGTCCAGGTCGTAGGCGTTGATGTGGGTGAGAAACGGCCGCGCATTCGCCCCGCCGTGGATCTGCTGCAGGATCGGCGTCTCGACTTCGAGAAAGCCCTTGCCCACCAACGTTTCCCGGATCGAGTAGAGCACCTTGCTGCGCGCGGCGATCAGCTCGCGGGCTTCCCGGTTGACTGCCAGGTCGAGGTATCGCGCCCGTACCCGCGCCTCCGCATCGCTGAGGCCTTTCCACTTGTCGGGCAGCGGCCGAAGACATTTCCCGATCAACCGCCAGCTACCGACCATCAATGACTGCGTGCCGTTCTTGCTGCGACCCATCGTCCCGGTAACCTCGACGAGATCTCCGAGGTCGACCGCGGTGGTGAAGTCGGTTGTCGAGCCGGTGTCCAGACCTGAATTGTCAAGCAGCAGTTGAATATCCGCTGACCAGTCGCGCAGGTCCGCGAACAGCACACCGCCGTAGTCACGGCATCTCAGCACCCGTCCCGACACGCTGACTGCGGCGCCGTCACCCTCGTCGATCGCCTGCGCGATCGTGTGGCTGGGGGCGCTGCCGACGGGGTACGGGTCGACGCCCTCGGCGCGCAACGCCGCCAGTTTGCCCATCCGCACGCGAACCTGATCGGGTACCCGGGCGGCGGTGTCGTCGACAGCCGCCGGCTCGTCTTGCACATCGACGAAATCGGGAGCGCTGCCGTCATGGTGCAAAACACCTGTGGCCATGATGTTTTCGGGCACCGCCGGGTGCTGGCCGGTGTGCGGCTTGTTGCGCCGGGAGAAGGGCAGCACCAGAAACCCCTCGGCGATCACCGACGCGATGCCAACGCGGGGAATCAGTCGCGCGTCCTCATAGCAGGCGTAGCGCGGCACCCACTGCGGTTGGTATTTCATGTTCGAGCGGTACAGCGTCTCCAGCTGCCACCACCGCGAGAAGAACACCAGGAATGCCCGCCACAGCCGCAGAACCGGCCCCGCGCCGAGCCGCGTGCCCTCTTCGAACGCCGAGCGGAACATGGCAAAGTTCAACGAAATGCGGTTCACGCCAAAGCGTTCCGCTTGCACGCACAATTCGCTGACCATGAATTCGATGGTTCCGTTGGGCGACTGCGGCGAGCGGCGCATCAGGTCCAGGGACGCGCCCGTTGCGCCCCACGGCACCAGCGACAGCATCGCCACTACCTCGTCGCCCTCCGGTCCGGGCTTGACAGCTTCGACGAGCAGACAATCGCCGTCGGCGACATCACCCAGGCGGCCCAGTGCCATCGAGAACCCGCGTTCGGTTTCGGTGTCACGCCAGGCGTCAGCCCGTCGGATGACGCGTGCCATCTCTTCGCGGGAAATGTCGCGGTGTCGACGGATGTGCACTTCCAGTCCGGCCCGTCGAGCGCGGGTTACCGCTTGCCGCACCGCGCGCATGCTGGAGCCGGACAGCCGGAACCGGTCCGGATACAGGATCGCCTCGTCGCCGAGTTGCAGCGCGTTGAGGCCGGCCTCGCGATACGCCTCGGCGCCCTCAGAGCTCGCGCCCATCACCCCGGGCGCCCAGCCGTACGTCTGGCACAGCCGCAGCCACGCCCTGATCGCCTGTTGCCATGCCCGCGGGTCGCCGATGGGGTCGCCGCTGGCCAGGCACACCCCGACCTCGACGCGATAGGTGATGGCGGCGCGCGCGTTTTCGGAGAACACCACAGCCTTGTCGCGCCGCGTCGCGAAGTAGCCGAGCGAGTCGTTCTTCCCGTACGCCTCCAGCAGTCCGCGGATCGCCGACTCGTCCTCTCCCGTCAGCGCATTCACGGCCCGCTGAGAGAGGAACAGCACGATGGCCGCAGCGATGAGTGCTACCGCGCCGAAAAACCCGAACAGGGTGGTCAGGACGAGGTGCGGGCGCCCGGTGAACAGGGTGGGGTCGGCGAGTGCGAAGCCGCTGACGCGGTTGACGGCGTAGGGCAGCAGCTCGTCACGGGGC
>DASRFZ010000239.1:0-39173 GCA_035651275.1 Mycobacterium sp. | reverse complement strand
TGATGAAGTGCCAGTGCCGGCCCATGCCGAGTTGCTTGTGTCCCGGCAGGGAGATGATCGGCGAATAGTCCTCCTCTTCGTCGAGGGTGTCGTAGAGCTTGTCGGTCGGCATTTCCTTGCGGGTGAACCTGGCCCATTCGGTCCCGGGCTTGCTGTCGTCGCGCCAGAACAACTTGGGGTAGCTGCCCAGAATCTCAATTCCGCTGCGAATCAACAGGGTTACGAACAGCACGTTGACCCGGTGCTCGATGCGCAACCACGCCGGGTAGTCCAGGGTCGTCACGCTGCCGCCGTCTCAGTCATGCCATTGCCGCCGCTGCGGATGGGCGATCATCACGCCGGAGAGGATCGCTAGGTGAAGCCCGAGAAACCCGACCGCGAACGCCATGCCGAAGGTGCCGGCCGTGAAGTCCCACCATCCGCGCAGATACGGTGCCCCTGGAAGCCCGAGGCCGCGGCTTACGACGTAGATCACGAAGTACACGCTCGACAGGAAAGCGCCTAGCGCCCAACCCAACTGAACGATCGCAAGGCTGCGTCCCACCACCATCACCACCGCGGCAACAACCCATCCGGCAGTCAGCACGGAGAAGTACGGCAGCATCCACGCCGGCCAGTCCAACGGCCCGAGCAGCAGATACAGCTGCACGGCCACCAGGCCCGCAAGCAGCGCAACCCCGATCGCCGTGGTGGTGGCCGGAATGTTGAATCTGAACCACTCAAGGAACCGCAGGGCCTTGCGAATCCCGGTGTCTTCTAAAACGATCGCTATCGTCTCGTCGCGGCCACCCACCGTGACGAATTCCCCACCCGCTGTGCCGCCAAACAGCCAATTCGCTTGCCAAGATGGCTATCCGCAGCCTTCTCGCTTCTGCGAATTGTTTGCAACTTGGGGTGAGCGGGCCTAGCGTGGCCAGGAGTGGCTGGTGTGAGGAGGACGCCGATGACGGCCACTGCGGAACGTGAAGCGGGCGCCCAATCGAGGCTGCGGTCGCAACGGGGCGGCGCGCGTGCCGCACGCGAATGGCTGCGGCTGGCTTCGATGTTCGCCGTGATCCTGGCGCTGCATCTCATCGGGTGGATCACCTTGGTGGGGTTCGTCGCGCCCCAGCATTTCAGTCTGGGCGATAGAGTGCTCGGGGTCGGGGTCGGGCTGACCGCGTACACCTTGGGTTTACGGCACGCATTCGATGCCGATCACATCGCCGCAATCGACAACACCACCCGCAAGCTGATGAATGACGGGCGCCGGCCCGTGGGGGTCGGCTTCTTCTTCTCACTCGGCCATTCGAGCGTCGTGTTCGGGCTTGCGCTGCTGCTGTCGTTGGGGGTGAGGGCGATCGTCGGCCCGGTCGCGGAGCACTCTTCGGCGCTGCACCACTACACCGGGCTGATCGGCATGACCGTGTCAGGGGTGTTTCTCTATCTGATCGCCGCGCTCAACATCGCCATCCTTATCGGCATCATTCGGGTGTTCGTCGCGATGCGCCGAGGCGTCTACGACGACGCCACCTTGGAAGACCAGCTGGCCAATCGTGGGCTGGTGAACAAGTTTTTCAGCCGATTCACCCGCTCGATAACCGCGTCGTGGCAGATGTATCCCGTCGGCGTGCTTTTTGGTCTCGGCTTCGACACCGCTACCGAAGTCGCGCTTCTGGTGCTGGCCGGCACGAGCGCGGCCAGCGGGCTGCCGTGGTACGCGATCTTGTGCCTGCCGGTACTGTTCGCCGCGGGGATGAGCCTGCTCGATACCGCTGATGGCTCGTTCATGAACTTCGCGTACGGCTGGGCGTTTTCCAAACCGGTGCGCAAGGTGTACTACAACATCACGATCACCGGACTCTCGGTGGCAGTAGCGTTGATTATCGGCACCATCGAGTTGCTCGGCTTGCTCGCCGGTCAGTTCGGCTGGACGGGTGGGCTTTGGGAAATGATCGGCGACACCAACCTCAACGTTGTCGGTTTTGTGATCGCCGGTGTCTTCGTGCTCACGTGGGTCGTGTCACTGTTGATCTGGCGGCTGGGCCGCATCGAGGAGAGATGGACTGCTCACCTCATCGACCAGCGCAGGTAGGCGTGTCGAGGTTCGGCTCAGGTGGTGTCGGGTTTCTCGTGGCGACCGTGGGTGGGGACTTCCTCGGCGCTGTCGATATCGCCGGACGGACGGTCGGCGGGTCCGCCGCCGGGCTCGTCGGATCCCGTGTCACGCGAGCCGGGGGCGCCGCGTTCGTCTTGGGGTTCTTCCGACAGATGATCGCCTGCAGTGGTCATAGCGGGCTCCCTTCGCTCTCCCGTCGGCGCACGTTGCCGAACCGCACAGCGAGTACCCGTAGGGAGTCTTCGGAAACCGCGAAGCCGTCGGGCTCGTTGTGCGTGGCCCGGCGCGGTCCTATCGTGAAAGCCGGGGGGTAAGGCGGGGCGCGCTTATGCACGAGTTGGCGATCAGCCAAAGTGTTGTGGCCGCGGTGTGTGAACACGCGGCCGGCCGGCGGGTACGCAGCGTGCGAGTGCAAGTCGGCGCGCTGTGCGCCGTCGTACCAGATGCGATGAGATTCTGCTTCGACCTGGCGGCCGAGGGCACTTCGGCCGACGGAGCGCGCCTGGAGCTCGACGTCGAGCCCGGATCCGCGCGATGCCGCACCTGCCGCACCGAGTTCGCGCTCTCCGATCCGATCCTGTTGTGCGCGTGCGGCAGTGCCGACGTCGAGGTGCTCAGCGGGCGCGATCTGCGCATCCTCACGATGGAGGTGGCTTGACATGTGCGCGACCTGTGGCTGCGGCGACGACGGCGCTGTCGTCACGCTGGCGGGCCAAGATCACCATCATCATCACCATGATGGCGACCATCACCACCACGATCATCATCACCCACCGGCCACCGAGACGATCTCGTTGGAACAGAAGGTGCTCGCCAAGAACGATGCGTTGGCCGAAGAGAACCGAAAGTGGTTGGCACAGCGCAATATTGTGGCTCTCAACATCACCAGTTCCCCTGGCGCCGGTAAGACGACGTTGTTGGAGCGCACGATCCGCGAGCTTCTCAACCGCCAACCGGTGTCGGTGATCGAAGGCGATCAGGAGACGCTGCTCGACGCCGAGCGCATCCGCGCCACCGGGTGCCGAGTCGTACAAGTCAACACCGGCGCGGGCTGTCATCTCGACGCGGAGATGACCCGCCGCGCGCTCGACGCGCTGCAGCCCGAAGCCGACTCGCTGCTGTTCATCGAGAACGTCGGAAACCTGGTGTGCCCAGCACTCTTCGACCTCGGCGAGCAAACGAAAGTCGTGGTGATCTCGGTGACTGAAGGGACCGACAAGCCGCTCAAGTATCCGCATATGTTCGCGGCCGCCGGACTCATCGTCATCAATAAGACCGACCTAATGCCCTACGTGGACTTTGATCTTGATAAATGTTCGTCATACGCCAGGTCGGTCAATCCGGACGCGGAAATCATTGCGCTGTCGGCGACGACCGGCGATGGCATCGGCGCGTGGTACGGGTGGATCGAATCCAGCAAACGCGCCGAATCCCATGCTGCTCGTTGACAACAGTCAACCCCCGGAGTAGACCCAGAATTAGCGCTTGAGCAGACTGGCGCAGGTCGATTATCTATCGCGATCGGGGGACCCCAGCCCGGCCCCAGAAAGCTGTGGCGTATGCCATCAGAGGCAGCAGTCCAAGCAGAAGAAACTCTGATTCATGTTCTGTGGATCAATGCGGGTTTGAGTTGTGACGGGGATTCGGTGGCGTTGACTGCGGCCACCCAGCCCAGTGTGGAAGAGATCGCGCTGGGCGCGCTTCCCGGTCTCCCGAAGATCGCGGTGCACTGGCCGCTGATCGATTTCGAGTGCGGCCCCAACGGCGGGGCCGACGACTTCCTGGAGTGGTTCTTCAAGGCGGACCGCGGCGATCTTGAACCGTTCGTGCTCGTCGTCGAGGGATCCATCCCGAACGAGAAGCTGCACGACGATGGCTACTGGTGCGGGTTCGGGAACAATCCCGCCACAGGTCAACCCATGACCACCAGTGAATGGCTCGACCGGTTGGCGCCGAAAGCGACCGCGATCGTCGCCGTCGGCACCTGCGCCACCTACGGCGGCATTCACGCGATGGCCGGCAACCCGACCGGCGCCATGGGGGTGCCCGACTATCTCGGCTGGGATTGGAAGAGCAAGGCGGGCATTCCGATCGTGTGCGTGCCGGGTTGTCCGATTCAGCCGGACAACCTGTCCGAGACGTTGACGTATCTGCTCTACATGGCGACCGACCAGGCGCCGATGATTCCGCTCGACGATGCGCTGCGGCCGCAGTGGCTGTTCGGTGCCACCGTTCACGAGGGATGCGACCGGGCCGGCTATTACGAGCAGGGCGACTTCGCCACCGAGTACGGGTCACCGAAATGCATTGTGAAACTGGGCTGTTGGGGCCCGGTCGTCAAGTGCAACGTACCCAAGCGGGGCTGGATCAACGGCGTCGGTGGTTGCCCGAACGTCGGCGGCATTTGCATCGGCTGCACGATGCCGGGCTTCCCCGACAAGTTCATGCCCTTCATGGACGAGCCACCTGGAGGCAAAGTCTCCACGACCGGGTCGAGGGTCTACGGCGGGGTGATCCGCAGCCTGCGGCATATCACCGGCCGCACCGTTGACAAAGAGCCCAAGTGGCGGCACCCCGGCACCAAGCTGGAAACCGGAGCAACCCGCACCTGGTAGGTGCGGGTAGTTCTGCCTCTCGCGCCTGGCGCGACCCCGAAGCCGTTGGCTACCAAGCATCTAACGAAGAGAGAAATCCGATGACAACGATCATCCCCGAACCCACACACGCCAAGCGGGAACCCGGCCAGCTGGTGGAGATGGCGTGGGACCCGATCACCAGGATCGTGGGCAGCCTCGGCATCTACACGAAGGTCGACTTCGAGAACAAGGAAGTGGTGGAATGCCACTCCACGTCGTCGATCTTCCGCGGCTACTCGCTGTTCATGAAAGGCAAGGATCCGCGCGACGCGCACTTCATCACCAGCCGCATCTGCGGCATCTGCGGGGATAACCACTGCTGCTGTTCCGTCTACACCCAGAACATGGCGTACGGTGTCAAGCCGCCCCATCTCGGCGAGTGGATCGTCAACCTCGGCGAGGCTGCGGAATACATGTTCGACCACAACATCTTTCAAGAAAACCTGGTCGGTGTCGACTTCTGCGAGAAGATGGTGTCCGAGACCAACCCGGGTGTGCTCGCGAAGGCCGAGAACACCCAGGCACCGCACGCCGACATGCACGGCTACCGCACCGTCGCCGACATCATGCGCGCGCTGAATCCCTTCACCGGTGAGTTCTACCGCGAGGCACTGCAAGTCAGCCGATACACCCGAGAAATGTTCTGCCTCATGGAAGGACGGCACGTCCATCCGTCCACGCTGTATCCGGGTGGCGTGGGCACGGTCGCAACGATTCAACTGATGACCGACTACATGAGCCGGCTGATGCGCTACGTCGAATTCATGAAGAAGGTCGTGCCGATGCACGACGACCTGTTCGACTTCTTCTACGAGGCCCTTCCCGGTTACGAGAAGGTCGGTCTGCGGCGCACCCTGCTCGGCTGCTGGGGTTCCTTCCAGGACCCCGAGCATTGCAACTTCTCCTACAAGGACATGGAGAACTGGGGCCGCAAGATGTTCGTCACGCCCGGAGTGGTCGTCGACGGCAAGCTGGTCACGACCTCGCTGGTCGACATCAACCTCGGTATCCGAATTCTGTTGGGCCACAGCTACTACGACGACTGGACCGACCAGGAAATGTTCGTCAAGACCGACCCGCTGGGCAATCCGGTCGACCGACGCCATCCCTGGAATCAGCACACCAACCCGCGTCCGCAGAAGCGCGACTTCGACGACAAGTACAGCTGGGTGATGGCGCCGCGGTGGTTCGACGGCAAAGACCACCTAGCGCTCGACACCGGCGGGGGCCCGCTGGCGCGGCTGTGGTCGACCGCGCTGGCCGGTCTGGTCGACATCGGGTACGTGAAATCGACCGGTCACAGCGTTCAGATCAACCTGCCCAAGACTGCGCTCAAGGGGCCGGCTGAGTTCGAGTGGAACATCCCGCAGCAGGGAAGCAACACGATCGAGCGCGATCGCGCGAGGACCTACTTTCAGGCCTATGCCGCTGCTGCTGCATTGCATTTCGCCGAGAAGGCGCTTACGGAGATCCGCGCCGGGCGCACCAAGACTTGGGAGAAGTTCGAGGTGCCCGACGAGGGCATCGGCTGCGGGTTCACCGAAGCGGTGCGCGGCGTGCTGAGCCACCACATGGTGATCCGTGACGGCAAGATCGCGAACTATCACCCGTATCCGCCGACGCCGTGGAACGCGAATCCGCGGGACAGCTACGGCACGCCCGGCCCGTACGAGGATGCCGTGCAGGGCCAGCCGATCTTCGAGGAGAACGACCGGGACAACTTCAAGGGCATCGACATCATGCGCACGGTGCGCAGCTTCGACCCGTGTCTGCCCTGTGGTGTGCACATGTACCTGGGCAAGGGCCGCACGCTCGAGAGACTGCATTCCCCAACGCAATCCGCCGCCGGCGAGTGACCCATGGCCGATCGCCGTCCAGACGAGGTTGACGAAGAGGCGCGTTGGCGCACGGCGGGCGATCGGATCCAAAGCTTGCTCGACGCCTGCGCGGGCGGAGGGCCGGGGGCGCGTGAGCGTGCCGAACAACTCATCGGCGAGGTCACCGACCTCTACGGCGCCGGCCTCAAACGCATGCTGCGGCTGGCGGTTTCCGCCGCTCCTGAATTGGCGCAAACCTTCGCCGACGACAGTCTGGTCGCGAGTCTGCTTCTGGTGCACAACCTGCACCCGCACACCGTGCAGCGCCGCGTGGCCGACGCGCTGGACAGCGTCCGGCCGTATCTTGGCAGCCACGGCGGCGACGTGCATTTGATCGAGATCACTGATGCGGGCGCCGTGAGGCTCCAATTCTCGGGAAGCTGCCGCAGCTGCCCGTCGTCGTCGGTGACGCTGGAGCTAGCCGTCGAAGATGCCATCCGCGCGGCCGCGCCCGAGATCGAGTCGATCGAAGTTGTTGCGGCCGAAGCGGAGTCGTCCTCCCTCATCCCGGCCGCCTCGTTGATGAGCCGCGTCGGCAACGGGCATGAAAAGCCCACCTGGTACCGGGTGCCCGACCTGGCCGAGCTTGCCCCTGGCGAGGTCGGCGGGTTCCGTGTCGACGGTGCCACTGTGCTCGCCTGTCGCGTCGACAACGACCTTTTCGCGTACCACGACCGATGCGGGAGCTGCGGTGAATCCCTGACCGGCGCCGCGCTGCACAGGGCGATGGCCACCAAACAGGCCGTGCTGCGGTGCCCGCACTGTCACGCGCATTTCGACGTGGTGCACGCCGGCCGCTGTGTCGACGACAACCCGCAAATGCATTTGGAGCCGATTCCACTTCTGGAGCGCGACGGTGTGTTGTCGATGGCACTGACTCCCGGAGTCCCAAAATGACCGGCGCGTTCGACGTGCTGGCCCGCATCCGGGAAAGCCGCGGCGCGCCCCGGCCAGCGGGCGAGCAGTGCGAGATGTGCGCGGAACCGATCGCTGATCAACACCAGCACGTCGTGAATGTCGAAGGGCGGCAGCTGATGTGCGTGTGCCGCGGCTGCTACCTGCTGTTCACCGATACCGCGGCGCAGTTGCGCTACCGGGCAATTCCCGACCGGTATCTGGCCTTCCCGGATTTCGCGCTCGACCGTCGCGAGTGGGAACGGCTCCAAATCCCGGTCGGACTTGCCTTCTTTTTTCGCAACTCCACGCTCGGGCGAACCGTCGCCTTCTATCCCGGTCCCGCCGGCGCGACCGAATCCGAGCTTGATCTGTCGGCCTGGAACAACATTCGCACCGCGGACAGCCGCGTCGACATGCTCGCCGACGACACCGAAGCGCTTCTCGTGCGCATACCCGACGACGCCGAAGCACCCGAGTGCTTCCTCGTGCCGATCGACACCTGCTACGAGTTCGTCGGCCGGCTACGGATGCTGTGGCACGGCTTCGACGGGGGCCAACAGGCTCGCGAATACATCCGCGAATTCTTCACGGGAATCGCGGCGCGGAGCAGGGTGGTACGACGATGACCGAGGTCACCTTCACGGTCGTCGACGTGGCACCGCAGCCTTACGCGGTGACACCGGCCCTCACGGCGCGGGTGGGTGCAACCGCCGCGGGCGAGGACCCGGTCCATGCGATCGCGTTGCGCTGCCAGGTTCGCATCGAGCCATTGCGGCGACGGTATTCCGACGACGAAGCTGCGGGACTGCTTGACCTGTTCGGTCCTCGGGAGCGCTGGAGTGCCACCCAACGCACGTTCCTGTGGCTGCACAGCACCGTGATGGTGCCGGGTTTTGCCGGCGTAACGGAGGTGGAGCTGCCGCTGGAATGCACGTACGACTTCGAGGTCACCGCGTCCAAATACATGCACGCCCTGCGCGACGGGACGATCCCGCTGCAATTCTTGTTCAGCGGAACGGTTTTCACCCGCGGTGCGCACGGCTTCGCCGTGCAGCAGGTGCCGTGGGACCGTGAGGATCGCTACGACCTGCCGGTCTCAGTGTGGCGGGACCTGATGAACGCGCACTACCCGAACAGCGGCTGGGTGCGGCTGAACCGCGACACGCTCGATGCGCTGGCGGCCTACAAGTCAGCGCACGGAATGCTCGGATTCGACGACGCCGTCATGTCGCTGGTCAACGACAAGGCCCGCGAGGTACTGCGATGAGTACGGGGTGGGATCGCGTCCGCGCGGTCGCCGACGCGGTGCTCTACGAGGGCTACCTGCTGTACCCGTATCGCGCGACATCGGGAAAGAACCAGTCGCGCTGGCAATTCGGCGTGGTCGGGCCCCCTGGAGCCGAGGCGGCGGGCATCGGGGAAAACGACACGATGTCGGCTGAAGTGCTGGTTGACGGGGAGGACGCGTCGGTATCGCTGGTGCTTCGTTTCCTTCAGCTGCAGCACCGCAGCGCGCAGCGGCATGCGAGCGACGGCCGCTTCGAACCAGTCGATGAGTTGACGGCCGGGGCGAGCTGCTGGCTGACTTGGGATGAGGCGGTGGAGCAGGAACTGGTGTTCGGGCCGTTCGCTGTCGCCGATCTCGAAGCGGCGCAGTTGATTCCGGTGTCGGTCGCCGGCGGCAGCGACATCGAGGGTGTCGACGGCGGTCGGCTGGCGCGTACCCGCCGAGAGCTGTCCGGGGAGCTCACCCTGTCCGCGGAGCGCGATGACGGGCTGGCGCGCGTGAGTGTCGAGTTCCGCAACACCGCAATGGCTGCCACCGACAAGGACGACGCGGTCGCGACGTCGTTCATCGGCACGCATTTCATCGCAGAAGTTTCCGGCGGCCAATTCGTCTCGCTGCTCGATCCACCCGCGTTCGCGGCGGGTGCGGTCGCTCGTTGCGGCCAGCACCGCTGTTTTCCCGTGCTCGCCGGGCCGCCCGGGCACCACGACCTCATGTTGGTGTCGCCGATCATTCTGTACGACCACCCTGAGGTCGCGGAGCAAAGCGAAGGCGCGCTGTATGACTCGACGGAGATCGACGAGATTCTGACGCTGCGGGTGATGACGATGACCGACGAGGAGAAGGCCCAGGCGCGGGCTACCGATCCGCTGGCGGCGCGGATCATCGACCGCTGCGACTCGATGTCGCCAGAAGCGATGCTGAATCTGCATGGGGTGCTGAGGAATCCGCATGCGCCGGCGGCGGGGGGCTCACAGCTGATCCCCGCGATTCCCGAGGGCATCGACTGGTGGGATCCGACCGCCGACACGGCGGTGCAACCGGAAATCGACGCCGTGCTGGTCAATGGAGTGCCGGTGACCCGCGGAAGTACGGTTCGGCTGCGTCCGTCGCGCCGCGCCGACGCCCAGGACATGTTCTTTTCCGGCAAGACCGCCCGCGTCACCTCGGTGCACCAAGACGTCGACGGCAACCAGCACGTGGCCGTCGTCGTCGAAGACGATCCCGCCGCCGACCTGCACGACTGGTACGGCCGCTATCTGTACTTCGCACCAGACGAAGTTGAACCGCTGACCGAAAGGAATGTGAGATGGAAGTAGTGGGATGGGTGTTCATCGGGATCATCGCGGCGGTGGTCCTCATCGGCGTGATCTTCGGCTTGGTGTCGTTACCCGACGCCATGCGCTACATGAAGATTCGGCGGATGTGAGCCGGCTTTGACAGGGCAGCCCCGGATTTTGGTCGCGGGCATTGGCAACCTCTTCCTCGGCGACGACGGGTTCGGCCCCGAGGTAGTGCGTCGCGCGTCTGAGCGGCTCGACGGCACCGCGGCTCGGGTCGTCGACTACGGCATCCGCGGTGTGCACCTCGCCTATGACCTTCTCGATGGCTGGGATGCGCTCGTGCTCGTCGATGCGATCCCAAACCGAGGATCGCCAGGTACCCTGCACGTTTTCGAGGCTGATCACGAATCCCTTTCCACGACACCGGCATTAGATGCGCACGGGATGGATCCGGCGGCGGTGTTCGCGAGCCTTTCCGCATTGGGTGGCACGCCGCCGTACACGGTGGTCGTCGGCTGCGAAGCCGCCGACGTGCGCGACGGTATCGGGCTTTCACGGGCGGTGCGCGACGCGGTCGATCCTGCGATCGACGCCGTCGTCGATGTGGTCTCGTCGCTCGCGGCGCCGACGGTGACGGCGAGGGGACGGGGCTGATATGTGCTTGGGGATTCCGGGACAGGTACTCCACATGCTGGAGGGCTACGGCGGCCAGCTGGCACTCGTCGACGTGCAGGGGGCGCAGCGAAAAGTCAACGTCGGCATGCTGCCCGACGAGACGTTCGAGCCCGGGGACTGGGTGATCATCCACATGGGTTTCGTCGTGGAGAAGACCGACCGCGCGGGTGCCGCCGAGGCGCTGGCGGGTCTGGAGCTGCTCGGGCGCGGCGGACGCGAGGAGCCATCAAGCCTCGGCGGACGCGAGCCATGACCACCCGGCGGCGGCTACGGGTGTGTGTGCGCGGCGTCGTGCAGGGAGTCGGCTTTCGTCCCTTCGTGTACACCACCGCAGCCGCGCTGGGACTCGCCGGCTGTGTGCGAAACGACAGCTCGGGCGCGATCATCGAAGTCGAAGGCGACGCCGAGCGCATCGACGAATTCCTGCGGAGCCTGACCGATAGTCCGCCCCCCTTGGCGGCGATCGAATCGATTGCGACCGAACCCATTCCGGTGCTCGGCGGGACAGGGTTTTCGATCGCGGACACCTCGCGTTCAGGCCACGGCAGGACGCTTGCCTCGCCCGATGTCGCGATGTGTGCGGACTGCGAGGCAGAACTGCGCGACCCCGGCGACCGGCGCTACCGGCATCCGTTCATCAACTGCACCAACTGCGGTCCGCGGTTCACGATCATCGGTTCGCTGCCGTACGACCGGGCCAGCACCACGATGGCCTCGTTTGAGATGTGCGACGACTGCGCGCGCGAATACAGCGATCCAGCGGACCGACGTTTCCACGCTCAGCCGATCTGTTGCCCAGCGTGCGGCCCGACGCTGCGCTATCTGACACCCGGCAATGACGCGGCGTACCGCGACGACGCCGTCTCAGCCGCGCGCACGCTTCTTCGCGCCGGCGGTGTGCTCGCAGTGAAGGGCATCGGCGGCTACCACTTGGCCTGCGACGCAACCAACGACGCCGCAGTCAGCGAGTTGCGGCGTCGAAAGCGCCGCGGCGACAAGCCCTTTGCAGTGATGGTGCCCGACCTGCCGACCGCCCGCCGGATCGGCGTCATCAACGCACACGCGGCGCGCGTGCTGTGCGGGCCCCAACGGCCCATCGTGCTGGTGCCACGGCGCCCCGAGGCCGGGGTTGCCGAGGCAGTCGCGCCACGCAACCCCGACCTCGGAATCATGGTCGCCTATACGCCCGTGCATTCGCTTCTGTTCGGCCTCGACGGTGACGAGCCAGGTCCTGATGTCCTGGTGATGACGTCGGGAAACCTTGGCGGAGAACCCATCTGCTACGACGACGATGATGCGCTCACCCGGCTGGCCAGTCTCGCCGACGGCTGGCTGCTGCACGACCGGGCGATCCTCGTGCCGTGCGACGACTCCGTGATCCGCGTTGTCGACGGCGAAGAGCTGCCGATCCGCCGGTCCCGTGGATACGCGCCCCTTCCGGTTGCGCTGCCCGTCCGGCTGCCCCCGACGCTGGCTGTCGGCGCGGACCTGAAAAACACGATGGCGGTCGGGGACGGCCGGTACGCGTGGCTGTCGCAACACATCGGCGACATGGACGACCTCGCAACCCTATCGGCATTCGATTCGACGCAGCGTCATCTTCGGGCGTTGACGGGGGTGGACCCCGAAATGCTTGTGGCTGACGGACACCCGCGCTATCGGTCCACCGAGTGGGCACATCGCAACGCCGGTGGGCGCCCGGTCCGCTCGGTGCAACATCACCATGCCCACATCGCTGCGGTGATGGCCGAGCACGGCTATGACGGATCGCAACAGGTGCTCGGATTCGCTTTCGACGGAACGGGTTACGGGTCAGACGCCGCCGTCTGGGGCGGCGAGGTGTTGCTCGCCGATTACAAGGGCTACCAGCGCCTCGCTCAGCTGAAGTACGTGCCGATGGCCGGCGGCGACGTCAGCGTGCTGCGGCCGTACCGGATGGCGCTGTCGCATCTGTGGGCGGCCGGTATCACATGGGAAGACGACATCGCCGCGGTGAAAGCATGTCCGGCCGACGAGCGCAAGGTGCTCGCACATCAGTTGCGAACCGGCCTGGGGTGCGTGCCCACGTCGAGCATGGGACGACTCTTCGACGCGGTGTCGTCCTTGGCAGGAGTCCGCCATGTCGTGGACTATGAGGCCCAGGCCGCGATCGAACTGGAGGGACTCTCCCGCGGGATCGAAACGGGCGGCTATGCATTCGATATCAGCGACCGCGTCGTAGACCCGGCGCCAGTGCTGCGCGCGATCGTCGACGACCGGCGAGCGGGTACGGCTGCGGGCGTGATCGGTGCGCGGTTTCACCGCGCCGTCGCCGACCTGATCGTCCATCTCGCCGTGGCGAACGCCGATGCGGGACAGGCCGTCGCGCTGTCCGGAGGTGTCTTTCAGAACGCGCTGCTCCTAGGCCTTGCGTCGAGCGGCTTGCACGCCAAGGGATTTCGTGTGATCACCCATCGGCTGGTGCCGCCCAACGACGGCGGCATTGCATTGGGCCAACTGCTGGTTGGGACCTCAGCATGACCGGCCACGAGCTGTTTGCCCGATATGCGTTCCCCCCGAACGAACTGGGGTACTGCGGACCTGCGGATGCCAATGGCGACCTCGCCTCTCACGCGAAGGAGTTCGACGGGGCATGGCCGTACTTGACGGCCATCGCCGACGCCGTGGGCTCGGATCCGCTCGACGAAGAAGTCGTCCGAAGTTATTGGGTAGGCGGCCGGTCGTTGGACAAGGTCGATCCCGAGATGTTGCTGGCGCGGCTGCGCACGGCGTTCACTGGTCAGGTCACCGGCTTGCTGGCCGAATTACCCTCAGCAGCAGGCGTGTTGGCACATCACAGCTTTCATGTCTTCGTGGTTTACCCGTGGGTGAAGTTTCTCGACCGCGACGCGCCGACCGCACTGCGCATCATGCAGGCATGCCGTATCCGCTGGGGCGCTGTCGAATCCGTAGACGGCGAACAAGTGGTCATCGCGTCGCAACCCCTTGCATTCGGCCCGGCCGGCCTTGCACTCGATCCGCCGATGTCCGAGCGAGTGCGGTGGCGTAAAGGCGATCTGTCGCTGGCGCCACCACCTCAGCGCGGCGCGACCGTGGCAGCCCACTGGGATTGGGTGTGCGGCTCGCTGACCGACGACGACTGCGCCGCGCTGGCGTCGGCCACACAAACCACACTCGATCTCGTCAACGCGTGCGCCCCACAGGGAGGTACACAATGACCTCAATCGCAGATTCGCAGCACACGTTCATCGACGACGACCTGTCCGCAGACCTAGCCGCTGCCGCGCTCGACCTGGCCCGCAGGTTTCACGACGGCGCCACGCTGTGGGTCATCTCCCCGCAGTGGGAGCCACATGCCCACCATGTCGCCGTCGAGTTCGTCCACCCGGTGATCATGGGCAAACGCGCGCTGCCGTCGGTTGCACTCGTCGAACCCGATCCCGTGGCGCAGGCCCGGGTGGCGTGCCAGCCCGGCGATCTGCTGATGGCTGTCGCGTCGGCGACCGAGCCCGCTGTCGTCGACGCGATGCGCCGCGCGCCCGCCTGGGGCGCGTTGACGTTGTGGATCGGATCGGGGCCACGGCCGCCGGCAGGCGCCGCACACCACGTCCTATGGATTGACTCGGACGACCCGATGGTTCCGGCAACCGGACGTTTCGTGCTTATGTATCACCTGCTGTGGGAACTCACCCACGTGTGCTTTGAGCACCCCGGGTTGCTCAAACCCGCCGAATGCACCGACGAAGTCTGCGTCACGTGCAGTGATGAAGGCCGGCTCGGCGAAGTGGTGCTCGAACCCGCGGACGTCACCAGCCTGGCATTGGTACGCACCGCCGACGGCGAGGAATGGATCGATGTCAGCATTCTCGGCGATGTATCAACCAACGACATGGTGCTGGTTCATGCCGGCGCCGCGATCACCCGCGTCGAAAGCGAGGTGGCGCGATGACCAACGCCGAGAACACCGGATTCCTCTATCCGTTCATCGAGTCGGAAGAGACCGACGCGAAGAGCTTGCTCGACGACCTGGCGGCGTCGGCGCGAGGTAAGGCCGCCGAGAGCGCGCGTCTGCAGCGTGAGTCGTTGGCCGAGTACGACGACGCGGTCACCGCCGCGGGAATCCAAATGGCAGAACGGTTTTGCCGTGGCGGCAGGCTGTACACGTTCGGTAACGGTGGCAGTTCCACCGACGCCGCGACGCTCGCCACCTTGTTCAGCAGGCCGGCGCGGGGACGTCCGGTCGCAGCGTGGTCGCTGGCCGCCGACGAGGCCGTGGTGACCGCGCTGGGCAATGACGTCGGATTCGAGCTGATCTTCAAACGGCAGATCATCGCGCACGCGCGCGATCGCGACGTCGCGATCGCGTTATCCACGTCGGGCAACTCCGAGGACCTGATGACCGCGATCGCCGAAGCCAAGCGCCGCGGTCTGCTGACGGTCGGGTTCTCGGGGCATGACGGCGGCCGGATGGCCGTCGCGGAGGACCTCGATTTCTGTTTTACCGTGCACTCGCAAAGCATTCATCGCATTCAGGAAAGCCACGCGATGCTCGGCTATCGGTTGTGGTCGGTGGCCCAGGAACACATGGTTCGCTCGCGCAACGGAGTTCACGCATCATGACTACGGCTGCCGAACGCGAAGACCGAGTACTGGAGCGCATCGACAAGTTCCGGCAGCGGCGTCCTCGTCTGCTCGACGACGTCGTGACGCTCGCGCACGGCGCTGGCGGCAAGTCGTCGGCCGCACTCGTCGACGCGGTGTTCGTGGAGGCGTTTCGCAACGACGAACTCGAGCAACTCGGTGACGCCGCGGCGCTGCGAACCGCATCCGGCGAACGGCTGGCATTCTCGACTGATTCTTATGTCGTTGCACCCCACCGCTTCCCGGGTGGCTCGATAGGTCACCTTGCGGTGCACGGCACGATCAACGACCTCGCGGTATCGGGCGCACGCCCGCGCTGGCTGTCGGCGGCATTCGTCATCGAAGAAGGCTTTTCGATCGCCGAGCTTCGCGAAATCGTCGCGGACATGAGCGAAGCCGCGACACGCGCGGGCGTGCAGATCGTCACCGGCGACACAAAGGTGGTCGGCAAGGGTGCGGCCGACGGCGTTTACATCTCGACCGCGGGCATCGGCGCGATCCCGTCGGACCGCAGGCTCGCGCGCGACCTCGTCCGGCCCGGCGACAAGGTGCTGGTGTCCGGAACAATCGGCGAGCACGGAATGGCGGTCATGCTCGCCCGTGGCGACCTCGCGATCGACGCCGACATCGCTTCTGACACAGCGCCCGTGCACGAGTTGGTGGAGGCCATGCTCGAAGCGGCGCCGTCGACGCGATGGATGCGCGATGCGACTCGCGGCGGCGTGGGCACGGTGTGCAACGAACTCGTCAAGGATCTGCCGTTCGCGCTGATCCTCGAAGAGGCAAGCCTGCCGGTGCGGCCGCAGGTGCTCGGCGCCTGCGACATGCTCGGCATAGACCCGCTGTACGTGGCGAACGAGGGCAAGTTCGTCGCAATCGTCGCCGCGGACGAAGCGGATGCAGCCGTCGCAGCCCTGCGCGCGCATCCTCAGGGCCTCGACGCCACCATCGTCGGCGAGATCGTGCCCGAACCGCACGGCATTGTGGCACTGCGAACTTCGTTCGGCGGCAGCCGAATCGTCGACATGCTCGTCGGCGACCCGTTGCCGCGGATCTGTTGAGCGCGATGAGCCGCTTGCGCGAAGAGCAAAGAGCCGAGAGGAGATATTCACGATGTGTCTGGGAATACCGGGGCAAGTGGTCGACATCGTCGACGCCGAGCAGTCGCTGGCCAAAGTCGACGTCAACGGTGTGCGCCGCAACATCAGTGTGCGACTGCTCGCCGACGACAATCTGCAAATCGGCGACTGGGTGCTGGTGCATGTCGGCTTTGCGATGGCCAAGATCGACGAACAAGAAGCGGCCACGACATTGAAGCAGGTTCAGAAGATGGGCGAGAACTACCAGCAGGAGATCGAAGCGTTCACCGAATCCGAAATCGCTTGAGAGGCTTAAGATGAAGTTCGTCGACGAATTCCGCGACCCGGCAGCAGCGCGCGCGTTGGTCAAGTCGATCACCGAACTCGCGGCCGGCGACGAGTTCAAATTCATGGAGGTCTGTGGCGGGCACACGCACACCATCTACCGCCACGGCATCGAGCACCTGCTTCCGGAAACCGTCGAGTTGGTCCACGGCCCAGGTTGTCCGGTGTGCGTGATCCCGATGGGACGCGTCGACGACGCGATGTGGCTGGCCGAACAACCAGGTGTCATCTTCACGACGTTCGGCGACATGATGCGGGTGCCGGGATCGAAGGGCAATCTCATCGAGGCGAAGGCACGCGGTGCCGATGTTCGATTTGTCTACTCCCCACTCGACGCGCTCAAGATCGCGGTCGACAACCCCGATCGCCACGTCGTGTTTTTCGCGGTCGGCTTCGAAACCACCGCGCCGTCGACCGCGGTAACGCTGGTCCGTGCCCGCACTCTCGGCGTCGGCAACTTCAGCGTGTT
This sequence comes from Mycobacterium sp., assembly GCA_035651275.1. Classification (GTDB taxonomy): domain Bacteria; phylum Actinomycetota; class Actinomycetes; order Mycobacteriales; family Mycobacteriaceae; genus Mycobacterium. Next base: position 21,885 of record DASRFZ010000239.1, on the reverse strand, counting down.
CTGCAACCACGTCACGATCGTTCCGCCCATCAAAGCGATCCTGGAATCGCCGGATCTGCGGCTGTCGGGCTTCCTCGGACCGGGCCACGTATCGACGGTGGTGGGCCTGCGGCCGTATCGGTTCGTCACCGCGGTGTACGGAAAGCCCATCGTCGTCGCGGGTTTCGAGCCGCTGGACATCCTGGCATCAGTGCACATGCTGCTGCAGCAGATCCGCGACGGCCGCTGTGAGGTCGAGAATCAGTACACCCGGGTGGTGCGGCCCGAGGGCAACACTCAGGCGTTGAAGCTGATGGCCGAGACCTTCGAGCTGCGACCGCATTTCGAGTGGCGCGGTCTGGGATTCATTTCGCAGAGCGCACTGAAGATCCACCCCGACTACGCCGAGTTCGACGCGGAGTTGACGTTCGACATGCCGGGTGTGCGGGTCGCTGACCCGAAGGCGTGCCAGTGCGGTGAAGTACTCAAGGGCGTCATCAAGCCATGGGAATGCAAAGTATTCGGCACGGCGTGCACGCCGGAGACACCGATCGGTACGTGCATGGTTTCCCCCGAAGGCGCCTGCGCGGCGTACTACAACTTCGGCCGCCTACACCGCGAGACCGCACACCTGCTCGGACAACGCTGAGCCTTTCGACGCTGGCAGGGATGTGACCGCAACTTGCGTGCGTGAACCGTGTCCTTAGGGGGTACCCGAGCCAAGTCCCGCCGACGGTCGTAGTCGGCCGGCTCGGCGATTGGAGTGGCAACATGATTACCCTCGGCGTGATTCTCATCATCATCGGGGCGATTCTTTTCCATCCGTTGTTGGTCATCGGCATCATCCTCGCGGTGATCGGACTGATCCTGTGGATTCTCGGGGCGACGGGACGGACCATCGCCGGGCGCAAGCACTGGTTCTAAAGCCGGAAGCGATTGAGAGCAGGCGATGGCGGAAAGACCGACAAGGGCCGAACAGCTTGCGCCTCATGTGCTTCGGGAATATGCGCTGTTGGCCGATGGAGAGCGAGGCATCGTCGTCGGTCCACGTGGGGACTGTTGCTGGATGTGCCTGCCGCGGTGGGACAGTCCAGCCGTTTTCAATTCATTGCTCGGAGGCGAAGGCATCTACGCCGTTTGTCCGGAACATCCGCGGTTCGTGTGGGGCGGCCAATACGAAGAGCGGACGTTGATCTGGCGGTCGCGGTGGGTGACCACTGATGGGATCGTGGAATGCCGTGAGGCGCTTGCGTTTCCGGGCGATCCTCACACCGCGGTGGTGCTTCGGCGCATCCGCGCGCTCGATGGTCCGGTACGGATGCGGATCTTCCTCGACGTCCGTGCCGGGTTCGGCGCCGACTCGATGCGCGGCCTGTCCCAGCGCAACGGGGTATGGACCGGACGGTCCGGGCCCTGCCACTTCCGGTGGACTGGTGCGGGCGACGCCCGCCGGTCCGGCCGCGGGCCCCTGCAGACGGTCGTCGAGGTCACCCCCGCAGCGGACCATGACCTCGTGCTGGAGTTGTCCGAGCACCAGCTCACCGCAGATGCAGTGCGACCCAACGAAGCGTGGCGCGATACCGAAAAGGCCTGGCTGCAAGCGGTTCCGGCGTTTTCGGACAGCGTCGCGGACCGGGATGTTCGGGTCACGTACGCGGTCCTTCGCGGCTTGACGAGCAGCAGCGGCGGGATGGTCGCGGCGGCGACGACGTCGCTGCCGGAACGCGCCGAGCACGGCCGCAATTACGACTACCGGTATTGCTGGATTCGCGACCAGTGCTACACGGGACAGGCGATCGCCGCCGCCGGTGCTCACCCGTTGGTCGACGATGCCGTTCGCTTCGTGAGCGAGCGGGTCCTCGCCGACGGCGCAGATCTCAAGCCGGCGTATTCGACCGTCGGCACGGAATTGCCCGACGAACACGACCTCGATCTGCCCGGCTATCCCGGTGCGTCCGCGAAGGTCGGAAACCAGGTGACCGACCAGTTCCAGCTCGACGCGTTCGGCGAGGCACTCCTGCTGCTGGCAGCCGCCGGACGCCTCGACCGGCTCGACAGCGCCCACTGGCGCGCAGTGCAGACGCTGGTTGGTGCGATCGAAAAGCGGTGGCGCGAGCCCGACGCCGGTGTCTGGGAAGTGGATAACCGGCGCTGGGCCCACTCGCGACTGATCTGCGCGGCGGGGCTGCGGCGAATCGGCGAGGTGGCCCCCGCACGCGAAGGTGCCGAATGGCAACGGCTGGCCGACCTGCTCGTCAGCGACACCGACTCCGATTGCCTGCACTCCACCGGCAGATGGCAACGGGCACCGGATGATTCGCGGATTGACGCGGCGCTGCTACTCCCGTCGATCCGCGGCGCGATTCCAGCGAGCGATCCGCGCAGCATCACCACTCTCGAGGCGGTGCGCAGCGAGCTCGCCCAGCACGGCTTCGTCTATCGATTCCGCCCGGACAAGCGTCCACTCGGGGAGGCCGAGGGCGCCTTCCTGTTGTGCGGATTCCTCATGGCACTGGCAGATCATCAGCAGGGCAACGATCTCGCGGCGGCGCGGTGGTTCGAGCGCAACCGGACCGCGTGCGGCCCGCCGGGTTTGTTCACCGAGGAGTTCGACGTCGGTCAGAGCCAGCTTCGCGGCAATCTTCCGCAGGCGTTCGTGCATGCCTTGATGTTCGAGACAGCGCACCGGCTCGCCGGTCCATGACCGCTCAGTCGAGCCTCTGTTGAGTCCAAGGTTCACCGACTAGGGTCGCCCCCGATTCAACCGTCGGGACGATCGATCGGAGGGGCATATGTCGGTATCAGTCGACCTTGCGAAGTCTTTGGACAAGGCCTACGAGGACAAGTCGTTGAAGGAAATCCTCGACGCTTCCCCAGCGGCGCTCGCGGGTGTCAGTGACGGCGACGCGGAATTGCTGCAGAAGGCGTTCAACATCAAGACGGTCCGCCAGCTCGGCGAGAACAAGTACTTCGCCGTCGCCGCGGCACTGGCGAAGCTGGAGAGCGCCGGCTAACCCCCGGCCGCTCCCAGCGGCGAACCCCGCGATCGGCTATTTGCTGCATTCCGATCCACTGCACCGGGCAAGGTGCTATACCGCATGGTGAGGGGGCTGACGATGGGTCTCGGAGATGGGCCTCGGCGAGCGCAGCCGCTTCGAGCAGAAGGTGCACCGGCTGACCACCCAGTCGGCGCCGCTGCCGGACTTCAGCGGCTTCCACCCGGCATTCCTGGACCACTTGTCGGCACCTGAGCTGACGCCGGAAGGTGATGTCCGCCAAGCCTTTTACCTCTCGTATAACGACACGTTCTGCGAATACCTCACTGGAGAGCAGATCGACGAGAAACTCGACGCCGGCAAGGACGTGGTGTCGGCGACGTTTGTGACGCCGTATCCTCCGGGTTTTCCCGTGCTGGTACCGGATCAACTGTTCAGCCGTCAGATCCTGTCCTTCATCCGGACCCTGGATACTCCCGAAATCCACGGCTACAAGCCAGAGTTCGGCTATCGCGTCTACACCGAGAAAGCCATCGAAATCGCGAACGAAGCCCAACTGGAGCCGCCCGCGCTCGGCCATCGCCACCTCGCGATGGCCAGGGACGCGTCGGCTGGTTAGAACAGCACCCGCACGATCGTGTCAGCGACAGCCGCCGGCTTCTCCGAGCCGTCGAGTTCGATGGTGTGGCGCACCGTGAGGTTGACCATGCCCTCGCCGGCCTTGGCTGCCTCGACGAGCTCGGAGCGGGCCCTGATCCGACCGCCCGACGGGACGGCGGCCAGGAACCGCACCTTGTTCAGCCCGTAGTTGATCGCCATCTTGGCGTTTTCGACGCGGAAGTTGTCTTTACTCATGGCCGGAATCATCGACAAGGTCAGGAAGCCATGCGCAATCGTTGTGCCGTAGGGGCTTTCGGTCTTGGCCCGCTCGGCGTCGATGTGGATCCACTGGTGGTCGCCGGTGACGTCGGCGAACTCATTGATGCGCTTCTGGTCGACCTCGTGCCACTCGCCGACTCCGAGCTCCTGGCCGACCAGTCCCTCGGCGTCGTCGATCGATGAAATGACCTTCATTGGCGTGCTCCTACTCCGCTTTCCCTGGCTGCTGCCAATCCGACCTTAGCGGGCGCACTTCACGTCAAAAGCGCGGACAGAGCGTTGCTGCGGTGTGAGGATTCACGCATGGCCGCGACTCAGCTCGGTTCGGTCCCGGAGAAACGGGCCCCGGTCCAGGTGCTGCGCGACGGCATCGCCCGCTTCGTGCAAAGCCAGCGCCAAGCCAGTCCGCTGCTGCGCCTGCAGCGGTTCCTCGACGCCTGCTACGTGCTGTCCATCGGCTATGTGTCCGCGCGCGCCCTGTTCCCGACCCTGGGCACGGGGTTGCCGGATTGGATCGCGTGGTTCGGCAGACCGGACAGCTACCCGACGATCGTCGTCGTCCTAGCGTTTCCGCTGGCGCGCATCGTCGTCGGTCGCATGGCGGGTCAGCGGCTCGGCAGTGCACCGCTGTTCTACCTGGCGGTGATGGCCGCGTCGGCGGTGGTGCTGGGGATGAGCGCGTATGCGCGGTGTTACGGCGTGGCGTCACCGCCCGACCCGACGTCCGGAATGGACCCTGAGACACCGTTTTTCGCGCCTCTGGGGTGGACGCTGGCACTGTTCGCCGCCGCTGTCGAAGACCGCTTCGGCTCTGACGGCGCCGCCGCCTGCCAACACGTTCCGGTCGCGTTGGAGATCGCCCGCATCCTGGCGATCGCGACCACGCTGACGGCGGGGCTGGCCGCCGCGTTGACACTCTTTCGCTCGCAGGTCGACCGGTTCGCGATCTGGCGGGCGCGGTCGCTGACGGTGGTAGTCGGCGTCGACGAAGACACCGTGTCGATGATTCGGGCAATCTCGGGCACGCTCGGCGGCGGGGAGACGCTCGTCGCGATCACCAAGGACGCCAACACATCCGCGGCTGGGACCATTCGCGGCCTCGGCGCGAAAGTTCGGGTGATCAACCTCGACGAGCCCGAGACCATGGCGAGGCTGCGACTGTGGACACGGCTCGACCGGCTGTATCTGCTGTCCGAAGACCCGGTGCAAAATCTGCGCCGGTTCAAGGTCATCGACACCGAACTCGAAAGGCTGGGCGACGAACGGGTCCGGCTTCCGCTGATCGTGCGCATCGACGACCCGTGGCAGGCCGAGGTGTGGCGGCGCAGCTTCCTCGCGAACATCAACCAGCGCTGGGTCGCCGACGCGGTGGGCCGCTACGAGGTCACCGCGTCGAAGCTGGTGCGGCACATGACCACGAAACGGCAAGGGGCCCAAGGTATCGACCCGCCGTCGACGGTGGTGCTGTGTGGGCTGCACCCATTGACGTACGCGATGACTTCCGAACTCGCACAACTGCATCGTGACCAGTCGCTCTACAAGAAGCCCAATGTAGTGCCGCCGGAGAAGGTGATCATCTTCGCCGAAGGCGCGCAGAGCTTCGTCGACGACCATCACATGCGACAGGACCGGATCATCCCTGGGGGCGGCGAACGCCTGACCGTAGAGGCACTGGAACGAAACCCGACCGTCGACGCGATCGCCGAATACCTTCGCGACGATACCGCGAGTCACGCTGTGGTGCTGGGTGATCCGTCGATGGAGACGACGGCGACCCGGCTTGCGTCTCGGTTGCCGAAGTTGACGGTGTACGTCGCATCGGGGGTGTCGACCTCACTGGTCGACCTGGCCATCGTCGGCCAACTGTACAGTTTCCCGATCAACATGGAGTTGGATAAGAATGCGCCGCAAGATGTTTGGGAGCGGGCGGCCGAATTGATTCACGAGCGGTTCAGCGCGAAGAAGGATCGGACGAAGCGCAATGCCAGGCCGTGGCCGGAGCTCGACCCGTTTTTCCGGCAGTCGAACAGGCGGCAGGTGCACAACACGCTGTGGATGGTCGAGACGATTGCCAACCACACCTGGAACACCCTGGAAAGTGAAGCGGCCGAGCCGCTTCCGGAGAACTTCGACGAGATGACCCCGTTGGAGAAGCTCAAGGCGCTGGGCTTCGACGAGGACACCGTCGACCGGATGATCCAGATCGAGCACGAGGATTGGTGCCGCTACTACAGGGAGGGCGGTTGGAAGTACAGCGCGAACCGCGACGACGACAAGAACAGGCACGACTCACTGAAACCGTGGCACCAGCTGAAGCAAGAGCGGCCCGACTGCGTCGACAACTCGCGCGAGAGTCTGGTCGGCACGCTGGTCAGCCTGCGCAATCTGGGCTACCGGTCCGTCCCCAAGTCCGCTCAACGCAAGGTCGGGGGATTTCTGCAAGATGTCGTCTGAGACCGGCTGGCACCGGTACCGGCGCCTCGGCGAGGTGACCGCTGAGAAGCGTGAGCACGGCTGGACGTGGCGGACGACGACCGGCGACGTGATGCGCGCGCAGCCTGGCGACTGGGCCGTCACCGACGATGCAGGCTCCGAAAGATCAGTGGCGGCAGACGTTTTCGAGTCGACGCACGAGCAGGTGGCCGACGATCGCTATCGGCGGTCCGGGATAGTGTCGGCGCGCCGCGCGACGCCGGGTGAGGTGGTGACGACGCTCGAGGGCGACGTCGTCGCGAACGCCGACGACTGGGTGGTGCGAGGCTCACAAGGCGAGCAGTGGCCCGTACCCGACGAGCAATTCCGGGCCAGCTACGAACTGCTGCCCGCCGAACAAGACGACAAGGCGGACTAGCCTCAGGTCACCAGGCGCAGCGTGCCGCGGTGCCCGGCGCGCCGGACACGGTGTAGCGCCTCGGTGGCGGACCGGACGGCGGGCACCAGGTTTTCGCGGTCGCCGATCCGCAGCAGTCGATGCACCGCGTGGCTGCCGATCAGCGCCCACCGGGTGTCCGAGCGGATGCATTCGAGGTTCATCGCGAGGAGCGTTCGCAGGCCGTCGACACCGATGAATTCGGTTTCCACCATGTCGACGATCAGAGCGCCGCCATCGGGTACCTGCGGTATCACGTGACTTGTCAACGGGCCCGCGTTTGATGCGTCGATGTCGCCGCTGATCGTGATGACCGTCAGCCAGCTGTACACCTGAACGGTCAGAAGTGCGCCTCCGCACTCAATTACCGATGTGCCGATGTGGAGCGGCTCAGCGGTGGTGTCGGGTCGCGCAACTGCCATTGACTTACCTTTATGGATTCCAGTGTCGATCTCGGTTGAAAACGCCTCAGCGCCAACGGCGATCTTGATCGGCCTGGCGATCAGTGCGTCGCAGCCGCTTTCACCGCGGCTGTCATCTCAACCTTGGTACCGACCCTAGCGAAGTTCCCTTGGGCGTCGCTGTGGACCGGCGACGATGTGGCTGACTCTAATGCTTTCTTAACACCCGGCGTGTGTGTCGGTCAGCCGCCACCGGGGGTCGACGTGGCGGTTGACGTCGTAGTTGTGGTCGTCGGCGTCGTCCTGGTCGTCGTGGTTGTCGTCTCTTCGGTGCTGGTGTCTTCGGTCGTCGTCGTTTCCGAACTCGACGTGGTGCTCGATGTCGTCGTGGTGCTCGAGCTGGTGGTCGTCGTGGTGGTTGTGGTGCTCGATGACGACTCAGTGGCCAACGGTGCCGTTGTTAACACCGGGCCGGAGGGGACGGTGGAGTTCTCCGAGGTTTGCACGACCGCATAGATGACGACGATCAGAACGATCAGGCCGAGGATGCCGCCGGCCACCGCCACCCCCGGCTGGTTGTACCACTGCTGGTTGGGGTCCGACGGCTCGTCGTCGTTGGTCACGGGCATCGATCCTATGGCGCAGGCACGGCGGCCATCACCTCGGCGGCCGCCCGCTCACCCGAACGGACCGCGCCGTCGACCCAGCCACACATCACTGCCGAGCTCTCGGTGCCGGCCCAGTGGATGCGGCCGCACGGCGTGCGCAGCGCGTGGCCGAACTGAGTCAGCACGCCGGTCGGCGCATGGCTGAGCATCCCCCCGCCGGAATACGGTTCGGCGCTCCAGTTCTGCTCGAGGTAGTCGACGGGCGACGACGCCTTAGCGCCGAACCGGCGCGTCAGCTCACCGAGAATCGCAGTCCGGCGCGACGCCGCGTCGAGCTTTCCGATCTCGCGCGCGATCGGCCCCTCGACGATCACGCACAGGACTCCGGGCCGGTCCTTGTCACCGGAGGCGTCGATCGTGATCGTCGCGGGCGAACCCGGTGCCGCCGACTGACCGGACAATCCGTCGGCGCGCCAAAACGGTTCGTCGTAAACGATGTTGATCTTGAAGACCGCACCGCTCGGCATCCGCTGATGCAGAAACGATCGGTCGGTGGGCAGCATCGGCTCGTACACGATCTGTCCGGCGATGGCCAACGGCACCGCGACGATCACCCGACCCGCCCTCAGCGTCATCTCGTCGGAACGCACCGTCACCCCGTCGGCATCTTGTTCGATGCGGCGGACCGGCTGCGACAGGTGCAGCGCGTCGCCGATCTCGGCGGCCATCGGCCGGTAGATCGCTCCCATTCCGCCGACTGGGCGGGCGTCCTGCGAGGCGCCCTTGATTCCGAGGACGAAGTTCGGGCCGCCGCCGGACGCCATCTGATACAGCACGAACAACATCGACACCTCGGAGGCCGCCGACGTGTAGCACCCGGCGATCGCCGTCTCCAACAGCGCGTGTGCCGGCTTGGACAACGAGTGGGTGTTGAGCCACTTCGCCAGGCTGATCTGGTCCCACTTCTCGGCGTGCTTGGCCCGCCACGGCGCGTCGAGCGGAATCGACTTGCACAGCTGCCCGATTTCCAGGAACACCGCGCCGAGATTCGCGACGGCCCACGGGCTCAGCGTGAGCGGAATCGTGCCCTTGTACCGATACTGCTTGCCGTCGACGACCATCATCGACTCTCCGTCGCTGTACTGCTTGTAGTTGGGCACCCCGAACTCGCTCATCAGCGCGTAGATGCGGTCTTGCGTTGGGCCGATCCACGCGCCGCCGCGGTCGATCCACAGCCCGTCGTCGCGGACTTCGGTGAACGTGCGGCCGCCGACCCGGTCGCGCGCCTCGAGCAGTGCGACCGAACGGCCGGCTTGTCTCAGCCGCAGCGCGGCGGCCAGCCCCGCGAAGCCCGCGCCGACGACGCAGCAATCGACGTCCATGACGCAACTATCGTCGCCGTAAATACTCAGCGGGCGGGATTCGGAGGTTTCGTCGCGGTGACGTATTGCATTGCACGCTGGATGTCCTGATGGATGTCGATCAGCCCGGCGGACGCGAACATATCGACGAACGTGTCGTGGTCGAACATGCGCAGGCCGACGACGGCGGCCGCGGGCGTGGTGACGAGACGCGCTGGCGCGAAGCCGCTTTGGCAGCTGGTGAGGATCGCGATGCGTCCCGACGGCGCAAGCACCCGGACCATTTCCTGTGCGACCCGCAGTGGCTCCGGCATCAGGTACAGCGCGCCGAAACAGCAGACGGCGTCGAAGGTTTCGTCCTCGAACGGCAGCGCTCGCGCGTCGGCGCGCAGGTAGCAGGTGCGGGGTCCGCTGTTATCGGCCACCGCTCGGGTGAGCATCGGCTCGGAGATGTCGAGTCCGACCGCCAGCCCGTCGTCGGACAGTTCGTCGGCGAGTCGGCGAGTGAAATTGCCTGGGCCGCAAGCGATATCGAGCAGCTTTGCTGTCCCGGTCGGCCGAAGGTCACGCCGGGCCCGGCGCTGTTCAGAGCCCGTCGTCACCCCGCTCGCGGTATAGAACGCGAGCGGTCGCCACACCCGCTCGTACACGGTGGCGACCAATGGGCTGTTCATCGCGCGCTGCGCGACCGTCGGCGCCGGGGAACTCACCGATGCGCCCAGCACGTCCAGGTAGCCCTGCCGCAGCGTCGCGGCCTGGTTCAGTAAGGCGCGGGTCGCCTCGATCGGCGTCATCGCCGCGGTGGGCTCAGCTCCCCGTCCACTTGGGCGGCCGCTTCTCCGCGAACGCGACCGCGCCCTCCTTGGCGTCGTTGGACGCGAACACCGGCAGGAAGATCTCCATCTGCTTCTGCCACATCTCGTCGGGGCTCCAGGCTCGCGACTCGACGATGATCCGCTTCGTGGCCGCGACGGCCAGCGGACCGTTCGCGGTGATCTTCTCGGCCAGCGCGATCGCGCCGTCGAGCGCCTTGCCCGGCTCGGTCAGCACGTTGACCAGACCCAGCTCGTGCGCGCGCTCGGCGGGCAGGTTGTCGCCGGTCAGCGCCAGCTCCATCGCGATCGCATACGGGATCCGCTGCGGGAGGCGAAGCAGACCGCCGCCGCCTGCCACCAGGCCGCGCTTGACCTCGGGAATGCCGAATGCCGAGTTCGACGCCGCCACGATCAGGTCGGTGGCCAGCGCCAGCTCGGTGCCGCCGGCCAGTGCGTACCCCTCGACCGCCGCGATCAGCGGCTTGACAGGAGGACGCTCGGTGAAGCCCATCCCGCGGCCCTGCACCACGACGTTCTCGCCGCGCGCGAACGCCTTGAGGTCCATGCCCGCGGAGAACGAACCCTCGGCGCCGGTGAGGATGCCGACGGACAGCCCGGGGTCGTCGTCGAGGCGGTCCATGGCGTCCGCGAGGCCTTGGCTGACGGCGGCGTTGACCGCGTTCTTGGCCTGCGGGCGGTTGATGGTGATGAGGAGGATCCGGTCGCGCTGCTCGACGAGGACCGCGGGTGCTTCTTCTGATGCTTGGCTCACGAGTAACTGAAACTACCCGACGGGCGGTCGGTACGATTCGTGCAGGCCAGGCAGGCGGCGATGAGCTGCTTGCACGAAGAGCGGAAAACTTGGGGTGAGCAAATGAGCGACGACGACATCGATCGCGTCGAGATCGAGAAGTGGGACCCCGAGTTCACCGAACGCGTCATCGGCGTTTTGCGCCCACTGATCAGGCGGTACTTCCGCACCGACGTGCGCGGCCTGGACAACATCCCCGCCGCGGGCGGCGCACTGTTGGTGTCCAACCACTCCGGCGGTCAGTTCGCCGCCGACGTGCCGGTGCTGGCGGTCGAGTTCTACGAGAAGTTCGGCTACGACCGGCCCATCCACACGCTGTCCCACGACATGCTGTTCATCGGTCCGGTCGCAAATGTGTTGCTGCGCACCGGCTTTATCCGCGCGAACCGCGAAAACGCCGCGGAGGCTTTGCGATCCGGCCATCTGGTGGTCGTGTTTCCGGGCGGCGACTACGACGCGATGCGCCCGACGGTCTGGGAGAACGTCATTGACTTCGACGGCCGGAAGGGATACGTGCGGACCGCAATCGAGGCGGGCGTGCCGATTGTGCCGGCGGTGTCGATCGGCGGGCAGGAGAGTCAGCTGTTTCTGGCCCGCGGAACCGGGCTGGCGCAACGACTCGGCCCGATTGCGCGAGCAGCACGCACCAAGATCATGCCCGTCTCGATCGGATTTCCGTTCGGAGTCAGCCTTTTCGGCATCCTCCCGCCGAACATTCCGCTGCCCACCAAGATCGTTACACAGGTTCTCGAGCCGATCGACATCATCGCAGAGTTCGGCGAGGACCCTGACATCGACGCCGTCGACGCACACGTCCGTGAAGTGATGCAACGCGCGCTGGACCGGCTCGCGCGCGAGCGCCGGCTGCCGATTCTGGGCTGAAGATGTCTGCACTCGACCGTGTCACCGGCGCCATCGGCCTGCTGGACACGATGCGCCGGTCCGGCTTGATCGCACCGATGCGGCCGGACAAGTACGTGCGGATCGCCGCGGTGATGCGCCGCGAAAACATGTCGGCCACATCGGGTTTCGCGTCGGCGGCGCAGCGCTGCGGTGACCGGCCCGGCCTGATCGACGAGCGCGGGACGCTGACGTGGCGGGAGATCGACCAGCGTTGCGACTCGTTCGGTGCCGCCCTGCAGGCGTTGCCTGATGGTCAGCCCAAGACAGTTGGGCTGATGTGCCGCAACCACCGCGGCTTCGTCGACGCGCTGGTTGCGGCCAACCGCATCGGCACCGACGTGCTGCTGCTGAACACGTCGTTCGCGGGCCCCGCGCTGGCCGAAGTCGTCGCTCGCGAAGGTGCCGACGCAGTGATCTACGACGAAGAGTTCACCGAGACCGTCGACAAAGCGCTTGCCGAAAGTTCTTCTGCGACACGCATTGTCGCGTGGACCGATAACCCCCAGCGACACAAGCCGACCATCGACAAGATGATCGACGCACACGCCGGCCAACAACCCAAGCGTGCGGCCGAAAAGAGCCGCACTGTCCTGCTGACCTCGGGCACCACCGGAACTCCTAAGGGCGCCAAGCTCACCAGCGGCGACCCGATGGCGCTGAAGTCGATCCTCGACCGCACGCCGTGGCGCACCGAGGAGACCGTCGTGATTGTCGCGCCGATGTTTCACGCATGGGGGTTTTCACAGCTGATCTTCGCCGCGTCGATGGCGTGCACCATCGTCACGCGCCGCAAGTTTGACCCCGAGGCCACGCTGGAGTTGATCGACCGGCACCGCGCGACCGGCCTGTGCGTGGTGCCGGTGATGTTCGACCGCATCATGGACCTGCCCGGCGAAGTGCTGGACCGCTACAGCGGCCGGTCGCTGCGGTTCGCGGCCGCGTCGGGATCACGGATGCGGCCCGACGTCGTGATCTCGTTCATGGACCGGTTCGGCGACGTGATCGTCAACAACTACAACGCGACCGAGGCCGGGCTGATCGCCAGCGCCACCCCCGAAGACCTGCGTGCGGCCCCCGACACCGCCGGAAAACCTGCGCCGGGCACCGAGATTCGCATCCTCGACAAGGACCACAAGCAGGTTCCGACCGGCGAGGTCGGCCAGATCTTCGTCCGCAGCAGCACGCTGTTCGACGGCTACACGTCGGGCTCGACAAAGGACTTCCACGACGGCTTCATGGCCTCGGGCGACATGGGGTATCTCGATTCCGACGGCCGCTTGTTCGTGGTCGGCCGAGACGACGAAATGATCGTGTCCGGCGGCGAGAACGTGTACCCGGTCGAGGTGGAAAGGGTGCTGGCAGCGCATCCCGAGGTGGCGGAGGCGACAGTGCTGGGCGTGGACGACGAACAGTACGGGCAACGACTGGCGGCATTCGTGGTACTCGGTCCCGGATCGTCGGCCACGCCCGACGATCTCAAGACGCATGTCCGCGAGAACCTCGCCAACTACAAGGTGCCGCGCGACGTCGTCGTGCTCGACGAACTGCCGCGTAGCAGTACCGGCAAGATTTTGCGCACCGAGCTCAAGGCGCGTGTCGGTGGCTAGAACGCTTCAGCGGCTCCGGCGGCCTCGCCCGCTGCTGCGCGCTTCGGTCGAATTAGCCAACGCGCTCAACGGCTTTCGGCCGCTGGCCCGCAAGGGCTACCGGACCATCATGGTGTTCTGGTTCGGCTGGCCGACATCCGAGGTGCCCAGCCTGTACCTGACGGCGTCGGTGCTCGACGCGGTCCACCGCGGCCAGCGGGGCGACTTCGCGGGACGTCGCGGCAAGCTGGCGCTGGGCCTGACCGTGACGGCGTGGGCGGTGCTGGCGATCATCTGGCGCCGCAACGTGACGACGCCGGGGCCGGTGCTGGGCGCCGCACTGCGCGACGGACTCGGCGACGACTACGCCGAAGTGGTCGACACGCTGCCGTCGACGCCGTCACGCAGCGGGCGGCCCAGCGGCGCCTTGCGGACGACGTTGATCCGGCGGCGCTACGTGGAACGCAACGCCACTGTCCGGTACGGACCTCATCCCCGCGCGAACGTTGCCGACATCTGGCGCAAACGGGACTTGCCCCGCGACGGGAAAGCGCCTGTGCTGGTTCAGGTTCCGGGCGGAGCCTGGATCATCGGGATGCGGCGTCCGCAGGCCTACCCGTTGATGAGCCACATGGCCGACCGAGGTTGGGTGTGCGTGTCATTGGGGTACCGCGTCAGCCCGCGGCACACGTGGCCGGACCAGATCGTCGACATCAAACGCGGTCTGGCGTGGGTCAAGGAGCACATCGCCGAGTTCGGCGGCGACCCGGATTTCGTCGCGATCACCGGCGGCTCGGCTGGTGGACATCTCGCATCGCTGGCCGCGCTGACCCCGAACGACCCAACGTTCCAGCCCGGGTTCGAGGAGGCTGACACGTCGGTGGTCGCTGCCGTGCCGATTTACGGCCGCTACGACTGGTACACAACCGAAGGCGAAGGCCGTCGGGAGTTCGTCGCGTTCCTGGAGAAGTACGTGGTGAAGAAGAGTTTTGAAACGCACCGCCAGGTGTACGTCGACGCGTCATCGATCAGCCGCGTGCACTCCGACGCGCCGCCGTTCTTCGTGCTGCACGGCCAGGACGACTCGCTGATCCCCGTCCAGGAGGCGCGGGACTTCGTCCGGGAACTTGGCGAGGTGGCCAAGGCTCCGGTTCTCTACGCCGAATTGCCGCACGCCCAGCACGCTTTCGACATGTACGGCTCGCCGCGGGCGCATCAGGCCGCCGACGCGGTCGCGCAGTTCCTGTCCTGGGTGTACGCAAAGACACGTGGGTAAGGGTTTTCGCGCGAGCGGTTGTCAGCGGCGTCAGCCCACAGCGGTGGCGGGGGCCATCGCCGTCGGCACCTCGGTGAGGCCCTCGGAAAGCCCAGCGGCGGAGCGGATTTCAGTGAATGCGTGCACCAGCGCGTCGGTGGCCTCGTGGGGATCGTCGAGCGTGATGTCATCGGTGAGCACCGAGATGTTCAACTGGTCGACATAGCTCCAGACGGTGATATTCATTCCGCTGCCCATCATCAGCGGTCCGACGGAATAGATTTCGCTGATCACCGCGCCGCCCAAACTTCCTCGCTCTCGAGGCCCGGGCACATTCGAGATCGGCACGTTCAACAACTTGCTCTGCGCCTCGCGTTTCGACAGCCAGCGGAAGACGGGCGGCGCGACGCTCGGCGGCAGGTAATCGGCCCAACGGCTGACTATTTCGGGTCCGAGGAGGTGGAAGTCCTCTTTGGCCATCCCGGTTGCCAGCGAAGTCAGGCGAACCCGTTCGAGCGGATCGTCGATGTGCACCGGCAACGACACGTTCATGCCCAAGAACTCGTTACCGGTCAACCGGTGCGGCGACGTGTTGAGGCTCGCCGGAACGGACGCGATCAACGGTGCGTCGGCACGACCGTCGTAGCGCAGCAACAACTCTCGCAACGCGCCCGCCGCGATGGTCAGCACCAGGTCGTTGATCGTGATGCCGAGATGCTTGCTGGTCTGCTTGACGTCGTTTAACGCCAGCGTCGTCGTGGCGAAGCGACGGCCCGGCGTCACGACGTGGTTGATGAACGTCGGCGGCGGCGCGAATGCCTTTGCCATCTCCGAATGCTGCCCGCGTTCCTTGCCCCTGGTGCGGACGCGGCCGACCCCTGCCGCGGTTTCCCTTGCCAGCCGGGGCATCTTGCGGAACTGCCGCACATGGTCGCGCCACGCCGCCTTCAGCAGCTCGCCCGTCGACGGCCGCGCGTTGGTCGCGTACAGATCGCGCTCGTCTTGGATCGGCCCCTTCAGATCCATCGCCTTGGCCATCAGATTTGCCGACGCGACGCCGTCGGCCAGCGCATGGTGAACCTTACCGATCACCGCAAACCGCTTGTCCGCCATGCCTTCAACGAAATACATCTCCCACAGCGGCCGACTGCGGTCCAGCGGCGTGCTGGCGATCTCGCCGATCAGCTCGTCCAACTCCCGGCGTCCGCCCGGTCGTCGCACCCGGATCCTGCGCAGGTGGTAGTTCAAGTCGATCTCGGAGCGCTCCAGCCACATCGGGTGGTGCAGCCGCAGCGGAATCGCAACGAGGGTGTACCGGAGCGGATCGAGGAGATGCAATCGACGGCGCAGCGTGCGGCGGAACACTTCGAACGTGAACTCGCCGTCGAAGTCGGAGGCGTCGATGACACCGATCTTCAGCGTGTGCGTATGGATGTTCGGCGTCTCGCTGTACAACAGCATGGCGTCCCAGCCGTTGAGCCGTATCACGCCCCCACCTCTGGTCGACGACTCCCGTGGGTTCGAGGCTATATAACCTCTTTGGCTCTGCTCAACAGGTAGCGCTGATGAACTTCGTTGAGGAACAACCCGATCACCGTTGCCGCCGACCTCGTGCGCGCGCCGTCGGTCATGTCGAATCCGTGATGCGCACCGGGCAGCTCCAGATACCCGACTGTCGACCGTGACGCCGCGCGCATCCGCTCGACGAATATCCGCGCCTGCTCGACGGGAATGACCGTGTCGGCCGACCCGTGGACCACGAGGAACGGCGGCGCATCGGGGCGCACCCGCGCGATCGGGGACGCCTTGCGGAACACCTCGGGATGCCGGGATTGCCGTTTCTTGACGACGACGCGCTCCAGGAAGTCGACGAACCGCGCCCGTTCCGCGGTGGAGGTGTCTTCCCAGTCGTAGCGACCGTAGATTCCGACGACTGCGTCGACGGACGTGTCGGCGTCCGCGGGCAGCTCGACGTGAAAGTCGCTGTCGTCGTGGGTCAAGCCGGCCAGCGCGGCGAGATGGCCGCCGGCGGAGCAGCCCGCGATCGCGACGAAATCACGGTCGCCGCCGAACCGGTCGACATTCGCGCGGGCCCACGCGATTGCCGCCTTGACGTCGGTGACGTGCCGCGGCCAGCGATGGTGCGGGGAGACCCGGTATCCCACCGACAGGCACACCCAGCCTTGTTCGGCGAGATGGCTCATCAGCGCGTAGCCCTGCAGCATGCGGCTGCCGGCGACCCACGCGCCGCCGGGCACGAACACCAGGACCGGCGCTGGGCCGTCGAGGTCGCGGCGGCGCCACACGTCGAGCACCTGGGCGGGCGCGTCGCCGTACCGGACTGTGCTGCGGTGTAGGTAGCGCCGGCGCTGCCCCGCACCGCGCAGCACAGGCGCCAGGTGATCCGGCTCGGGCCAGTCGACGTTGCACCGATCGGGTGAGACGAACTCGCGCAGCGCAGTGGCCGCCACCTCGTTCGTCATCGCGCGGTCGAGGCGGCGTTGTTCGGCGGCCTCGGGCGCGCGGTTGCGGATCGCGGTCGACACGAAATCCGGGGCGTGCCGATATCCCCACGCGCCCATCGCGGTGATCGCGCCCAGCGGCTCGAGGTGTCGCCCGATCAGCGGCAACGTCGCATAGAACTCACTCATCGCCAGCATGTAATCGACAGGACGCGCTCGGAGAAACCACATTGCCCGGGACTGCAGGCTGGGCGTACGCCGACCCGCATGGTGGGAGTCCATGCGGGCACCATACCCCCACTAAGGTCGCCCAAAACCGAAATGCTTCCGCATGCCGCCGTTTAGAGCCCTGACCTGCAACGATACCGTTACTTTGGCAGGCCTGCGTGGGCGCTATTTGCACACACAGGCAACCGTAAGCTGACGTAGTTCTCAAATCCGGCAGTGCGCAGAATGGGGTCGAATTACAGTGGGTGACAACAGTTTTCAGGTCGACATCGATCCGGGCCTGCAACGCATAGCCCGCTACTTGCCGCGAACTGCGGTGTCGCCCAAGAGCTTGCGGTTCATGCGTGCGCTCGAGTCACTGCCGCTGATTCGCAGTGCGAAGGGTGTGGAGGTGCTGACGTTGCCGCATGGTCAGACTGTGCGGTTGCATCGGCCACCCGGGCAGGACGGTCCCGCACCGGCGCTGCTGTGGATCCACGGCGGAGGGTATGTGATCGGTAAACCGGTGCAGTGCGACGGCTTATGCCGACGCTTCAGCACGATGCTCGGGATCACGGTCGCGGCGCCGTCATATCGACTTGCACCGGAGCATCCATATCCCGCAGCGCTGGAAGACTTGTATGCGGCGTTGAGGTGGCTGGCCTCGCTGCCGGCAGTCGACGCGTCACGGATCGCGATCGGTGGCGAAAGCGCCGGCGGGGGCCTGGCCGCCGCATTCGCCTTCATGGTCCGCGATCGCGGCGAGTTCACCCCGGTGCTTCAGCTGTTGAGCTACCCGATGCTCGATGACCGAACGACTGCGAATCCAGCTGTGGCACATAGCCATCGGTTGTGGAATGAACGTAGCAACAGATTCGGCTGGGCGTCGTATCTCGGTGATGCCGACCCGGCCGTCGCCGTTCCCGCACGCCGTGAGGACCTGGCCGGGCTGCCGGCGGCATGGATCGGCGTCGGCACCGCGGATCTGTTCCACGAAGAGGACGTCGCATACGCCGAGCGATTGGAAAAGGCCGGCGTGCCATGCCATCTCGAAGTCGTGCCGGGAGCTTTCCACGGGTTCGATCACATCGCGGCGCGCGCGTCGGTGTCGCGGGCGTACTTCGACAGCCAACGCGAGGCCCTGCGCAAGGCCCTGTGCTGATGTGCACCCTAGAACTGCAACGCCGAGAACCGCCAATCCAGCACAGGGCGCTCGGTGTCGCCGACAGCGGTGACGAGCGACCGCAGCCGCAGGATTCCGCCTTGCGGCAGAGGCTCTGCAGCCTCGACGCGCAGCTCGCTCACCAGCGTGTCGCCCTCGTAGACCGGACCGGTGTGGTCGCAGGACTGCCAGCCCAGCACGGTCACAAGGTTGGGCAGCAGCCGGCTGGCCTGCGCCAGCGCGAGCCCGATGGTGTGGCCGCCGTAGACCAGCCGCCGGCCCCCTGCGCGTGAATCATGATGTATTGCTGCGATATTCAGCGTCAGCCGCGCTAATTCCGGTGCACTGGAGACGATGTCGGCGCTGCTGTGCAGCACCGAACCGGCCACACCGGCATCGAAGTGCGGGCCCGGGACTCGTCGCCGGAATTCGTCGGCGTCCCACTCGTCGACAGCGTGAGTGGGGCTGATGGGTTCGGTGCCGATCGCCGACAAGTCGTCGGCCGGCGGCTCCCGGCTCGGGTCGGCGTCCGGGCTCAGCGGCAGCATCGCACAACGGTAGAAGTCGAGCACCAGCTGGCCGACTTGGTCGATCGTCGTCATTCGCAGCGCGGCCATACCAGTGGGTTCACGGCCTGGTTTGAGCGAATTCTGCCGCAGCCCAACCACTTCGGTGCGAGTGAACAGGCTGTCGCCGATGACGGGAAAGCGATGAAACACCAACCCGCGGTAGAACAGGTTGGCCTTGACGTGATGGGTGACGACCGTCGACTGCCCGATCGCGACGTCGCACACCAGTGCCGGATGCGCGAGTGCCGACGTCGCTCCCGTCACCGCGTACGACAGATGCGCGTCCAGCGGCAGTCGCAACCGATGGCCGAGAATCGACTGGTGCGCGGCGGCCACGCCGGCCGTCAACGTCATCGACGGGGTGGTGTCGAAGACCTGCCCGACGTGCAGCTGGTCGAAGTATGGCCCGCCGGTCACTTCGCGCTCGCCGAGTACTTCGCGATCAGCTCATGCTTGTACAGCTTGCCGGTGTCGGTGCGCGGCAACTGCGCCTCGAACGAGATCGAGCGCGGACATTTGTAGTGCGACAGGCGATCTCGCAGCCATGCCAACAGCTCGTCGGCGAAGGCGTCGGTCGCGTCGGCAGGGTCGACGGTCTGCACGACACCCTTGACCGACTCACCCATTTCAGCATCGGGAATCCCGAACACCGCGGCGTCGAGGACCTTCGGATGCGTCACGAGCAGGTTCTCGGCTTCTTGCGGATAGATGTTCACGCCGCCGCTGATGATCATGTGGTGGCGGCGGTCGGTGAGAAAGAGATAGCCGTCGTCGTTGAGGTAGCCGATGTCGCCGACTGTCACCCAGCCGTGCTTGTCGCGCGACGCGGCCGTCTTCTCCGGGTCGCGGTGGTACTCGAACGCAACGGTGCCGATGTCGAAGTAGATTTGCCCGGCCTGGCCAGCCGGCACGTCGTCGCCGTTCTCGTCGAGGATGTGCGCCACCCCGAGCAACGGCTTGCCTACTGATCCAGGGTATTTCATCCACTCGTCAGCGGAGATGAACGTGATCCCAGCGCCCTCCGAGGACGAGTAGTACTCGTCGACGATCGGGCCCCACCAGTCGATCATCTGCTGCTTGATGTCGACCGGGCACGGTGCCGCGGCGTGGATGACCCGCTTCAGGCTGGACACGTCATACGAATCACGCACGCTCTGAGGCAGTTTCAGCATTCGGACGAACATTGCGGGTACGAATTGACCGTGGGTGACGCGGTAGCGCTGGATGGCCTCCAGTGCCTGCTCCGGGTCGAACTTCTCCATGACGACGACGGTCGCCCCCATCGCCAGCGCGGACATCGACCAGAGGCACGGCGCGGTGTGGTAGATCGGCGCCGGGTTGAGGTATACCGCGTCGGGCGTCATTCCGATTGCCATCAGCAGTGCGGCAAGGACATTGGGCGCCTCGGCCGGCGTAATATGCGGAAGTGCGCGGCGAATTCCCTTGGGCCGCCCGGTCGTTCCCGAGGAGTACTGCAGCAGGTCGCCTTCGAGTTCGTCGGCAATCGGCGTGTCGGGCAGGCCGGCCACACAGTCGGGATAACGCTGCCAGCCGTCGAGCTCGTCGTCAGCAATCAGACGCAGATCAGGCAGATCGTCGAGCGCCTCGCACACGTCCCGCATCGCGCGGGATCCCATGACGGCCTTGGCACCGCTGTTGTCGATGATGTAGGCCGCCTCGGCCGGGGTCAGGTGAGTGTTGATCACTGTGTAGTAGAGGCCGCTGCGACGGGCTGCCCACAAGAGCGGGTGGACGTGCTCGTTGTTCTCCAGGATCGCGGCCACGGTGTCGCCCTCGCGCAGGCCGGCTGCCCGGAATAGGTGCGCGAGCCGGTTCGCGCGGGCTTCCAACTCAGCGAACGTCACGACCGTGCCCGACGGGTGCAGGATGACGGCCGGCTTGTCGGACACATGCTCCCGGATCTGCATTCACCGACCCTACGTCACTGATCTTGACAGGTGTCGAGTGTCCGTGAGGCGCTAATTTCACGCATCTGGAATTGTTTGGACCGCAATTACAAACATTCGGTCTTTGCGGGACGGTCAAATACGGATATATTGCAGAGACTGTTCAGCAAACCGATTGGATCTGTGACCCGTGCCTGAATTTGACTACATAGTTCTGGGCGCTGGGTCTGCTGGCTGCGTCATCGCGAACCGCCTGTCAGAAAATCCGGCAAATAGTGTCTTGTTGGTCGAAGCAGGCGGCTATCAGCTGAACCCGTACTTCCACATCCCGAAGGTGGGCGCCCGCCTCTTCAGAAATGAGCGCTACGTGTGGCGGTATCGGACCGTCCCGTTCGGGCGCAACAACGTCTCGGAAGTGTGGCCGCGGGGCCGGGTTGTCGGGGGAAGCAGCGCGATCAACGGCATGATCTACAACCGCGGCGAATCCGCCGACTACGACGAGCTCGAACGACTCGGCAACAAGGGGTGGGACTGGGCGAGCATGCTGCCCTTCTTCCTGGCGATGGAGAACCACGTGCTCGGCGCCGCAGCGCACCGGGGGGCCGGCGGCCCGTTGGACTTGACCGTGCCGACGGAGCCCGACGTCATCTGCGACGAGATCATTGCCGCGGGCGCCGAACTCGGACTGCAGCGGGTCGACGACGTCAACGGATCCGAGGCCGAACGGATCGGCACGGTGACCGCCACCATCAGCGGGGGACGACGGGTCAGCGCCGCGAGCGCGTTCCTCAACCCGGCGCTGCGGCGGCGCAACCTGTTTCTGGCCACCAAAACCGTCGTCGACCGCCTTCGATTCGAACGAGGGCGCCCGGTCGGGATTACCCTGCGCAGCGGCGGATCGCGGTTCGCTGTCGAGGCTCGCCGCGAGGTCATCGTCTGCCTCGGCGCGTTCGAGTCCCCGAAACTTCTGCAATTGTCCGGCATTGGACCCCGCGACGTGCTCTCGGCCGCGGGGGTCCCGGTGTACCTGGAGCGTGACAACGTCGGCCGCCGGATGCGCGAACACCGTTGCCCCGTCAACACATACCGGCTCAACGAGAACCTCGGCTACAACC
>DASRFZ010000238.1:0-12818 GCA_035651275.1 Mycobacterium sp. | reverse complement strand
AGGGCTGATTGGGATCGGGTCCCTGCGGTCCGCTCATCGTGCCTCCTGTTCGCGCAAGCGGGTCTGCGTGTGCAAGCCAACCCTACCCGCCGTCAACTGCCACAACGCCGCGCCGAATGTCGTCGATCGCGCGTTTCGCGGAATCGCGCAGGCTCGCATCGGTCGCGGCGATGCGGATCTGGTCGAGCAGGTCGAGCACCTGGCGGCACCAGCGCACGAAATCGCCTGCGGACAGCGCGGTTCCGGTGTCGGCGGCATCAGACGCGGCGAGCGCGGCGGTCAGGTCGCCAGTGCTGGCCCAGCGGTAGACGGCGGCGACAAAGCCTTCGTCGGTCTCACGGCTCAGCGACAGCCGATGCGTCTGCTCGTCGGCGCGCAGCACGCCCGCGAGTCGCCGGGTGTCGGCGAGCGCTCGCCGCAGCCGCGCCGTCGGAATCTCAGCGCCCCGTGATACTGAAGGCCCGTCACCGCCGCGCGACTCGTACACGACTGCTGACACGACCGCCGCCAGTTCCGCCGGCTTCATGCCTCGCCATACGCCGCCGCGCAGGCATTCGGCCACCAAAAGATCGCTCTCCGAATAGATTCGGGCCAGCAACCGACCGTCGTCGGTGACCCGCAACGCGCCGTCGGGTCCGGCTTCGATGAACCGTCGCTGGGTAAGCAACCCGACGATCCGGTCGAACGTGCGCGCCAGCGAGTTGGTGGCCGCAGCAACCTTGCCGCGCAACTGCTCGTTCTCGCGTTCGTATCGCAGATATCGTTCTGCGACACGCAGTTTGGCCTCTCGGTCCGCCATCCGGTGGGTCGGATGGCGTCGCAGCTCTTCACGCAAGGTACGCACCTCAGTATCGACTGGCGGCTCGTCGCCCGACCGGCGTCGGCGGTCCGGGACCGTAAGGCCTGCGGCCGCCGAGCGCAGCGCCGACGCCATGTCGCGACGCACCCGCGGCTGTCGATGCTCGACACGTTTGGGCAGCGTCATCGAGCCCAACGGATCGGTGGCACCGGAATAATCTGCGGAGGAAATCCTTCCCGCCCAACGGTTTTCGGTGAGAACAAGAGGACGAGGGTCGGCCGAGTCGCGGTCGGGTTCCAGCACGACGGCCAGCCCGCCGCGGCGGCCGTGCGTGATCGAGATGATGTCGCCGCGCCGCAGGGACGACAATGCATCGTTCGCGGCTTGCCGGCGCTGCAGGCGAGACGATCTCGCTTGCGTGCGTTCCCGTTCGCCGAGTTTCGCGCGCAGCCGTGCGTATTCGATCACCGGGTCCGATGCGTCGGAGAGGTCGGCGACAAGTTCAGCCATCGCCTTGTCGTTCCGTTCGACGGCGCGCACCAAGCCCACCACCGAGCGGTCCGCCTGATACTGCGCGAACGAGCGTTCCAGCAACTCGTGCGCCTGTTGCGGGCCCATCTGGGAGACCAGGTTGATCGTCATGTTGTAGGACGGCGCGAACGAACTGCGCAGCGGGAACGTCCGCGTCGACGCCAGGCCGGCCACTTCGGCTGGGTCGACCTCGGGCTGCCACAGCACGACCGCGTGGCCCTCGATGTCGATGCCGCGACGTCCGGCCCGGCCGGTCAGCTGCGTGTACTCGCCGGGCGTCAGCGGAAGATGTTGTTCGCCATTGAATTTCACCAACCGTTCCAGCACGACGGTTCGGGCGGGCATGTTGATGCCGAGCGCCAGGGTTTCGGTCGCAAAGACGACCTTCGTCAGGCCGGCGGTGAACAGTTCTTCGACGGTGTGCCTAAAGATCGGCAGCATGCCGGCGTGGTGGGCGGCAATCCCGCGCAGCAGTCCTTCCCGCCACTCGTGGTAGCCGAGCACCAGCAGATCGGCGTCAGTCAATTCCGCTGTGCGCCGGTCGATCACCTCCGAGATGCGATCGCGTTCTGCATCGTCGGTCATCCGCAGCGAGGAGCGCAGGCATTGGTTCACCGCGGCGTCGCAGCCGACGCGAGAGAACACGAACACGATCGCCGGCAGCAGGCCGTCATGGTCGAGTGCGCCGATCACGTCGGGTCGCGACGGCGTGCGGTACAGCCGAGGGCGGGAACCACGGCCGCGACCCCGCGATGGCGCGTCGAGCAGTCGGTCTGCTTCGCGCCGGTTGGCGATGTGTCGCAACAACCCCGGGTTCACCAGACTTCCGCGTCCCGCATCGTCGGGTCCGTCCCCGCCGGTGTAGTCGAACAGGTCGAACAGCCGCTTGCCAACCATCATGTGCTGCCACAACGGAACTGGCCGGTGTTCGTCGACGACAACGGTGGTGTCCCCGCGCACGGTCTGGATCCACCCGCCGAACTCCTCGGCGTTGGAGACGGTTGCCGACAGGCTGATCAGCCGCACCTCCTCTGGCAGGTGAAGGATCACCTCTTCCCACACCGCACCCCGCATCCGGTCCGCGAGAAAATGCACCTCATCCATCACCACATACGAAAGGCCGTGCAGCGCGGACGAATCCGCGTACAACATATTGCGCAGCACTTCGGTGGTCATCACCACCACCGGCGCTCTCGGGTTGATCGACACATCGCCGGTGAGCAATCCGATTTTCTGCGGGCCGTAGCGGCGAACCAGATCGGTGTGCTTTTGGTTGCTCAGCGCCTTGATCGGCGTGGTGTAGAAGCATTTTGTGCCGGTCTCGAGGGCGAGATGCACGGCGAACTCCCCCACCACAGTCTTGCCCGCCCCCGTCGGGGCGCACACCAGTACGCCGTGGCCGCTCTCCAGCGCCGTGCATGCTTTCTGTTGGAATGGATCGAGTGAGAACTCCAGCAGCGCAGAGAATTTCGCTAACTCAGTGCTCATGAGTCGGCAGCGCTTCTGGCGCATCGATTGGCGACGCCTCGTCGTCCGGCACCGCCCAACCTGCCGCAGCATCCCGTTTCGCCTTACGCCTGTCGTGTATCCGGGCAATCTGGATCGCGAACTCGAGCAGCAGCGTCAGGGCCGCGCCCAGCGCGATCATCGAGAACGGATCCGACCCGGGGGTAGCGAATGCAGCGAACACGAACATTCCGAAAATCAGCCCGCGGCGCCAGGATTTCAGCCGCGCATAGGGAAGCACGCCGATCAGGTTCAGCATGACGATCAGCAGCGGAAATTCGAAGCTGACCCCGAACACCAGCAGAAGGTTGATCAAAAAACCGAAATACCGGTCACCGGACAGTGCCGTCACCTGGACGTCGCTGCCGACTGTCAGCAGGAAGTGCAAAGCCTTTGACAACACGATGTAGGCCAGCACTGCTCCGGTGACGAAAAGCACTGCCGCACAGAACACGAACGCGACCGCGAACCGGCGCTCGTTGCGGTACAGCCCGGGCGTGATGAACGCCCAGAGTTGGTACAGCCACACCGGACAGGCCAGCACGATGCCCGCTGTCAGGCCGACTTTCAGTCGCAGCATGAACTGGTCGAACGGTGCGGTCGCCAGCAGGCGGCACCCCCCGCCGGCGGTGATGTCAGCGCGCGCGGATTGAGGCAGCGAACAGTACGGCTGGCGCAGCCACTCACCAAGGCTTTCCACCCCGAAGAAGCCGTGGCTGTACCAGACGAAACCGATGATCGTGGTGACGGTGACGGCCGCGACCGAGATCAGCAGCCGGGTGCGCAGTTCGCGGAGATGGTCGACGAGCGACATCGTCCCGTCGGGATTGACCCGGCTGCGACGACGGCGAGGGTCGAGCCGGCGCAGAAAACCGGGGGTCTTCAAGGGTGCCGACGAAGCCCGTCAGGCCGGCCGGGCGTCGGTGTGGTTCTGCTCGGGGGTCGGCGTGTCAACTCGGGCAGACGGCGCGGAGTCAGGCTTCGCTTCGACTTCCGGCTTGCGCTCATGCTGCAGCTCGTGCATCTCCGACTTGAAAATCCGCATCGACTTGCCGAGCGAGCGCGCGGCATCAGGCAGCTTCTTTGAACCGAAGACCAGGATCAGCACTACTACGAGCACGATCAGATGCCACGGCTGCAGTGTGTTCCACATGGCTTACCTCCAGACGTTGCCTCGATGCTACCGCAGCGACGCGGACGAATACGCCGCCAGCGCCGCCGCCGCGCTGTGCCGCACCCGCTCGACAAGCGCTTGCGGCGCCAGGACCATCACCGCAGCCCCGAAACCCAGGATCAGCCGGGCCATCCACTCCTCCGATGCATACGTCATCTCGGCCTCGCACGACCCGTCGGGCAGTTCGCGGACCATGCGCATCGGGAAGTAGTCGAACATCCACGTCGCGGTCGGCGCGATGCGCAGCGTGGCCGACGGCAGCGACGGGTCGGCATCAAACAACGACGTGTCGGGTCCCGCCTCGACCGCAGGTGGCGGCGGTGCGGACGGTTCGTCGAGCACGTCGGCGGCGTCGATGCGGTCGAAACGGAACAACCGCACACCCTCCGCGCTGCGGCACCACGCTTCCAGGTAGCTCTGGTCGCCGATGAACACGATGCGGATCGGGTCCACGACGCGCCGCGACGAGGTGTCGTGCGACGCCGAGTAGTAGTCCAGAGCCAGTGCGCGGTGCCGTCGCAGCGCCTCGCGAACGGCGGCGGCGGCCGGGCTCTCCGCGGCGGTGTCGTCGGTCGGCATGGCGCCTTGCCCCGCGCCGGCCGCGGATTCGATCTTCGCGATCGCGCTG
Source organism: Mycobacterium sp. (assembly GCA_035651275.1). Classification (GTDB taxonomy): domain Bacteria; phylum Actinomycetota; class Actinomycetes; order Mycobacteriales; family Mycobacteriaceae; genus Mycobacterium. The sequence continues at coordinate 8,180 of DASRFZ010000238.1, read as the reverse complement.
CGACCGGCCTGCGGGTCGACCATGCCGGGGACCTCCAGCAGCGCCCGCAGGGCGACCAGCACGGCCGTCGCCTCCGGCGAGGTCAGCCGCAGCGGCCGGTCCATGCCTGCGGAGAACGTCACCTCGATGCTCTCCTCAGAGAACGACAGGTCGATCAGGTCGCCCGGGCCGTAGCCCGGCAGCCCGCACATCCACAACTGGTTGAGGTCGGTCATCAGCTGCTTGGTGCTGACGCCAAGGTCGGCTGCAGCGTCGGCCGCACTGATCCCCGGGTTCGCCTGGAAGTACGGCACCATGTTCAGCAGCCGCACCAGCCGGGTGGACAGCTGGCTCACGCCGGAATCCCGTCGGCCTGGGCTTGCAGCCGCGCTCGCACGTCGTCGCGCAGCGACTCCGGCTCCAGCACGACGGCGTCGGCGCCGTACCCGGCCACCTCGCGCGCCAGCCGATCCAGCGGACCGATGTCGACTTCGATCACGTCGCCCTCGCGGCCGCCGAGAGCCATGTGCTCGACGACGGAGCCGGCACGCCGCAGCGCGGTCGCGCGCCCGTCGGCGACCCAGACCCGGGCGACAGCGCCCGTCGGCGTCTCACCGATGACCTTTGCCACGATGTCGCGCACGTCGACGTCGTCGGGCTTGCGCACCGAGCCGACCGGGCCGATGGGTGTCACCTCCGCGCCAATCCGCGACAACCGAAACGTGCGCACCGCGTCGCGGTCGCGGTCCTTGCCGACGAGATACCAGCGGCCCTTGTCGGTCACCACACCCCACGGCTCGACCGTTCGGGTGGTGTACGGCTCGACCCGCGACGACCGGTGCTGAAATTGCACAGCTTGCCCAGAGTCAATGGCGCTCAACAGAATTCCGAGTACCGGCTCGGACCCGCGGATGCCGGGCAGAGCGGACGCCGACGCGATCGACACGCTCGCGTCGGGTGCATCCACGTCGACCCCGGCTGCCCGCAGTTTCAGCAGCGCGCCCTGGGTCGCGGTGATGAGCTCCGGTGACTGCCACAGCTGCACGGCGACGGCGACGGCCGCGGCCTCGTCGGCGGTCAGCTCGATGTCGGGCAGTGCGTAGGCGTCGCGCTTGATGCGGTAGCCCTCGCTGGGGTCCAGCGTCGATACGCGACCGGTCTCCAGCGGGATGCCGAGGTCGCGCAGCTCGTTCTTGTCGCGTTCGAACATCCGGCTGAACGCGTCGTCGGTCGGGCATTCCGCGTATCCGAGCACGGTGCTGCGGATGCGGTCCGCGGTCAGGTAGTTGCGGGTCGACAGCAGCGCGATGACGAGGTTCATCAACCGCTCGACTTTGGAGGTCCCCACTCGGTTAAGGGTAAGCGCTCACATGCTGGCGATCAGTCGCTTGACACGCTCGTCGACCGACCGGAACGGGTCCTTGCACAGAACGGTGCGCTGCGCTTGGTCGTTGAGTTTGAGGTGCACCCAGTCGACAGTGAAGTCGCGGCCCGCCTCTTGCGCGGCGCTGATGAATTCGCCGCGCAGCTTCGCGCGGGTGGTTTGCGGAGGCGTGTCGACGGCCTCTTCGATCTCCTCGTCGGTGGTCAGCCGCGCGGCCAGGCCCTTGCGTTGCAGCAGATCGAACACGCCGCGGCCTCGCTTGATGTCGTGGTAGGCGAGGTCCAGCTGGGCGATCTTGGGGTCGGAGAGCTCGAGGTCGTAGCGGTCCTGGTAGCGCTGGAACAGCTTGCGCTTGATGACCCAATCGATTTCGGTGTCGACCTTCGCGAAATCCTGGGCTTCGACCGCGTCGAGTTGACGCCCCCACAGGTCGACGACCTGCTCGATCTGCGCATTGGGCTCGCGGGTCTGCAGGTGGTCGACGGCGCGGGCGTAGTACTCGCGCTGAATGTCGAGCGCGCTGGCCTGCCGGCCACCGGCGAGACGCACCGGGCGCCTGCCGGTCAGGTCGTGGCTGACCTCGCGGATCGCGCGGATCGGGTTGTCGAGAGAGAAGTCGCGGAACGCCACGCCCGATTCGATCATCTCCAGCACCAGCGCCGCGGTGCCGACCTTCAGCATGGTCGTGGTCTCGGACATGTTCGAGTCACCGACGATGACGTGCAGGCGGCGGTATTTCTCGGCGTCGGCGTGCGGCTCGTCGCGGGTGTTGATGATCGGGCGGCTTCGGGTGGTGGCGCTCGACACGCCTTCCCAGATGTGCTCGGCGCGCTGGCTCAGGCAGAAGGTCGCGGCCTTCGGGGTCTGCAGCACTTTGCCTGCGCCACAGATCAATTGGCGGGTAACGAGGAACGGCAGCAGCACGTCGGAAATGCGGGAAAATTCACCGGCGCGGACGATCAGATAATTCTCGTGGCAACCGTAGGAATTGCCCGCCGAGTCGGTGTTGTTCTTGAACAGGTAGATGTCGCCGCCTATGCCCTCGTCGGCGAGGCGCTGCTCGGCGTCGATCAGCAGGTCTTCCAGGACGCGTTCGCCGGCACGGTCGTGGGTGACCAACTGGATCAGGCTGTCGCACTCGGCGGTCGCGTACTCGGGGTGACTGCCGACATCGAGGTAAAGCCGCGCGCCGTTGCGCAAGAACACGTTGCTGCTGCGGCCCCACGACACGACCCGGCGGAACAGATAGCGCGCGACCTCGTCGGGCGACAGTCTGCGGTGGCCGTGGAACGTGCAGGTGACACCGAATTCGGTCTCGATGCCCATGATCCGACGCTGCACGCAATCGAGCGTACTGGTTGCGCGGAGAAGCTGGCGGCGACACCCTGAGCGATGACAAGCTGAAGGACGGCATGGGGCACTATCGATCCAACCTGCGCGATCTCGAGTTCAATCTGTTCGAGGTACTCGAGCTCGACAAGACCCTCGCCAGCGGCGAATTCGGCGACCTCGACGGCGACACCGTGCGCGAGATGCTCGCACAATCGGCGCGACTGGCCGAGGGGCCGTTGGCGGAGTCGTTCGCCGACGGCGACCGTCATCCGCCGACGTTTGACCCGAAGACGCATGAGGTGAAGCTGCCGGAGTCGTTCAAGGCCTCGGTCTGGGCGTGGCAGGACGCGGAATGGCCTCTGATCGCACTCGGCGAGGAGATTGGTGGTGTACGCGCTCCGGCCACCGTCGGCTTGGCGATCAACGAGTTCCTCTTCGGCGGACAACCCGCGGCGTTCTTCTATCTCGACGGGCCACCGATGCTCGACGTGCTCTACCGCGTCGGCAACGACCAGCAACGCCGCTGGGCCGTGCTTGGGGTGCAGCGACATTGGGGCGCGACGATGGTGCTCACCGAACCCGACGCGGGATCCGACGTCGGGGCGGCACGAACCAAAGCGATCGACCAGGGCGACGGCACCTGGCACATCGACGGCGTAAAACGCTTCATCACCTCAGGGGACTGCGATGACCTTTTCGAAAACATCGCCCATCTCGTCCTCGCCCGGCCTGTCGGAGCGGGCCCCGGCACCAAAGGCCTGAGCCTGTTCTTCGTGCCGAAATTCCTACCCGACCCTCAGACCGGCGAGCCGGGCCCGCGCAACGGGGTATTCGCGACCGGACTCGAACACAAAATGGGGCTGACCGCTTCTGCGACTTGCGAACTCAGCTTCGGGCAGCATGGAGTGCCCGCGGTGGGCTGGCTGGTCGGCGACACTCACAACGGCATCGCACAGATGTTCAAGGTCATGCAGTTTGCCCGAATGATGGTGGGAATCAAGGCGATCTCGACGTTGTCCACCGGGTACCTCAACGCTCTCGAGTACGCCAAGACCCGCCTGCAGGGCACTGATCTGACTCAGATCGGCGACGCCGCCGCGCCGCGGATCCCGATCATCGGTCATCCCGACGTGCGCCGCTCGCTGCTACTGCAGAAGGCCTATGCGGAAGGGCTGCGGGCGCTTTACCTCTACACCGGGGCTCACCAGGATGACGTTGCCGCCCAGATTGTTTCGGGGGCAGACGCCGAAATGGCGGCTCGGGTCACCGACTTGCTGTTGCCGATCGTCAAAGGTGTCGGATCCGAACGCGGCTATCAATGCCTCGCCGAATCCCTGCAGACATTCGGCGGGTCGGGTTACTTGCAGGACTATCCCATCGAGCAGTACGTGCGCGACGCCAAGATCGACAGCCTCTACGAGGGTACGACGGGAATCCAGGCGCAGGACTTCATTTTTCGCAAGGTCTTACGTGACGGCGTCGCCGCGCTGGATCATGTCCTCTCGCGGATCGCGCTTTTTATCGATAGCGCGGGCGGCCGGCCCGAGCTGGAGACCAGCACCGCACGTCTGCGAGTCGCCCTCGCCGATGTGCGTGCGATGGTCAGCGCGCTCAGCGGCTTCTACGCGCGATCACGCGAGAGTTCCCGCGACGTCTATCGCATCGGGTTACAGGCCGTGCCGTTTCTGCTCGCAGTCGGCGACCTGCTCATCGGCTGGTTGCTGCTCGAGCACGCCGCGGTCGCACTGCAGCGCCTCGACCGCCATCCGAGCGAGCGCGACCGGGCGTTCTACCGCGGAAAGGTCGCAGCCGCGGTCTTTTTCGCCAACAACGTCCTGCCGCGACTGAGCGCGGACCGCGCGGTCATCGAGCGTCAAGACCTCGACATCATGGACCTGAATCCGAACGCGTTCTAGCCACGGTTGCACACATCACCGCGCAACAGGTGACCCTGTGGATAACGCGAGCGGCCGCATGCGCCGAAATGCCAGCATGAGGCATGGGGGCAGACACCAGGATCGGCGTCGAACGGTGGAACCAGCGCAGGGCGCTCTGATGACCAGGCCGACGATCTCGCAAGCCCAGTCATGGCAACCGGATTCGCTACGAGAGGCCGCCGACGCGTGGGACGCCGCCGCCGGCGACGCCCACCGCGAATTCGATGTGGTCGTGCGCGGAGTGCAAGACACCCGCGACTTCTGGTCCGGCGACGCCGCCAACGCCGCCCGGGATCGGGCCGCAAAAGTGGCGGGCGAAGCGGGCAAGCTGTCCCGGGCACTTGTGGCCGCCGCGGTCGCGGCGCGCGACGGCGCCGAACAGATCGCCGCAGCCCGCGATGACGTTCTCAAGTCGGTGGCCGCGGTTCGGTCCCTCGGTTTCATCGTCGCCGACGACGGGTCCGTCACCCCGCCGGCCGTCCCCCCGCCCGCCGTGCTTGCCACAGCCGGCGGCGACGTGGTGCTGGCTCAAGACGTATTACATTCGGGCGCAGAAGAATTCACCCACGAGATTGGCGCCAAATTGGACGCCTTGGGCGCTGCTGATGACGACGCCGCACATGATGTCGACGACGCGTTCCACGGGGTGATCACGCCCGAGCCCACGACCGTGAACGGAGTGGACACCACGGTCGTCGCGAAGTGGCCGTCGATGAGCCAGGACGACATCCGTGCCCAAATCGCCGCGATGACACCGCAACAGCGCGGCCAGCTGGTCGAGCTCTGTCCGCAGCAGGTCGGCAACACCGACGGCGTGCCCTGGGACATTCGAATAGCGGCCAACCGCATCAACATTGCACAAGCCATCCTCGACAGCCGTGGCGATCAGCGACGCGTCGCGTTCTATCAAAGCCTGCTCGGCGAGGTCGCCGACCCTACCGGCAAGGGCGCTCGCGTACAGCGCAAGGTGCTCGCCTTCGATCCGGGCCGATCCTCGTTCGTCGAGCTGATCGGCGACCTCGGCACCGCGAAAAACGTCGGCGTGCTCGTCCCGGGCATGAACACGACGATCGAAGGCTCAAAAGCCAACACCGACACCGCCGCCCGGTTCGTCAACGAATCGCGCGGCGACCTTGCGATGGTCACGTATCTGGGCGGCCCGTTCCCTCAGGGCGGATTCCCCGACGGCCTCGACGACGCGATGGACACCCGCTATGCGCTCGACATGGCCCCGCGGCTGGTGTCGTTCAGCGAGGACGTCAACCACGTCGCCGACGGGCTGGGCCGCGACGTGGGCGTTACTTACATCGGCCACTCGTACGGTGGCTCGATTCTCGGTACCGCCGAAGCCATGGGGTTGACCGCCGATCGCACCCTGTACCTCGAAGCCGCGGGGGCCGGCGTCGGCGTCGAGGATGTCGGCGACTACCACGACCGCAACCCCGACGTCATGCGGTTCTCGATGACGGCGCCCGGCGACTGGATCGACCTCGTGCAGGGATTGTCGCTGAACCCACACGGCGCGGACCCCGACGGGATGGCCGGAGTGATCCACCTTGCCACCGGCAATTACGACAGCGGCGGCCCCGTCGGGGGATTCCACTCACACGGTGACGTGCTCGACCGACCATCCGATGCGTGGCGCAACATCTACGCCATCATGACCAATCAGCCGTACTCGGTGCACCTGAACCCGCTGTGGTTCATGCCGCCGTGGCTACGCCCCACCGGCTGAGCGCTAATCCGCTTTCGGCAGAAGCGATTCCAGCGCCGAGCCGGTGATCCGGCGGAACGCCCGACGCGGCCGGTTCTGGTCCAGGATCGCGACCTCGAGCGTGGACACGCCGAGCGCGTGGTGTTCAGCGGAGCCCGAGCCGTTGCCGCCCGTCCCCGCTTCAAGCGCCTTGACGGCGATCCCGACGGCCTCGGCGAGCGACGCGTTCTCAAGGTATGACTCCTTCAGCGCGCCGATGATCGGATCCGTCGTCCCGCCCATCACCACGTAATGCGGCTCGTCGTTGATCGAACCGTCGTACGTGATCCGGTACAGCTCAGGCGGTTTGGTCTCGCCGTAGTGCGCGACCTCGGCCACACACAGTTCGACTTCATACGGCTTGGCTTGCTCAGTGAAGATCGTTCCCAGCGTCTGCGCGTACACGTTGGCCAGCTGACGGCCAGTCACATCGCGTCTGTCATAGGCGTATCCACGGGTGTCTGCGTACTGGATGCCGCCCCGACGCAGATTGTCGAACTCGTTGAACCGCCCGACCGCGGCGAAACCCACCCGATCGTAGAGCTCGCTTATCTTCTGCAAGGACCTCGAGGGGTTTTCGGCTACGAACAACACCCCGTCGGCATAGGCCACTGCCAACACGCTTCGCCCACGAGCAATCCCTTTGCGTGCGAGCTCGGAACGCTCACGCATCGCCTGCTCAGGCGAGATGAAATAGGGAAAACTCACGAACCGCCCCTGAGGTCAGTCGGATCCACGACGTCGGGCCGCAATACCTTTGCACCCGAACGGCTTTCGATGATCTCGCGGGCGATTTGGGCGATTCGCTCCTCCGTCACCTCTTCGGCACCGTCCGCGCCGATCGTCACGGCCGTCGGATAGATACCGCGCACGAGATCCGGCCCGCCCGTTGCCGAATCGTCGTCGGCGGCGTCATACAGACTTTCGACGGCCACCCGCAGAGCCGAATCGGCATCAACCACTTGCGAATACAGCTTCTTGATCGACGACTTCGCGAACACCGACCCAGACCCCACCGACTGGTAACCCTCTTCCTCGATGTTCCAGCCGCCTGCGGCGTCGAACGACACGATCCGGCCCGCCCGCTGGGGGTCAGGATCATTGACGTCGTATCCCGCCAGCAGCGGTAGCGCGACCAGGCCCTGCAGTGCAGCGCCTAGATTGCCGCGCACCATCGTCGCCAACCGGTTGACCTTGCCACGAAACGTCAGCGCCACACCTTCGACTTTTTCGTAGTGCTCCAGTTCGACGGCGTAGAGCCGAGCGAACTCGACCGCGATCGCGGCGACGCCCGCGATGCCGGTCGCCGTGTAGTCGTCAGTGATGTACACCTTTTTGATGTCGCGATTCGCGATCACGTTTCCCTGCGTCGCGCGCCGGTCACCGGCGATCACCACACCGCCGGGATAGTTCAGCGCGACGATCGTGGTGCCGTGCGCCAGCTGTGCCCCGGCCGCACTCGCGCCGGTACCGGACGTCGGCAGTAGCTGGGGCGCCTGGCGGCGCAGGTGTTCGGAAAACGACGAGAGGTCCGTGGGAACGAAGGGAACTCCGGAAAGGGGGTTGGGGAAGGTCAGATGCTCGTTATCGGGCCAGCTCACTGTCCGCCCTTTTGGACGTACGCGCGCACGAAATCCTCGGCGTTTTCCTCGAGTACGTCGTCGATTTCGTCCAGCAGGTCGTCGGTTTCTTCCGTCAGCTTCTCGCGACACTCCTGCCCGGCCGCCGCGGCACCGGTGGGGTCATCGTCGTCACCACCACCACCGCCACGCTTGGTCTGCTCCTGAGCCATCGC
>DASRFZ010000237.1:0-5438 GCA_035651275.1 Mycobacterium sp. | reverse complement strand
CGCATCCTCGGGAAGCTCACGCGCGAACGTGACTGCTGACACCGCCATCGCCACCGCAGACTCCAACGCCGACGAACCGTCGGCCGCCATCGCCCGCGACTGGAACCGCTCCAGCGCACGCAGCCACACGGCCGTCAGGATGCCGTCGCGATTGCCGAATCGGTGATACAGCGTGCCGGCAGGAGCACCACTTACCGCTGCGATCGCCGCGACGCTGGCCGCCCGCGGCCCGTCGGCGAGCACGAGTGCCCGAGTTGCGTCGAGAATCACATCGGTCCCGTGCTTTCGCGGAGGCGCCATGATCTAGTATGATCCTTCTATATGGAACAGTTACCCTATATCGATGAGCATGCCATAACCGTGCCCGCCAATCGCGCACAAACGTGGTCGGCGCTGCTGAAAGTCATGTGCCGCAACCCGAACGACCCCTCCACCGTCCCGTTCGGTTTCGTCCTTGACGAAACAGCGGCACCCGAGAAGTTCGCCCTCAAAGGTCGTCATCCGTTCGCGATCTACCGTTGGGTCTTCGAACTCGACGACGACGGTCCGCAACGCACTCGAGTGCGCGCGCTGACGTGGGCTGCCTTCCCGGGCCTCAAGGGCACCCTGTACCGAGCACTCGTCATAGGGACCGGCGGACACCGCGTCGCGGTCCGAATGACATTGCGGCGCATTGCATGTGCGGCCTGAACTGGGGCGCGACACCGCTCGAGCAGGCAGCGCAAATGCCGCGCGACGCCGTCATGAGCAACCCGAGCGTCCGCGCTGACCGCGCGCTCACCATTCACGCTCCGCCTCACGTCCTCTACGCCTGGCTCTGCCAGCTGCGGGTTGCCCCGTACAGCTACGACCTCCTGGACAACTTCGGCCGGCGCAGCCCGCGGCGGCGTGATCCCGCGCTGCGCAGCCTGGCGCCAGGGCAGCGCTTCATGACGTTGTTCACGCTGGCTTCCTACGTCGACGACGAACACATCACGCTGCGGTCAAAGTCCGCCGCCGTCACTTACGCCGTCCGATCCGAGGCGTCCGGCTCGCGGCTTCGTGTGCGCGTGTTATTTGCGGGTCCCCGGGCACTCGCGCGGCTGCTCGCCGTCGGCGACGTCGTGATGATGCGCAAGCAACTGCTGACTCTCAAGGCGCTGGCCGAGGACAACTAGCGCTCGGGCAGCTGAAAGTCGACCATCGCGGTCACCGTCTCGATCGCGTCCGACAGCGCCCGCAGCCGGGCCGACGGCGACGGTGCGGCCAGCACCGCATAGCGGTCGGCCTGGCCCATCGGCACCAGAGATGCCAACGCGTACAGCTTGTCTCCGGCGGCCTCGGCCATCGCGACGCGCGCGAACAGCATGTCCGGCGGCGGGAGTTCAAATCCGCGTGCCGCAGCGAGCTTGTCGAACAGCGCCATCAGCCGATTCTGAAGATCAGAGATCGCCTCGTCGCCGACGTCGTCGCCGGGCTCGTCGGGCCACGCCTGCACCCGCGCCCGTGGGTAGGGATCGTCAGGCAGCCACTCGACCACCCGAAGCCGTTCCGAAATCCGGCACCGCAGCGTGTATTTGCCGCCTCCCAGATCCTGATGCTCGACGATCCGCGCCAAAGTTCCGACGTCGTAACGGTTGTCCCCGCCACCGACCTCGCGGCCCGCGGCTATCAACACGACACCGAAGGCAGGATCGTCAGAGGCAAGGCAGTCACCGACGAGTTGCGTGTACCGCGGCTCAAAGATCCGCAGCGGCAGGTCGTCGTCGGGGAGCAGCGCCACCTCCAACGGAAACATCGGCATCTCGCGGTCCATCAGAGCTCCAACTCACCGATGAGGGCGTCGACGACCGTGCGCAGGTCGGCTTCGTTGTCCTCCGCAACGCGCCGCTGACGCTGATAGGATGCGCCGATCGTGGGAATCTCTGCAACAGATGCCAATTCGTCGACACACCCCAACGACCGTGCCACCGGCTCCAACCTGGTGAGCAGGTCGTCGAGGTCGTCGGTGACCAACCGCTCGTTGCTGTCGGCGTCGAGGATGATCACCGCGTCGAGGCCGTAACGCGCTGCGCGCCATTTGTTTTCCTGCACATGCCATGGCGGCATCACCGGCAGCGACTCACCCGCATCGAGGCGACGGTCCAAATCCACCACCAGGCAGTGCGTCAACGCCACCAGAGCGGCCAGCTCTCGCAGGTTCGACACCCCGTCGAAGATGCGCACCTCGATGGTGCCGAGATGAGGTGAGGGCCTGACGTCCCAACGGATTTCGTCGATATGGTCGATGATTCCGGTCTTCTTCTGGTCGTGCACGAACCCCTCGAACTGTCCCCAGGTCCGGAATTGGAACGGCAGCCCGGCCGTCGGCAACTGCTGGAACATCATCGCGCGGTTGCTGGCGTAACCGGTGTCTTCACCCGCCCAGAACGGTGACGACGCCGACAGTGCCAGAAGATGCGGGTACTGGTTCAGCAGCGAGGAGATGATCGCCATCACCTTGTGCGCAGACGAAATGCCCACGTGCACATGCACACCCCAGATCAGCATCTGTCGGCCCCACCACTGGGTGCGCTTGATCAGCTCGGCATAGCGCGGCGCGTCGGTCAGCTTCTGCGACGACCATTTCGCGAAAGGGTGTGTGCCGGCACAGAACAACTCCATGCCGTGGCCGCGGACGATGTCGCGCGCGGTGACCAACGTCGAGCGCAGGTCCTCGATAGCCTGGGGGGTGGTGTCACAGACACCGGTGACGAACTCGACGGTGTTGCGCAGCAATTCCTTGTGCACACGCGGGTTTTCGCCGATCTCGGCGATCACGGTGGCGGCCTCGTTGGAGAGATCGCGAGTCTCGGCGTCGACGAGCGCGAATTCCCACTCCACCCCCACTGTGGGCCGTGCGGATGCCGCGAAGTCGATGCGGCGCTTGGCCAGGTCTGATGTCGGCGCCGAGCGCCTCCGCGGCTTGCTAGCCGGTAATGACACCGCAAGCCACCCGCTTGCCGGCGTCACCGGTGGCCAGCGTTTCCGGGTCCGGGCCGGCAGTGCCGTCGCTGGAGGTGTAGCGGCTCGGGATGTTCGCGAAGTTGTCCGACTTCTCGTGAATGATGATCGCCGTGCCTGGGGCGGCAAGCAACTCGTCGGCGGTGACGGAATCGGTGGTCGTCGTCAGCTCCGCCGAACCGTCACCACGCACGTGCAGGGAGGTGAGGTCACCGCTGGCTGGATGCGCGGTGTGCCCGGGAGCCTGGTAGTGCCCTCCGGCAGAAAGGAAGTCACCGGGCTGGCCGCCGGTGGGCGCCACCGAGTTGGCCTCGCACTTGCCGACCGCGTGGATGTGCATGCCGTGAAAGCCCGGCGCCAGGATGCCGCCCGCTGTCGTCTTGACCGTGATCGTCGCGAAGCCTCCGGTGAAATCGAACTCCGCAGTCGCGACCGGCTTGCCGTCGGGCGTCGCCAGGTTTGCGGTCAGCTTCTTGCCTTTGCTCTCAGGGGCGGCGGACGACGGACCGGAGGACGGTGACGAAGAACCGGTCCAGACCGACGGAGGCGTCCCCTCGGTCTTGCTCGCGTTCTGGTTCGGGCTGCAGGCGCTCAGCGCCAACGCGGGAACGGCCAATAGGACGGCGGCAACAGTGGCGGACTTGACCATGCAAGGAGCCTATCCCGTGACGATCACGATGACGCCGGGCGGCAGGTCGACAAGTTCGGGCGCCCGCGGCACCGGCGGCGCGGCGTTCAGCACCTTGGCCACTTGATCCGCCGACTCCTTCTCGCCGGGGATATCGCTGTAATAGACAGTGGTCGCCGAGACGTCAGGATGCGGGTCGGGCGTCTGCTGCACGGCCTCTGCGTTCCATCCCGCGTCCTTCAGTTGCTGCGCGGTGTTTCCGGCCAATCCGGTGACGGTCGAGATGTTGTAGACGAAGACGGCCGCCTTCGCGGGCGCCGGCGGGGGCGTCGTGGTGGTCGGCGTGGCCGTCGTCGTGGAGACCATCGCCGTCGGCTGATTGCTCGAGTTTCCATTCGAGAGCAGGGCCTGCAGCCCCAGCAGCAAAAACACCAGGCCCAAAAACAGCAGCACCATCACCATGGCCCGCAGTGGCAGGCCGCCGGAATCAGGGACGCGCTGGTTCATCGTGCCCACTGTAGCCAGGCTGCCAGCGCGCCCTAAAAATCAAGTGACCTCGAAGCCCAGCCGACGCGCGGCCCTGGCCTTTTGCCTGCTCGCACGCAGTCGGCGCAGCCGTTTCACCAGCATCGGGTCGGCTGCCAGCGCCTCGGGCCGATCCACCAAGGCGTTGAGCACCTGGTAGTACCGGGTGGCCGACATCGAGAACAGCTCTCTGATGGCTTCTTCCTTCGAGCCGGCGAACTTCCACCACTGTCGCTCGAATGCGAGGATGTCGCGCTCTCGACGGGTCAGCCCGTCGACGAGTTCAGCGTCATCCCCCGAGCGCTCCGCCCGCGCCATGGCGCCGTCCATATCGCTCCTCGGACCCTTCCCCGCAACAAATGACATCCCTGCTGTTCCGGCGATCATTCAATCACGGTTCGCGCACGCCGCACGTCAGCCGAGCCCGCGAGTCGGCTGACTTAAGCTAGCCAATCGTGGCCATCCTTCCGATTCGGATCGTCGGCGATCCGGTTCTGCACACCCCGACGAGCCCTGTGCCGATCGAATCAGACGGTTCGCTGCCCGAGGATGTGCGCAAGCTGATCACCGACATGTACGAAACGATGGAGGCCGCGAACGGAGTCGGCTTGGCCGCCAACCAAGTTGGCGTCTCACTGCGAGTGTTCGTCTACGACTGCGCTGAAGCCCGAGGCAAAACGGTGCGACGCAAAGGTGTCGTCGTCAATCCCGTGTTGGAAACTTCCGAGGTTCCTGAGACGATGCCGGACCCCGAAAACGACGACGAGGGCTGCCTTTCCGTGCCTGGCGAGTCGTTTCCGACGGGCCGTGCGAAGTGGGCACGCGTCACCGGCGTCGACGCGGACGGAGCACCCGTCACGCTGGAGGGTGAAGACTTGTTCGCGCGGATGCTGCAGCACGAGACCGGACACCTCGACGGCTTCTTGTATCTCGACCGCCTCGTCGGCCGGCATGCCCGCAGCGCGAAACGGATGATCAAGTCGAATGGTTGGGGTGTGCCCGGATTGTCGTGGACGCCAGGCGAAGTGCCGGATCCGTTCGGTAACTGACATGCGGCTCGCGACGTGGAACGTCAACTCGATCCGCGCGCGCGTCGACCGTGTCACCGATTGGCTGGAGCGTGCAGATGTCGACGTGCTCGCGATGCAGGAAACCAAATGCGCCGACGCCCAGTTCCCGACAATGCCGTTCGCCGCAATCGGGTACGACGTCGTGCATTGCGGGTTCAACCAATGGAACGGAGTGGCGATCGCCTCGCGAGTCGGGATCGACGACGTACAAGTCGGTTTCGACGGGCAGCCGT
>DASRFZ010000236.1:0-6009 GCA_035651275.1 Mycobacterium sp. | reverse complement strand
AAACGAAGCGTTACAATGCTTTCCGACGATCTTCTGGCCGCGGCCGACATTGTCGTCGTTACGTCGGGCCGGTCGGCGGCCGTCCGCAGTGGCATCGATCCGCAGCGGATGCTCGCCGCCAATCCGCAAGCCGTCGTCGTCACGATCTCCGACTTCGGGTGGACCGGGCCGTGGGCGGAACGGGCCGCCACCGAATTCACGCTGCAGGCTTGGTCGGGCTTGACGGGCTTCCGCGGCGACCCGGACGGACCGCCGATTTCGGTCGGCGGTGACCTCGGCGAGTACATGGGCGGCGCGTTCGCGGCGTTCGGAGCATTGGCAGTGCGCCGACGCGTGCGCGCCGGCGGTCCGGGCGAGCATCTCGACCTGTCGATGCTCGAAGCGATCACGCTGATGCAAAGCTCTGAATGGCTGCACACCCAACTGCTCAAGGTGGGTCCGATCAAGCGGTCCACAGAGGTCCCGTCGATCGAGCGAGCCAAGGACGGCTATGTCGGGATGACGATGATCACCGGTCAGCAGTGGCTCGACTTCGCGGCGATGGTGGAATGCCCGGAGTTCACCGAAATCCCGGAGCTCCGTTTCCAATTGGGTCGCTGGGAGTATCGCGATTGGATACGAGAACGGATCGGACCCTGGCTGCGCGAGCGCACCGTCGCCGAAGTCGTCGAACTCGGGCAGCTGTTCCGGCTTCCGATCGCCGCGCTGGGCAACGGCTCGACGATTCCGCACATGGACCACTTGCGCGACCGCAGGGTGTTCGTGCCCAACCCGGCCGGGTTCCATCAACCGCGGCCGCCGTGGTTGATGTCGTTGGCAGCCTCGGCGCCGATTCGGAAGGCACCCAAGCTCGGTGAGTCGGACAGCGAAATCCGTTGGCAGCGCAGGGAACCCGTCACGACAGGAGAGCGGCGACTGCCGCTCGAGGGACTGCGGATCGTCGACCTCACCGCGTTCTGGGCCGGCCCGTCGGCAACTCACTTGCTTGCGGCCTTCGGCGCCGACGTCATCAAGGTCGAGTCGATTCAGCGTCCCGACGGCATCCGGTATTCCGGCGGGCTGCGCACCGACATCGACGATTGGTGGGAGTACGGCTGGGTGTTTCACGCGATGAACACCAACAAGCGGTCGATCACGCTGGATTTGCAGTCCGCAGAAGGCATTCGGCACTTCAAGACATTGGTCGCTCAGGCCGACGCGGTAATCGAGAACTTCTCCCCGCGGGTGCTGGACCAGTTCGGACTGGGCGACGACACGCTGCTGAACGTGAACCCACGCCTCGTCGTCGTGAGGATGCCCGCATTCGGGCTGGACGGGCCGTGGCGCGACCGCGTCGGTTTCGCGCCGACGATGGAGCAGATCGCCGGCCTGGCGTGGGTGACCGGAATGCCCGACGGGCCGCCGATCCCGCCGCGCGGCGCATGCGATCCGCTGGCCGGGGTACACGCCGCGTTCGTGCTGCTGGCCGCCCTCGAGTTCGTCGACGACACCGGGGAAGGCCAGCTTGTCGAAATGCCGATGATCGAAACCGTGCTGAATGTAACCGCCTCGCAGACAATCGAATTCGCGGTCTTCGGTCAGATCGCCGAACGGCGGGGAAACCGCGGGCACCCCGACGTCACGCAGAACATCTATCGGTGTGCCGGCGACGACGACTGGGTCGCGCTGACGGTCCGCACCGACGAGGAGTGGCGGGCGCTGGTGCGGCTCATGGGCGGTCCGTCCTGGGCCGACGGGCTGTCCGCGGTCGCGCAACGGCGTGAGAAGGCGGACGACATCGACCGGCACCTGGCGGAGTGGTTCGAGTCGCAGACGCTGGATGTCGTCGAGCGGCTCGCGGACGCGAAGATCCCCGCGGCGGAGGTGCCGTCGCCGTCGCTGGTCGTCGACAATCCGCAGCTTCGCCATCGCGGTTTTCTCGAGCGACTCGACCACCCGCGCACGGGCGCCGGCTGGTATCCGTGCCCGCCGTTCGCGCGGCTGGTCGGCATGTCGAATTGGCTCTCGCGACCGCCGCCGACCCTCGGCCAGCACACCACCGAGGTCCTCGGCGCGCTGTGCGGGCTGACCGACGACGACTTCGAGAAACTCGCTGCCGCAGACGTTATCGGCACCCGGCCGAAGGGTCTCTAAGGTCCCCCGCGAAGGCGCCGCACCACCCTCAGCTGCGTCCCGTCTCGCCCCGGAGCCCACAGCCCGATCAGCACCGCGGTGACAGCGACGATGATCGCGATCACGAGAACCGATGTCTGCATCGCGTGCATGAAAGCCACCTCGCTCACCCGAGCGAGCGCAGGGCCTTGGGGCCCAAGCATTTCCGATACCTTCTGCGCCTGCGCCAACGAGTCCAGCGATGGCCCACGCACCTGCTCCGGGAATCCTGACAGCGCCGGCGACAGCCGGTCCGCGTACCGGGCCGCGAGAATCGAGCCTGCCACCGCGATGCCGAGCGCCGCGCCGATCTCGCGCGCCGCGTCGTTGACCGCCGATGCGACGCCCTGCTTGTTGTCCGGAACCGCGGACATGATCGCCGAAGTCGCCGGGGCGGTGATGAATCCGATCCCCACGCTGAGCACCAGCCACCTCCACAACAGGTCGAAGTAAGTCGCACCCACCTCGACGTCGTGCAACAGGAAGAAGCCGAGCGCAATCAACAGCAGCCCGACGAACAACACCGCCCGCAGTCCGAGCTTGGGCAAGTACCAGAACGACAGACCCGACAGCAACACGATTCCGAGCATCAGCGGACTGATCGCGAACGCGGTGCCGATCGGCGAATACCCTTTGATCAGTTGCAGATACTGCATCAACAGGTAGAGGAATCCGAGGTTGGCGGCGAAGAACACGACGATCGTCGCCGCGCCGGTCGCGAATCCCGGATCGGCGAACAGCCGCACGTCGAGCAGCGGCAGCCGCCGTCGCAGCTCCACGATGCCGAAGAAAACCGCGAACACCAAACCGGCGGCGATGCAGCCGTAGACCGCCGGATTCGTCCAGCCGCGGGCGGGTGCCTGCAGGATGCCGAACACGAACAGGGCGACCGCTGCGGCGATCATTACCGCACCCGGCCAGTCGACAGGGGGAGCGTCGACGACGCGCGACGACGATACCGTGAGCGTCAGAACGAACAGTAAGACCGCCGCTCCGCCCAGGCCCCAGAAAATCGACTGCCACGACCAAAAGTGCAGCAGCGCACCGGAACCCAGCATGCCCAGGGCGCCGCCCGAACCGGCGACGCCGGCCCAGATGCCGACGGCCTTGGTGCGATCCTCGGGCGGGTACACCGCGGTCAACAACGACAACGTCGCCGGCATGATGAACGCCGCGCCGAGGCCCGCGGCAGCACGCGCGACGATGATCTCGACCGGGGTGGCGAACACCAGCGGAGCGATCGACGCGAGCGAGAAGATCGCGAGCCCGCCGAGCAGCGCGCCGCGTCGCCCGTAGCGATCGCCGATCGCGCCGGCCGGCAACAGAAGGCAGGCCAGCACCAGCGTGTAGCCGTCGACCACCCAGGTGAGCTGCGTCTGACTCGCGGACGTCGCGACGGCGATGTCGCCGAGGGCGGTGTTCAACGCGACCATCGATGCGACAACGAGCGCTACACCAGCACACGCCACGATCAGCGTCCACGTCCGGCGCCTGCTCGGACCGCCGATGCCCGCCGAATCGGTAACCTGATCAGGCCGAAGAGCGCCGAGCGAAGTCACGCGCCTCCTTCGGGCCGAGAAGTAGAATCGAGACTAACAGTCTCGTAAGAAGACCAACAGTCTTGTTTTGCTGTGGAGGTGCGAACCAGGTGCCGGACAAGCGACGCGCTGATCCCCGACCCGCGCTCTCGCGCGCCCGGCTCGTCGACGCGGCGACGTCGTTGTTGCGCTCGGGCGGTCCGAGCGCGGTCACCGTCGATGCGGTCACCCGCGCGGCGAACGTGGCCCGGGCGACGATGTACCGCCACTTCTCCAGCGGAAACGATTTGCTGGCCGCGGCCTTCTATTCGTTGATCCCGCCGACGCCCGCGCCGCCCGAAGACGGTTCGCTGCGTGATCGATTGACGGCACTCGTGTTGGCGTGGGCGGAGTCGATGGCCGAGGCGCCGGCCTCCTTGTCGGCGATGGCGTGGCTCGCGCTGGGCCATGGCATGGACGAGTTGCCGCCGAGCGGAAACGCCGCGCTCGCGCGCGACAGTGCGGAAGTGTGCACACTGCGCGAGCGGATCGCGCAGCAGTACTCGGCGCCGTTCGACGCGATACTCGACAGCGCCCAGGCGAAAGCCGAGCTCGGCGACGTTGACCGCGCGCAGGCAATCGCGCTTCTGCTCGGTCCCATTTTGCTAGGCAAGCTGAGCACGCTTGCGGAGTTCGACTACCGGGAATGCTCACGCGCGGCGGTGAACGGGTTCTTGGCGACGTACGCGAAGAGCGCCCGCGAATTGCCTGCCGGCACCTAATTCATCGCGGCGACAACGAGATTGCCATCTCGTCGAAGATCGACATGTTGTTCGTCAGGTTCGGATAGGTGACCGTCGGCGATCCGAGGCGGATATCGTCTGCGCGACAAAGCAATTCGTCGAGGACCGCGCGGATTTCGGCCCGAGCGAGCATCGCACCAAGGCAATGGTGCGGGCCACCGCCGCCGAACGCGACGTGCGGGTTCTCGGGGCGGCCGATGTCGAAGGTGAACGGGTCGTCGAAGACCTCTTCGTCGCGGTTGGCCGACCGCAGCATAGACACCACCCGGGCGCCCTGCGGTATTGAGACGCCGTCGATTTCGACGTCGACTTTCGCGGTGCGCGTCCAGAACGCCACCGGCGTCGACCAGCGCAGCACTTCTTCTACGGCGTGCGACCGTATCGCTTCCTCCGCTCGATACCGCTCGATTTGTGACGGGTTGGCGACGAACGCCTGCAGGCCCGAGCACAACGCGTTCTTCGTGGTGTCGCTGCCCGCGAACGCGATCACGAAGAAGAAGATTTCGAGCTCGTTGGCGGGGATGGACAGCTGTTCGCCGTTGTCGTCGGTGACGACGGCGGAAGTCAGTGTGCTCCAGATGTCGTCGGCGGGGTTGCGGCGCTTCTCGGCGGTGAGTTCGAGCGCGTAGGTGAAGATCTCGCCGAAAAGCTTGGCATGCTCCTTCTCGGCCACGCGGGCGTCGGGCGAATTTGCTTTCAGGATGCGGTCCAGGGTGTCGAAGATCCGCGGTCGGTCTTCGTCGGGAATCCCGATGATGTCGCCGATGACCGACATCGGCAGCACGTCGGCCACATCACCGACCCAGTCGCCGCCGCCGCGGGCGAGGAGCCCGTCGACGAGCGATGCGGCCCGTGCGCGAATGCCCTCTTCGAGCTTGCCGATCGCCCGGGGCGTGAACGCGTGCGACATCACCCTGCGCCGCTTGGTCAACTCGGGCGGGTCCATGTTGATGATGGTCGGGAACGAGCCGACGACGCCGACGCCTTGGATCAGCGGCCCGTCGACTGCGGTGAATGAGTCGGTGTCGCGGTGGATGCGCTGTGAGTGGCGGTGCTTCGTCGTCATCCAGAAGTCGCGCTTCACGGTCTTGGCGACTCCGGGGGTCAACGGATGGTGGAAAATCGGGGCGTCACGACGCAACTCTGCGAAGAGCTCGTCAGGGAAACCGTTGCGCCACAATGAAACGTCCGACAGGTCGACCGACGCGGCTCGTGTGATGCCCAATATCATGCCCATCCTCCTGTTCGATGACTTGACCTATTGTGCCTAAAATACTAAAAATAGACCAGGACGGCGGCGTCGGCGGTGCTGGAAGCTGCGTTTATGCGCGCGTACGCTTCGGGGCACCAGCGTCGGGAACGGAGGACGCAGTGAGCGATACGACGATGGATCCGTCGGAACGCGAATTCGGACCCAGCGGAATCGGGCTGTCGCCGTACCGCTTCCCGACGGGATGGTTCGTCGTCGGTTTCGCATCCGACTTCGCCGTCGGAGAGGTGAAGCGCGCGCACTACTTCGGCGAAGAGCTGGTGATCTT
>DASRFZ010000235.1:0-20404 GCA_035651275.1 Mycobacterium sp. | reverse complement strand
CGTCCGTGCGATCTGCCGGCGCGAACTCGAATCGTCGGTCGACGACATGTGGGTCGACGAGGCCGGAAACCTGGTGGGTCACATCCGCGGTAGCCGCGAGGACGCGTCCGCCACGCGCGTGTTGGCGCACATGGACGAGTTGTCGATGCTCGTCAAGCGCGTCGAATCGGACGGCACGCTGCACCTGACGCCGCTGGGCACGATGTATCCGGGAAACTTCGGTCTGGGTCCCGTCGCCGTGCTCGGCGACCAGCAGACGGTGATCGGGGTGCTGACGGTCGGCTCGGAGCACACGACGAAGGAGAGCCAGCGGATCTGGGAAACCAAGCCGGACAAGGGCGACAAGTCTCTCGACTGGACCCACGTCTACGTCTTCACCGGCCGCACGGCCGACGAGTTGTCGGCCGCCGGTGTGGGACCAGGGACGAGGGTGTGCGTCGAGCGGAGCAAGCGGACGCTGGTCGAAGTCGAGGATTACTTCGGGTGCTACTTCATGGACGACCGCGCGTCGGTCACCGCGCTGCTGCGGACAGCGGTACAACTCCGGGATCAAAAGCAACGCCCCGACGGGGATGTGTACACCGTCTTCACGACGAACGAGGAGATCGGCGGTGTGGGTGGCTCGTACGCGAGCCGGACGCTGCCGGGAGACCTGACGCTCGCGCTCGAAGTGGGCCCGACCGAGGCCGAGTACACGACACGGGTCAGCGGCGGCCCGATCGTCGGTTACAGCGATGCGCAATGCGTGTACGACAAGGACGTCGCGGACCGGTTGATGGACATCGCCCGAGCGGCCGGATTGTCCCCGCAGCCGGCGGTGTTGGGCGCGTTCGAGTCCGACGCGTCTCACGCGAAGGCCAGTGGGATCTCGCCGCGCGCAGGTCTGCTGTGCTTGCCGACGCTGAGCACGCACGGCTACGAAGTCATTGCGCGCGAGGCGATCCCGGCGATGACGACGGTACTTGTCGAGTTCCTTCTGCGTCCGCAGGGTTGAGGTTCGCGCTCTCGACGTGTCTGCGCTAGTCGCGTGCACCGCCGAGGGCGGTCAGGCAGAAGAACCAGAGGCGTTCTGCTAACCGCTAACCGCAGTTATCGCGGCTCCCCAGACTTGCCTCCACGCGTTGCTGCGGCATGCTTTGATGAAGTCGCATCCGCAATCAAACCCAGAAGGGTGCGAGCAATATGGCGATTTGCCACGCGCGGTATATCGGTCGAGTCGGAGCACTAGCCGTCGCACTCGGAGTGGGCGCGGCGATCGCCACCACCCCGGCAATCGCATGGGCCGGCCCGTCGAGTGGCAGCACGTCCTCGGAGTCGGATGGCTCCTCGTCTGCCTCGTCGACGTCGTCCTCGTCGTCGTCGTCCTCGTCGACGTCGGCAAGTTCGGCATCGACCGCCACACCCACCTCGGCATCGACGTCGACCGCCACCGAGACCCCCGCCTCAGACAGCAAGTCCGCGACATCCTCCACGCCCACATCGACCCCGTCGGGAACCGTCCAAGCCAGCGGTGGCGCGAGCACCGCCGTCGGCAAGTCCAGTTCCAAAGAGACGCTGCGCGCCCCGAAGTCGGACCTGCCGCTGCTCGCCAAGTCGAATCGAAACTCATTCGCCCTACCGGAGCCGACGACCGGCCCGCTCACGGAGCCGCGGCTGACCCTTCCGCAGCCGTCACTACCCATCGTCACCGCGCTCTCGGTCAAGCCGACAACCGCCCTGCCCACCGTTACGTCACTCGCGACGACCCAAACGTCCGTGCCGACGACACAAGCTGTTTCGGTTGTGCCGCAGACTGTTTCGGCGCCGGCGGCCTCACCGCTGAGTATCGTCACCGGATTTGTCAGCGATGTGTTGTCTCTTGTCGGCTTGGCCCCGGCGGCCACCAATAGCCCAGCGGCACCGGTGCAGACGCCGGTGCTGTGGACGGTGCTGGGTTGGGTGCGTCGCGAGATCCAGCAGATGTTCTTCGGCCAGACCGCTCTCCCGGACCAGTCCAGCCAGACGACCACCAGCCTCGCAGTGCAGAACGCACCAACGCTGGCGGTCAGCCCTCTGGGGACGCCCGAACAGCTCGCCGCCGAACAAACCGCAATGGAAACCGTGAACACGCTGCCGGTCCAGTTGATGAAATTCGTCCTCGGGCTCGGCTGGCGTCAGACAGCGCAACAAGATTTCGCCTCAGTGGGCGGGCCCGATCAGGAGAACCTCGCGCAGCTCGACGAGGCCGTCAACGAATACGCGATGGGCGCGGCGTTCCAGCAGCAGATCCTCGATCCCAACACCCCGACGGCGGTGATGCAGGTCGCGCCGCCGCACATTTGGTACGGGCAAGACGTCACCGGCTCGCGCATCCTCTACGACAACCCGGACACGATTTACCGTTTCATGGGCGTCAATCAGGCGTCTTCGTACGTGATCACGGGCCGCTTCACGGGTGAGATGCCAGCCGACACGACGTTCAGCGTGCTGACCGGATTGTCCGGTGTCACGGCCTCGGTCCTCACCGCCCGCGACCTGCAGATCAACCCGGACGGCACGTTCACGATCACCGTCGACGGATCCCCCACCGCGCCCGGCCAAAAGAACCATCTGCAGCTCACCCCTGACTCCACGCTGGTAGCAGTACGAAATACATTGTCGGACTGGGATACTCAGGATCCGATGAGCCTGTCGATCCAACGCATCAGCGGGCCGCCTGACAGCCTGTTCAGTCAACTGGGTGGGTTCGACATTCCGTTCATCGGACCGTTGGTGACCACCAACCCGCTGCTGACGACGCTGGTGTCGCTGATCCCGCCGCTACCTTATGAGCCGCCGTTGCTGCGCGGCGCGGTGACTGCTGTAGTGATGGCGCTCGGTTTGTCGATGGAATCCAAGTACATGGCGGTGGCGACAACCGATCCGACGACGGGCCAACGCACGCAGCCCAACACGTTGAGTGCCCCCGCTCGCAACGCCGAATTCCTGGCCACCCAGTTGCAGAGCGCGGGCTACTTCGAACTCACCGACCAGCAGGCTCTCGTCGTCACCATCGATCCCGGCAACGCGGGTTATTTCGTGGTGCCGGTGACCAACGACTGGACGATCACCGACAACTACTGGGATCAGCAGACCAGCCTGAACAACGCCCAGGCGATCGCCAATCCCGACGGGACGTACACACTGGTGATCTCACCGACGGATCCCGGTGTGGCGAACTGGGTTTCGACGGGCGGGCTGAACCAGGGCACGATTTCGATCCGGTTCCAGGACCTCGACACCAGTTCGACCGACCTGCCGACCGTGAGTTCACAAGTGGTGCCGCTGGACCAGCTCGGGACCGTGCTGCCGCCAACGACCGTCTACGTCACGCCCGACGAGCGCCAAGCGCAGCTCGCGGATCGAAAAGCGGGTTTCGACAACCGGTTTGCGCCGTACCCACAGCCGTAACCCGCTAGCTCGCGCTCTGATCCACAAGCACTGCGCCGTCGGCCCGTTCGCCGAGGGTCTGAAGCGCGAGGTCGTCACCCTGCGCAGTCAGTCGCACTATCTGCGCCAACTGCTGCGGGGCGTCGCATTGAAGATAGTGGTCGGCACCTGGCACGATCCAGTAGCGGTTGCGGCCGGGCTTGTCTTTGAGGAACTGCTGCCACACAAAGTTAGGCACTCGAACGGGCGACACGTTGTCGTGCAGCCCCCACACAACTGTGGTGTTGACATCGCTGTTGGAAAGCGTTTGTAGCCAACTCGTTTCGTCGGCTGCGCGCTCGTGAAGGTACTTGATGGTGTCCGGCAGCACCTGAATTCCGTCGTTGTGCGCGAAACACTTTGCCAGGGCTGCGATTTCGGGGTCTTCGAGCGTTCGCCGCGGCATGAAGGTGCCGGCGCCCAGGCCAGCGGCAAGCAGGTCCGGCGTCGTCGCACGCGCGGTGCTCCGCGCCGTCACATCGTCCAAGAGAGCTTTCTGGAACGCCGTGAGGTTGGCCAACGGTAGATAGATGTTTGCGTTCGTCAAGATGAGTTCGGTGGGTACAGGCGAATTACCTTCGGCCGCCAGCATATTCGTCGCGATCATCGCGACGCTGCTGCCGCGATCGTGCGCGAGCATCATGAATTCCGACAACTCCCACACTCGCGTGATCGCGTGGATCAGAAGGCGGGCGTCGTCGTACAGCGAGTACACGTAGGGTTCCGGCGGCTTGTCGGAGAGCCCGTAGCCGGGGAAATCCAGAAGGAAGATGTCGAACTCAGAGACGAGCTCATGCGTCAGCGCGAAGTAGTCGATGCTCGACGTCGGAAAGCCGTGCACACACACCAATGCCGGCGCGCCCGGGGTGCCGGCACGGCGGAGAAAGACCTCTACTTCAGCCCCGTCATTGGCGGCATTGGGCGATTGCCAGCGTATCTGCGTTCCGCCGCTTCGCCACTCGTCGAAGATGTCCACGAGGCAAGCCTCGCAGATGACGCCCGGAAGAAATGGGCGCGATCAACTCGACTTCTTGCCACCCTTTCGCCCGGCGGCCTTCTTCTGCGACTGATTCCCGCCGCTTCCGCTGCCGCTGCTGCGACTGCTCTGGCTGCTGCCGGAACTCTTACCGCCTCGGCTGGAGGACCCGGACGAATTCGAAATCGCCGCGGCCCTCGACTTGCTCATCCCTTTCTTGCGCAAGCCCTCGTACTGCTTGTCGTTCTTGACGCTTGGACCGTGATCCTTGGTCACCATGCCTCCTCGTTGCTGCGTATCTCCTGTCGGAATACCCGGTCTCGCGCGCTCGTACCCGGCGGTCAACCAGAACACCGTGCGATCGAGCGTCGGCAGGATTTCACTGATCTCGATCTCTCCAGCAGCGAAACGTCCGGAGAGGCCGTAGGCGAGGCTCGACAAGATTGCGCTGAGGTCGCGGACAAAGCCGGAGTCGGCGTTCGCGAGCACCTCGATGCCCGCGGGCACCGAGGCGGCGAAACCGCGCCGAATCAGTCCCTGACCCCCGGGTGCGGCGCGCGCACGGAAGTAAGCATTGAGCATTCCCGGATGGTGCTCCCACGGTTCGAAGATCGTGCGCAGCAAGCGCATGAGACCGTCGTAGAGCGACTCGTCGGCGTCGCCGGTCTGAGCCGCCAGCGCCGCGAACCGGTTCTCGTTCATCCACCGCTCGAGCGTGGCGACAATCAGTTCGTCCCGGGTTCCGTACCGCTTGTAGATGGTGGCCAGTGACGTCCGTGCGCGGCGCGCCACCTCGCGTAGCTGAACGGCGTCGTACCCCTCGTTCTCGAGCATGTCGGCGACCACGTCGAGGATCCGCTCCCGACGCGACTCGGCGTCGCTGTTGGTCAGCTCTGCGCTGGTCACCTGACCCCTTGCCCTCCTTCGGTAACCACGTTACTCTACCCGAGTAACAAGGTTACAGTACGAGAGGACCTTGACCCCGATGACCACTGCGCAGACCGTCTATTACGACCCCTACGACGTCGACATCACCGCGGACCCGTACCCGACCTACGCGCGCCTGCGCGACGAGGCGCCGCTCTACTACAACGAGCGCTACGACTTTTGGGCACTCTCCCGCCATGCCGACGTCGAGAAGGCGCTCGCCGATTGGCAGACGTTCTCCAACAGCCGCAGCGACATTCTCGAACTGGTGAAGTCCGATTTCGACATGCCGCCGGGCGTGATGATGTTCGAAGACCCGCCGGTGCACACGATGCTGCGCGGCGTAATGTCACGGGTCTTCACTCCGCGTCGGATGGCCGAGATCGAGGATCAGATCCGGCGGTACTGCGTGCGGTGCCTTGACCCGCTGGTCGGCTCGGACGGGTTCGACATCATCGCCGAGCTCGCGTCGATGATGCCGATGCGCGTGATCGGGATGCTGCTCGGCATTCCCGAGGACGAGCAAATCAATGTTCGCGACGCCAACGACGCCAACTTGCGGACACGCCCGGGCACGCCGATGAAGGTGGCGAATCCCGACGCGATCGCCGACGGCCGGATCTACGCCGACTACATCGACTGGCGCGCCAAGAACCCGTCCGACGACCTGATGACGGCGCTGCTGAACGTCGAGTTCGAGGACGAGGACGGGGTGACTCGCAAGCTCACGCGAAAAGAGGTGCTGCACTACACGCAGGTGGTGGCCGGTGCGGGAAACGAGACGACGGGCAGGCTGATCGGGTGGCTCGCGAAGGTGCTTGCGGAGCATCCGGAGCAGCGCCGCGAAATCGTCGACGATCGCTCACTGTTGATGCGCGCAGTCGACGAGACGCTGCGATTCGAGCCGACGGGTCCGCACGTCGCCCGCTACGTCATCCGCGACTTCGAGTCCTACGGGACGACGGTGCCGTCGGGCAGTGCGATGCTGTTGTTGTTCGGTGCCGCGAACCGGGATCCGCGTCGCTACACCAATCCCGACACCTTTAACATCCACCGCGACAACATCTCTCATCTCACCTTCGGCAAGGGCGTGCACTACTGCCTCGGCGCGAACCTGGCTCGTCTCGAAGGCCGGGTTGCCCTCGACGAGTTGCTGAACCGCTGGCCCGAATGGGACGTCGACTACTCCAGCCTGCAGCTCGCGCCGACGTCGACCGTTCGCGGGTGGGAGCGGCTGCGCGTCATCGTGCGGTGAGGGCCCGGTCCTGGCTCCCGTCGTCACCTCCGCTCGTTAAAGACAGCCCGCTCCTGGTTTGATCCGACTGTGGGCAGAGAACAACGTGGGACGCGGCCGGCAGTCGTCATCGCCTCCCGCGGCTATCTGGCAGCCGTGCCCGAACTCGCAATCGTCGTCCCCGCCACCACGCGTGATCGCGATTGGGCGCACCATGTCCGGCTCGCCAGGGCCGCGACTACGGCTACCGAAACCGACACGGGCGATGACCGAAAAGCCTCGGACGATCAGCTACACACGAACCACAGGTCGCGCCAGCGCGTCGAATCAGGATGTCTGCACCAGGTCGTGCGCTGGCTCGATGACTTCGTGCATCACGCGTAGCAGCTCGCACGGCTTGAATACGCACCGATACCACCTAAAGGTCGCGAGTTGCAGTTAGACACAGCACATTTCGACTATATTAGGGCCGCACGTCGATCATTCGCCTGACCGGACGGACCTGTCGGCGGACCTTCGAGGAACTGGCGAACGCCCGCGTACGCGCGAGTCCCGAGCCCGCATCGAATTCGTCAAATAGCACGTACCGAGTCCTACGCTCCCCTCGTGGCAAACCGGGACGGCTGACCGCGTCGAAGTCATTGAGCGCCAACGAAGGTTCAGCGGCAGACATCGAAAGCGACGGTAGCGTCGTCCAGCTCTCGAGCATGGGCGCGGCTCAAGAGTCTTGTAGCACGCCACCTTTCGTGAAGAGTCGGCTCGAACCGGCGCCGCGGCGCCGGCAACCACGCTTAGAAGTAGTGGCGCCGACCGCCGACAGCGCGTCCCATCGCACCCATCGCCGCCAAGATCAATCCAATCACCAAGACGATGATCCCGATGGTCCACAAAATCGACAGCTTCAGCAGCAACCCGGCGATGAGCAGGATGATTCCCAAAATGATCATCGTTGTGCGCCTCTCTCTTTCGCGCCACACAGGCACTTGTCCTGACACCAGGCGGACGCCCGGCATGACACCAGCAGACCACCGCTACGGGTGTTGCGGTACACCCCTAGGGGGGTAATCTCGACGCCGTGGCGTCGTCTCGGAACGCTCCAATAAGAGTGGCGGTCGTTGACGACTACGACGTGGTCGTCAAAGGCGTCGCCAACATGCTCCAGCCTTACCGCGATCGGGTGGTCGTCGCTGAACTCGACTCCAACGAAAACGTCGACGACACCGTCGACATCGCGCTGTACGACTCGTTCGCTCAGCCCGAGTCGGACCAAGAGGAGATCGGCGTGCTGGTCGGCAACCCGCGTGCCCGCCGAGTCGTGGTGTACACCTGGAACTTTCATCCGGATCTTGTCGACAGCGCGCGCCAACACGGCGCACACGGCTACCTTTCGAAGACCTTGCCGGCGCGCGAGCTTGTTGCCGCGTTAGAGGCCGTGCATGCCGGCGAAATCGTCATCAGCGATCCACCGGCACGACCACGCGGCTTGGTCGGACGGGATTGGCCCGGCCGCCGCGAAGGACTCAGCGAGCGCGAATCGGAAATCCTTGCGCTGATCACACAGGGCAAGAGCAACGCCGAGGTCGCCGCGCACGCGTACTTGAGTCCCAACACCGTGAAGTCCTACATCCGCAGCATCTACCGCAAGATCGATGTCGGCAGTCGCACCCAAGCTGTGCTGTGGGGGGTGGACCACGGGTTCACGCCCGACCATCACCGCATCAGCCGCTGGCGCAACGATTCCTGACGCAAGAAATGCCGGCCTCGAGCCGGTCTGTGGTGGTCGAAGTCGGTTGCGTCGCAACCTAGTTGGTTACTGTCTGCGCCGCTACGTCACGACGACCGCCGGCGTGAAGACCACTGCAGCCGCGAATCACATCTGCGGTGGCCGGCTCAAACGCCGGTCTGCTACTGATCCTGGTAACCTCAGATGTGTCGCTGGTTGAGGCAGGCGCTTGTCCGTGACTCAGGCGCCCGGACGCTTCCCAGTGCGACGAAATCCTGCAACTCCGCAAAGCCGTGTCCTCACTCCGACCGCCGCGTGATGCGTACGGAGACGCCTCGATAGGCCGAAACTATAAGCAAGACAATACGTTCCATAGCAAGGTCCGCACTAACTGAATGGAGCCAAAAATGACGACATGGTCGATACCGCGAATCACTACCGGTGCTGAACGCCGATTGCTCGAGAGCACGCTCGACCGCAACCGGGCCGAATTGGTCAACACGGTGCGCGGTCTGTCAGAAGAAGACGCTCGCGGCCGCCTCGTTGTGTCAATGACGACCCCGATCGGATTACTCAAGCACGCCGCCGTCGCGGAACGGATCTGGTTCCAGCACGTTCTCGGCGGACTTCCCAAGAGCGGATGCGACGGCGGCACAATAGCGGGTGACGCCAGTTTCGTCGTCGACGACAGCGAGACCCTGGCCGACGTGATCGCCGAATTCAAGTGCGCCAGCGAACGATCCCGCGCGATCGCTGCCGAATTCGACCTCGATGACATCAGAACGCATCCCCACCTCGGCGACGTCAACCTGCGATTCATCTACCTACTCCTGATCGAGGACTTCGCACGTCACGCCGGCCACGGTGACATCCTGCGCGAGCAGATTGAACATCCCGGCCGCCCAGCACTGACGCCAGGCTAAAGAACACGTCATACTGCGACTAGCGGCCCGGCCGGGACGCGAAGAGGTTCCGTCTCGTCAGTCTGACTCGACGATCTCGTCGCGGTAACGCTCGAATAGCGCGAGGAATTCGGCTCTCTCGGCGTCACCGACGCCGTTCTTGGCGAGGGCCGCATCCGAGGCCCTGATATTCGTCTCCCACTCGACGGTGGTGATCGCGAGCCCTTCGTGTGATGTCTTCATGTCGCGCCCGATGTAATGGCACGGTCCGCCGCTGAGCGCACACATTTGGTCGACCAATAGCTGGCGACTGCGCCTGACGGAATCCGCACTGCGGCCACCAAAGAAGCGAGCGAACGCAGGGTCAACATGCAAGCCGGCGAACAGATCATCGATGACGGCGGCGATCACATCGTAGCCACCCATCCGCTGGTACAGCGAAGTCGCCGACTGAGACATCATCACCTCCGATAAGCGGTGCAACCGATAGCGCAATGGTAGGCCAGCCAGGGACGCGATGCGCCCAACATTCGTCTCCGGGCGGAATGTGAAGCAGGTTCACCTAGGCACTTTACGAGCAAACCCACTAACGGCAGGCGGCGCGCCGTCCCTCTGCCGCACCGGATGAGATCCCCTCTCTCACAAGCAACTCGGGCACTCGATTACTGGACACACTTTGAGACGAACTCTTCGAAGACAAACCGACTTGGTGAAATCACTTGGGCGACGAGCGATTCTTGTAAGGCGAGGATGCATCAATCCGGCGTTGAGCTCAACCTTGACGGGGTGCGCTACATTCCTCCGCGTCGTTGCTGAACGCCGCAGTTCTGGTAGGTGCCATACGCGTTAGCGCAGCCAACAGTGTTGCCGCCATTACCGTTAACACTTTGTGTCGCACCGCCGCACTGTAGAGCGGCTGAGCCGTTCGTGTTTACCTGCGAACAAGGAGCGGCAACGGTGCGGGAATTGGCGGCCGAACCAGCCGTGACTCCCACCACCGGAGCGATGATTATCGCCGCGAACGCACCAGCGCACACCGCGCGCAATACCGGATTTCTAGTGAATGCCATCTTCAATGGCCCCTGTCTCGACCCAATGCTGGTCGCCTTCCCGACTTTACTCCCCGGGACCGGGGAAAGGCGGCGACCGCTGGTGCGAAACCTGTAGCCCGCCAGTTACGCAGGACGTCGCGCCAACAAGAGCATCAGCAGAGCTAGTTCGGCAGCGAACTGCTGGCCGGCTCACCGATCCCTCCGCCCGCCATTGTTTTGGGGTGGCCGCCCGACTGCACGGTCCAGTCGGGTTCCACGCGAGCAATTTGGGAGCCCCACAATCGGAGCTTGCCGACGCTCGGAGGTTCTCGCATGGATCAACACATCAATATCAACCCACCGGCCACACCCAAGGACGCCCGCAAGGCGACTGAGGAGCAGCGCAAAACTCACGGAACAGCTTGACTACCAGGGTGACGACTTGGACGCGCCCGGATTGCGTGAATCTCGGCATCAAATCGCCGACGAGACATAGGCGACGCGGCTCTCATCCCGCTTGGGTGGCGGGGCTACCCGGCACCGAAAGCTTGGTTCGAGGTGCCTCCCACGATCATCCGGGGCCCGGATTTACGATCGTCGGCGTCGGACCCGGCGGCCGGGGCTGCCGTGTCATCGTGGTAGGCGGGTTCCCTTTGAATGACTGGCCGCCGTCAAATTCACCGTTAACGTAGTAGTCGCACTGCCATTTGTTCGGATTGGGCTGAGCGATCGGGTAGCAGCACTGGGAAACCCTGTTCCCGTTCTCCATGACGTGCGACGAGTAATAGCCGCCCTGTCCTTCGCAGGTCGACTGGATCTGCCCTTCGGTGACGGCATTGGCTCCGGGAGCGGTAACGATCACTGCGCCCGCGATGGCTCCAATTGCAACAAATGCTTTGTGTGTGCCGTTCATAGCCATGGTGATCCTTCCTCGCGTAGTGGCCTAGTGCCCACTGGCGGACGAGAAGGTCGCTACTCCTGACCGAACTGTTCCAAGCATCCCGCTAAGCACCTGGTCACATCAAGTCCTTGCCGAGGTGACCGACTCGGTCAGGCCAACTACCTCCGTTGGGACCCCCGCCCGGCGCCGCGGTCCTCGCACTCAAGTCCGGACCCGATCACCAGGTCGCGCAACGTGGCGGCGCGGGAAGCCGCATCCTGATCGACCTGACAGCGCTCGCAGTCTCGAAGTCTCCTTCGCGAGCGTGCAATGTGTGGGAACGCGTCGAAGGACGTCATGGCAGACACGACACCGATGGACTCAGTCGTCTCCCATGTGCCACCACCAACGAGTAGCCCGCGTTGGATGCTGCATGCCGCTGTCGAGGAACTGCGCCGGCTCTGGCGGGCGCGGCGCGTTGTGGTCGTCGTCTTTGCAGGCTCCAGCTCCCCACCGGAAACCTTCACGCGCGCAGCGGAGCTCGTCGCGGTCGGCGCACCCGCCCAACTATGGACGATGATTTCGGATGTTCTTTAGCGTTGTGGAACACGGCGAAGTCGAGCGCCCGGTGCGCCATGCTTGGCGCGAGCCGGTTAGTTCGTCATCGCGCGCGGTAGGGCGTCGAGGAACGCCGACGCCGTGTGTTCCTGTGTTGCCCCCAACGCAAAGATGGCGAGCTCGTTTCGCTCAGCCATGTGGGGGAGATGGCTCAAGCAGCGTCGGCGCTGAGGTTAGTCACGTCTCGGTCCGGCGTTAGGCGGTCGACGGTGGTGACCCTTGTAGTTCAGCAGCGAGCGCTGGCCCGTCCGACCGCCGCCCGGTCACGGCATGTTTGCACGTAGCCCGGCCAGGGCACTCGGTTAGCCGCTCAGCAAACCTGCCCCGCCTGTCAAGAGGAGATTGCGATGTTGCAAGACACGGTGTTCTTGGCCCAGACGACCTATCAAGCCGGAGTCATCGGCGGCAGCATCAAATTTGTCTTCTACGCAATCGGCGGCATTCTTGCTGCCATCATTTGTGCGGTGATCGCAGGGATAAAGGGGCGCAATCCACTAGGTTGGGGCATTCTCGGCCTGTTCTTCAGCATCATCACGCTCATCGTGATCATCGTCATCCCGAGCAAGAAATAGCCGCTGGGGTTTTTCCAGCCCTCGTCTAACCGTTAACATCCTCGCGCCATATCGCGACGGCCTCCTGCCACGTCTCGCCCAGCAACTCAGGCAAAACATCACAGGCCGCATGCTCATTGGCATGCATCATGGCGCGGACAGTCTGAGGATCGCGGACGGTCGTGTTGCCGAACTTCGGCATTTGCCCTCGGCATCCCGCTCATCACAAGCCGTCAACCCCATCAAGTCGGTCAAATCTCGTAGCGGCTCCGTGAGTAGGTCCTACTCACGTTCCTCGACCTTGCCAGCCTCACCGCGATAGCGCTGGAGCCGCAGCAGCGACCCCTTCTCTTGCGGCGTTAGCGGCGCGGACGTCGGTTCGCCGCCGCGCGGTGAGGTCGACGCCGAGCTTCTTCGCACCGTTCTCGATGTCGTCGATCGAACAGGTCAGTGCCCCACTGTCCGGGCCACGCGCAGAACAAGCAGACTCCCCCGTCGTAGGCCCGGCGCACCCCGCCGCCGTCGCGATCAATGCGGCGATGTTCTTGATCACGTACTCATCTCATCCCCTTACCGACAGGTTTTGGACGCCTCGAGCGGTGCCTCAAATCAGACGAGTAACGAGAATCTCAGTACTTAGTCGCGTTCGACGAAAGGCGCGCCGCAGCTCGGATGGTGCCGGGCCTGTGAAACTTGAATCGGTCAACAGCGTCTCACGTTGCTGGGCATACTAAGCGTCAACTGCTTCGTCTCTGGGGGTCCACATTGCGGAGATTGTTTATCTCTTACGCGCGTGAGAACAAGAGGGATGTCGACCAACTGGTCGAACATCTTGGCGTGATGGGCTATGAAACCTGGGTCGACTTCAAGCTGCGCGGCGGCCAGCAGTGGTGGGAGGAGATACTTCGGCGCATCTCTGATAGCGACGTGTTCATCGCCGTGCTGTCAGAAGCTGCCCTCAACTCCACTGCCTGCCGACGTGAGTTCGACTGGGCTGAAGCGATTTTGCGACCAATTCTGCCGGTGGCAGTGGAGTCCCTACCGCCAGCGCTACCGCGCCGCTTCGCCGAACGTCAGATCATCGACTACTCACAGCAAGACCAGCGACCCATGTCTGCCTTGATGCTCCAGGGCGGACTCAGTACCTTCGGCGCGGCACCACCATTGCCAGTCCCGTTACCCGACCCGCCAGCCGCACCACTGTCGTATCTGACCGACCTCATTGATCTGATAACACAATCAGAACCCCTTGACCATGCCCAGCAACACGTGGTTGTCCAGCAGTTAAGTGCGGCTTTGGAGTCCGTCGATCCCGAAGAGCGCCGAGGCGGCAAAGACATCTTGGAACGCTTCATCAGCCGCGCCGATCTTTATGCAGACGTTGACCGGATCATCAGCACGCTGCGGCCCCTCGCGCAAACATCGCGCGAAACGATCGACGAAGTTGACGTACTTGGGGACCGTACGCAGTCAGATCGCGACAGGTCGACCACGACGGTGGAAAACCGCGGATTGCGGACTCGCCACGAAGAAGCGTCAGAGAAAGACCTGAAGACGCCGCTGCGGACGGCGTCCCCAAGGGGCGCGGGCGGCGATCAGATACCACGCCAATCCAACGCTCGTGCGTTGGATGAGTCCGACCGGGATGCTGAGCTTCCACCTCGGGAGCAGCGTATCAATATAGAAACCGATCCGACCTCATCCGGCAGCAGAAAGGTGCGCGCCGCACTGATTGACACCCTCCCATTTGTTGTCATCTACGCAACCTCTTTTGGCGTCGGCGTCGGCACCGCGACAAACACCGGCATCGCCGGTGTGGTGTACCGCCGCGACCAGACACCAATCGGCAATGCCGCCATCGGCATCATTACGGTGCTCGTTGCTCTAGGCTTCACGCTCTGGAACTGGGGTTATCGACGGAGCACGAAAGGTGCAACGATTGGTCAGTCCGCACTGAAACTTGGACAAGTGAGAGCCCCCGCGAATAAGAGGGGTGCAATTGGCACCATCGGCATAGGAAAACTTTTGCTCGTGTCATTGGTGTTGGGGATTGCGTCGGTTGCCACTCTGCTACTAATCCGAAGCACCATCTACGAGGAGCAAGTCTGCGACAGCCACACATGTTATGAGTATGGGTGGCCCTGAGCGTTCCGATTTGACAGGGCACACGCGTAATCGTGCCCTGTCAAACCAGATCGGACATTGCGTCGAGTCGG
The DNA here is from genome assembly GCA_035651275.1 of Mycobacterium sp. GTDB lineage: Bacteria > Actinomycetota > Actinomycetes > Mycobacteriales > Mycobacteriaceae > Mycobacterium. The sequence goes on along the minus strand of DASRFZ010000235.1, from coordinate 5,899 downwards.
TCTCGAAATAGACCACATGTGAGACAACACGACACCTTCGATCGCCGTACGAAAGGGCCGAGGTCGCGGCGTCTCAGAAGCTGTCTCGAAACCGGTTGTCTCACAACATATATCGGTCTGACAGCGATACATCCTCTTCGGGATTATGGCATGCGTCCCGGCACTGTGCTGACTTCTGCGCTTCTGTTTCGCGAACCTAAGTTGCGGCCGGTGTCCTCGTCATCGACGAGGGTTCGGTGCGCCTGACCCTGTCTGATTTGATCCGAGGGGGTTCGCCCAGTAGCCGCAAACTTCATCGGTGCTCTGTCCCTGGATGTTGCAACCCGATGCCGACCACAGCGCGCCGGCCAGACCGAGCGCCAGCGCGAAACCGGCTGATGGCACGTTGACCAACTGCTGGATAGTCGCCCGTAGGGTGTCGACCGCCGATTGCGGCCCGAACTGGCGACGATCTGCAGCACCGCGTCGGTGGTGCGCTTGCCCTGCCCGAACACGCCCAGCAGCGAGACCATGAACAGCAACGCCGGAAACAACGACGGCACCGCGTAATGGGTCAGCGCCGCGGCGAGATCCATGCATTGGTCGCGCGTGAACGCTCGTGCGGTGTTGCGCACCGAATACCACCACGACGGCTTGGTGAGATCTTCGGAGATTGCGGCTTGCTGGGATCACCCGGATCGGCAAGCTCGGCGCCAGCACCGTCGCGGAACTACCCCTCCGGATTCTCGTGTATGACAGCGTGATAACCACGCGCGCCCGCCCGGTCGACGACCGCCTTCACCACACCGAACACCAGCCCTTGTAGTGCCGCGGCCAGCAGCACCTGGCCAGTCGACTGCTCGAGATCCTTCGGGTCGGGCGTCTCGGGCTCCTCGCCGACCCGCTTCCAGATCTGGTTGAAGACCGCGCCGGCCAGCAGGCCGCCCAGCACGCTGATCCCGATTTGGAGGGGCTTGTACACGGCTTTCGTCATTGCGCTCACCGCGTCGCTATACCCAGTGACGCTGACGTCAACCCGCCCCGACGCGTAGGTGCCATCGCTAGTTTTGGGGGCCATGAGCTGATACCGGGACCTGACTCGGCCTTGGTCAACCGCACCGATGCCCGAAGGCAGGGTCTCTCCGCACATCAGCGGATCGGGTCAAACCCGTTACGAGGCAAATGTTTCACGGCGCCGGACGGCGACATGTCGTTGAGGGGGTCGAGTGCCGAGACGCCTCCAACTGCGCCTCGTAGGCCCCTTCGGTAAATCCCAGCGCGACCGTAGCAGCCGCCATCACAATCACGGCAACCGCCAAACCCGCCGCGGCGAGAGGGGTGACGCGCAGGCCTTCGCCGAGGACCACCACCGCCAGCAGCACCGCCACCACCGGCTCAGACACCAGCATGGTTGGCACCGAAACCTGAAGGCTGCCAGCATGAAACGCCGACTGCTGCAACAGCGTGCCGACCGCAGCCAGCAGCACCACCAGATACGGCGCTGGCGCGCCGAGCATCGCCGACAGCCCGCCCACCGTGAGTCGATGCAGCGAGATCTTCGTCAGGACCGCGATAGTGCCGAACATCAACCCGACAGGCACCGCCAGCAGCACGGCACGGCGCCGGCTCGAGCTGCGCGCGGCAAGCGCCACACACACTGCCGCGGCTGGCAAAAGCACGACCGCCACCAGCGTCCAGGCCGGAACTGGCGGCCGATAATGGCCCACCCGCGTGCGGGTCAAAAGCGTAAACGCCGCCAGCGCCACGGTGAGCAGTACCGCCCACACCCATTCGCCCGCTGTCACCCGGCGTTGGCCCAGCCACGCGCTGATCGGCAGCGCGAACAGCAGCGAGGACACCAGCAGCGGCTGCACCAGCAGCAGTGAACCGTGAGCCAGCGCGAGCGCATGAAAGCCATACCCGGCGATCGCCACCCCGGTGCCGGCCCACCACAGCGGCGTGCGCGCCAACGTGGCCATCATCGTGGTGGACATGCCCGCATCCGCGGGCACCGTCATCGTCGCCCGCTGCCGAATGACGATGCCCAGACCCATGCACAGCGCGGCCGTCAAGGCGAGCGCCACCACCAAGCCATGCATCTCGCTCGCATACCCGATCGGTGCCGATGCACCGCCGCGCCCGCCGGAGTCCCCAGCGCGGGCGTCGCATCTCAGTCAGCTGCAGGCCGGGCGTTCACCGCCGTCGTGCGGCCGACGAGGTCATCGACCACCCCGGCGTAGCTGCCGCGGCGGGCCAGGGCGGCGCGCTGCCGGTCAGCGCCGCACCCGCGGGTGGCGAGCCGGCGAACGAACGCCGCCACCCGATCGATGTCGCCCGCGTCCTGCAGCGCCGACCGCACATGCTCGATTAGACGGCGGGTCTGCTCGGACACCGGAATGACGCGCCCGCTCATCGGATCCGGGCCGCGGGCCGCCCACCCGTCGCGGGCCGCGCGCCAGCACGCAGCCCGCAACAGCTCTCCGCTCACCCGCGGACCGGGGTCGCCGCCGATCGCCCGCGCCGCCACGGTAGTGACCAACGCCCGGATCAACACGGTCAACGCCAACATGTCGTCGATGTCGGCGGACACGTCCATCGACCTCACTTCCACCGTCGGGACGTGCGGATTGGGTCGCACATCCCAAAACGGAAGGTCCGCATCCAGCATCGCCTCCAATTCCGCCATCGCCGTGGCGGTTTCGTCGTAATCGCGCAGCGATTCGAAAAACGGCGGGGGACCCAGGCAGGGGAAGCGCGACCGCACCGCCCAACGCCAGCTGGCGTAGCCGGTGTCGCGACCCCGATACATCGGTGAGTTGGCGCTCAGCGCCACCACCAGTGGCAGCCACGCGCGCAGGTGATTGCTCACCAGCACCGCCAGTTCACGGTCGGGCAGGTGAATGTGCACATGCTGGGCACATAGGGTGAAGTCGTCGAGCATCGCCCGGTACTGGTTCACGCCCGCGTGGTAACGCGGATGACCCGCGACCGGCGCGACTAGCTCGCGGCCGCCAACTACCGGCGTGCCGGAGGCGCAGACCCACAGACCCTCGGCGGCCGCCGCCTTGGCCAGTTCGGTCCGCAAGCGCCCCGCGTGCTCCAACAACGTGGTGGCGTCGGCGCATGGCGGTGTCTTCACCTCGACCTGATAGCGGCTGAACTCACCGGCCACCAGATCCCCCAGCCGCTCGGCGGCGCGTGCCACCACCCGGTCAGCCGCCGGTTCTGGCGCACGACTGTGGGGGTCGACGAGGAAGAACTCCTCCTCCACGCCCATCGTCGGTGGTCGCTTGGCGCCCATCATTCGATCATGCACGTCAGCACTCGTTGCGGCCGACACCTGCACCGGTACCAGCGGTCAGCGATCACTGCGCCGAAAGCGGGTACCACCGCAAACAGTGCGGAACCGAGGGGACCGCACCTGGCTGACTGGAGTGAACGATGGTGAGGTGGCTGGATCGGCTGCAACGGCGCAGCCGCGCTGCGGGATTCGTCATCGCGGTCATCTACAAGTTCGTTGACGATCAGGGCAGCTATCTGGCGGCGCTGATCACCTACTACGCGTTCGTGTCGCTGTTTCCGCTGCTGCTGCTGATGACCACCGCGCTCGGCGTCGTGCTGGCTGGCCACCCCGACCTACAACACCAGGTCATGCATTCAACGCTGAGCCAATTCCCGGTCATCGGCGACCAACTCGGCGAACCGCACCGACTCAGCGGCGGCGCCGCGGGGGTGATCATCGGCATCGTCGGCGCGGTATACGGCGGCCTGGGGGTGGGCAACGCGATTCAAAACGCGATGGACACCGCCTGGGCGGTGCCGCGAAACAAGCGGCCGGACCCGATCCGGGTGCGGCTGCGCTCGGCGGGGTTGCTGTGTGTGCTCGGCTCAGCGGTTGTCGGTGCGACCGTGCTCTCGGCGCTTGCCCACGAGTCATCGCGGCTCGGTCTGGCCGGACGCGCCGGCGTCATCGCGGCGGCGGTGGCGATCAACGCGGCGGTGGCGCTGGTCGGGTTTCGAGTAACCACCGCACGCGAGTTGAGTTTTCGTGATGTCGCGCCCGGGGCGATCACCGCCGCGATCGTGTGGCAACTGCTGCAAACCTTCGGCGCCACCTACGTCACCCATGTCATCCGATCCGCGAGCCGGACCAACGGCGTGTTCGCCTTGGTGCTGGGGCTGCTGGCGTTTCTGTATGTCACCGCGCTGGTGCTGGTCATCTGCGCCGAGATCAACGTTGTGCGTGTCGAACGACTCTATCCCCGGGCGCTGCTGACTCCGTTCACCGACGACGTGTCCTTGACCCCGGGGGACCAGAAAACCTACATTGGGCAGGCGAAAGCCCAGCAGGCCAAAGGTTTTCAGGACATCGATGTCACGTTCAATCCTTCGAAAGAAGACTAAGCGTCATACCGTCACCGCGACGCACCGCAGATCCTCGGTGTCAACGAACATGAGTTTCCGGAGTCGAGGTGAACGGCCCATCGTTGCGCCGGATCGGCGAAATCGGTATCCGCGACGTCGACGCTTTCACCCGTCGTGGCGCCGAAATCCTCGACGATGACCCGCGCCTCTCACGATCCGTTCCGGCAGACGCCCGCACCGGCGTGTCCGCCGAAAAGTCCCCTCCCCCATCGGACATCGACTGCTCCTTTTACCTCCGGCCGACGCGAACACAGCGCCCGTAGAACACGTCGCGCGGGGGCGATCGAGGCGGATTCCGCGAACCGTTTGGCCGGGCCTCTGCCGACACCGGCCCGCGTCCGCCGCGATGTGGCCGCGCGGACCATCGAGTCCGTGCTTAAGCCGAAGAGTCGCGTGCGTAGCCCTGCCCACACGCCGCGCGCGATCCGGCAGGCATCCATCATCGCGCATCCGCAAGGCAGACAGACATGAGCGCTACGGGCAAGGCACGCAACAAGATTGACGATTCAACCGGCAAAGCCGCCGCAACGCCTAGCGCGCGCTGCAAACTTTGAGCGGCATGCCGCTCAGCACGCGCAGGCCCGCGGTGGTCGCCCTGTCCGCGGCGCCGATTGGCGTTAGAGTCGTTGGCCGTTCTGGAAGCTGGCGTCGGTGCTTCCTCGTTCGATCTTCCAGTGGTTGAACCCGTCGCGGTAGAAGTAGAACGCGCAGTCGGTTCCCTCGCAGGTGTCGCCACCGTTTTGATACGTCAGGATTGCGGTGGTGTCCGGATACGTCATGGTGACGGTGACGGGCGCCGAAACCGGGTATGTCGGTATGGCGACGCTCCCGATTTGGTGGATGGTGATTTCGCCGACCTGGAAGGCGCCGTCGAACTGGACGTCAATTTTCGCGGCGGGGTCCGCGCCCTTGGTGTACGTGTCGGTGACTGTCTGCTGAATCTCAGCATCGGTGGGTGGCGCGCCCAGGTCGCCCAGCGCCCCGCCGGGACTGGCGTCGGCGCGGCCGGCGGTGACAGTGCTCACCATCCAGGAGCCTGTGAATAGCAGTGCAAGTGCGATCACGAATCTGGCGAGCACACATGAGACTCGGCTCCGACGCTCGGTCCCCATTAGCATGTGACAACCCCCTGATACAGCGTTCCCGGCCCGGGCTGGCCGGGCTCGCTCAGTTTGCCATCCAGTGGACTGGTATGTCTCGAGTTCGGGCTGGGCCGCAGGATCCCTGCGGGACGTCGGAATCGACCGCCACCATGACGAATGAGCCGAATTCCGCGCTAGATGGTCAGTCCGCATCGGATGCAAGGTAATGCGAATCGACACGTTGCCCAGCACGGGGCGGAAGGCGCCCTGCCCGGTTTCAGATAGCAGGGCCGTGAACATCGTCTCACGGCGACCGGATATGAAGCAGCCGTCCCAGGTTCCAAAAAGTGTCACCGCCGGGTGTCCTAACTGCTCCTAGTCAATGAACGCGGCCCACCGGGGGTTGCGACACC
>DASRFZ010000234.1:0-10917 GCA_035651275.1 Mycobacterium sp. | reverse complement strand
CGGCGTTGACCTCGAACCGCGAGCTGGCACCGGGCGAGGCGGCGTGGGCCATGGAGCAGGTGATGAGCGGGTCGGCGACCGTGGCCCAGATCGCCGCGTTCGGCGTGGCGATGAAGATGAAAGGCCCGACCGCCGCAGAGGTCCGCGAGCTCGCCGACACGATGCTGGCGCACGGTCGTCGGGTGCCCACCGCGAAGATCGGCAACGACACTGTCGACGTCGTCGGCACCGGTGGGGACGCGTCAAACTCGGTCAACCTGTCGACGATGGCGGCAATTGTGGTGGCGGCCAACGGAATTCCGGTGATCAAGCACGGCAACCGGGCGGCGTCGTCGCGCAGCGGGGGCGCGGATGTGCTGGAGGCACTTGGCGTTCGCATCGATCTCGGGCCCGACGACGTCGCGCGCAGTGTGTCCGAAGTCGGCATCGGTTTCTGCTTCGCGCCGCTGTTTCACCCGTCGTTTCGGCACACGTCGGTGGCCCGTCGCGAGATCGGAATCCCGACGGTGTTCAATTTGCTTGGACCGCTTACCAATCCGGCCATGCCGCGGGCGGGACTGGTCGGTTGCGCGTTCTCCGACGCGGCCGAGGTGATGGCCCAGGTCTTCGCCGAGCGCGGGTCGAGCGTGCTCGTCGTCCGCGGCGACGACGGTCTCGACGAGCTGACGACCACGACGACGAGCACCGTGTGGCGGGTCCACAACGGCGCGGTCGAGAAGCTGACGGTGGACCCCACCGACTTCGGGCTTGCGCCAGCCGATCTGGACAACCTGCTCGGCGGCGACGCCGAGCAGAACGCCAACGTCGCGCGGGCGGTGCTCGGCGGCGCGCCCGGCCCGGTGCGGGAGGCGGTGCTGCTCAACGCCGCGGGCGCGCTGGTGGCCCACGCTGGGCTATCCGGCGACGTCGAGTGGCGGACGGCCTGGAAGTCGGCGTTGCAGCGGGCCGGCGCCGCGATCGACTCCGGCGCCGCTGAACAACTCCTCGCGCGTTGGGCGAGGTTCACCCAGAAGGTCTGACGCGAGTTTCGCGGATCGGGCTGCGGCGGACCACTGGGCCCACGCTCCCGCGGAAAAGGCGGGCTCGGCGTATCCGCTGTCGGCCCGCACGATCCGCACGCCGGCCGCCCCCAGCCAGCGAGCGATCAATGCGGCCTCTTCGACCAGCGCCCCACCCAGCGGCGCGGCGGTCGGCAGGACGGTCTGCGCGCCCGCGCATACCGCGTCCACGACCGGCATCGGGGGCACCCCACGCCGGGCTGTAGCGGCGCCCGCCAGCTGACCGTGCCGGAGCACCGCGATGTGCCAGCCACCGTCGCCGTCGGGAGCGGCGGCGACGAGCTCGGCGACCGCGGCCAGCGCGCGCAGCCGTTGACCGCGCCACAGCACGTCGATCGCGACCGCGGCGTGGTCGCGCAGCCGGGCAGCCGACTCGTAGCGCCGCCGCGACGCGAGATCCTCGATCGCGCCGACGATCTCGGCCAGCGCGGTGTTGTCGGCACCGTCGATCAGCGCGGCCGCGCGCCGAGGTGCGTCGGCGTAGTCCGCTGCCGTGACACCGCGCGCGGCTGGGCACGGGGCCACTTCCCGTTCGGGACACTCGAGACCGTGCAATCCCGTGCGGCGAATGCGCGTCTTGCAGGTGCGTACGCCGGTGAATCGCGCGAACAGCGCGGCGGTGTCGACGGCGTCGGAGCGGGAGCGGAACGGCCCGACTGCGCGCGACGTCTGGGGCTGGCGGACGACGGCGAAGCGGGGGAACGCCTCGTCGGTCAAAACCACCCACCACCAGCGGCGAGGGAACCGCGAGCGCCGGTTGTAGGGCGGGGCGTGCGCGGCCAGCAGCCGCAGCTCGCGAACTCCCGCTTCGAGCGCATGCGCGCACTCGACGACGTCGACGCGCTCGGCCAGCGTCACCATCTCGGTGATCCGGGTTCGCGTGTCGCCGCCGGTGAAGTACTGACCCACCCGGCGGCGAAGGTCGACGGCCGTCCCGATGTAGAGCACCTCGGCGGCCGGCCCGCGGAACAGGTAGACGCCGGGCCGATGCGGCAAACCCTGGGCCAATATTCGCTTACGCCGTTGCGCCGCAGTCACATTCGGCAGGTATGCGCGCAGGTCGGTGTAGGTGTGCACGCCCTGGTTGCCGACACGCTCGATCAGCGCGTGCAGCACGTCGACTGTGGCGCGCGCGTCGTCGAGCGCGCGGTGTGTCGGCTGCGTCGACACCGCGAACAACTTCGCCAGCGACGCGAGCCGCACGCTGGGCGCCTCCTCGCGTGACAGCACCCGTCGGGCCAGCCGCACTGTGCACAGCACCGGCGGCCGCGGCCACACCATGTCGCACTGGCGCGCGGCCGCCCTGAGAAAGCCGGTGTCGAAGCCGGCGTTGTGCGCGACCAGCACCGCACCGCGCGCGAACTCGAAAAACATCGGCAGGACGGCGTCGATGCGCGGCGCGTCGCAGACCATCGCGGAGGTGATTCCGGTCAGGTGCACGATCTGCGGCGGGATGTCGCGGCCGGGATCGACCAGGGTGGCGAATTCACCCAGTACGACGCCGCCGCGGACCTTGACGGCCCCGATCTCGGTGATCGCATCGCGCTGGTCAGACGGCCCGGCGGCCCGGCCTCCGGTGGTTTCCAAGTCGACGACGACGAACGTCGTCTGGGCCAGGCTCAGTTCTGCCGCCGGATCGACGTCGGTGAAGCTGAGCTGCTCCATGGGGGTGACGCTAGGCAGTCGCACCGACATGTCGGTGGGTGGCGTTAGCCTCGCGGCATGATCATCGACTGCGACAACTGCGCTGTGCGCGGTGCAGCCTGCAAAGAATGCGTTATCAGCGTGCTGATCGGCGTACCCGAACAGTCACGTTCGTTTAATCAGGAAGAATGCGCGGCGCTGGAGGCGCTTGCGGATGCCGGGCTGGCGCCGCGGCTTCGCCTTGTGCCGATTCGCCGTGACCAAGACCCGGGCGTTGCGTAGCGTTTTGCAGGAAACCGCTTGTGCCACTCAACTTCTAAGATTGCCTCTTAAAATTGCGGTCTTGTTGGACAAGCCCTATGCCGTTTCGTAACCTATCTGAGACCTGAGCATCGATGGCCTCGGCCGCGACATCAATAAGGATTCTGAAACCTTGAGTCTCGATCGTGCGCATTGGATGACTCGCCATTTTCGGCGGTCACTAATTGGGGCAATTGCGGCGGTTTCGATCTGCGGATCCATGGTTGTGGGCAGCGTGCACGCGGATCCCGCCAATGACGCGCTGGCCAAGCTCAACGAGCTGTCGCGTCAGGCCGAGCAGACCACCGAAGAGATGCACACCGCGCAGCTCGATCTCGACAAAAAGGTCGCCGCACAGAAGGCGGCCGAACAAAAGCACGACGCCGACGCCGCGGCGGCCGCCGACGCAAAGGCGCAGCTGGCCTCGTACCAGGCCGTCGTCGACAAACTGGCCGCCGCGATGTACATGGGTGGTCGCACCGACGGGCTGAGTGCGATCATGACCGCGGACTCTCCGCAGGGGCTCATCGACCAGATGTCGGCACAGGAGTCGGTCGCCAACGAGATGGCCGCCCAAATGGCCAGTTACCGCAAGCTGAGCCAGAAGGCCGCCGCCGCCGAGGATGCGTCCGCGAAATCCGCGGCCGACGCCCGCAACGCCGCCGAGCAGTCCGCCAAAGTCCGCGCCGACGTGCAGGCCAAGCAGAGCAGGCTGCAGGTCCAGATTGCGATCGTCAAATCCCAGTACCTGGCTCTGACTCCCGTGCAGCGGGCCACCCTGGCCGGCCCGAACCCGCCGCCGGCGGCGCTGCCGGACGCGCCGGACGCCCTGCCCACCGATCTGCCGCCCCCGGACGCGGGCCTGATGGCCGCACCTGCGCCCGACGGCGTGGTGATGCCGGGCGGCGGCGGAGGTTCACCGGAAGCAGCGGTGGTGATCCAGGCCGCATTGAGCCGGATCGGCTCGCCGTACTCGTGGGGTGCCGCGGGACCGAACGCCTTCGATTGCTCGGGCCTGGTGATGTGGTCGTTCCAGCAGGCCGGCATTTCGCTGCCGCACTCCAGCCAGGCGCTCGCGCAGGGCGGCCAGCCGGTGGACCCGTCGCAGATGCAGCCCGGCGATCTGGTCACCTATTACTCCGACGCCTCGCACGTAGGCCTCTATATCGGCGACGGGATGATCGTGCACGCGTCCACGTACGGCCAACCGGTGAAGGTCGCGCCGGTGGGCAATGCGCCGATCTACAACATCCGGCGCTACTGAGCATCGGCCGCGGCATGTCCTGGCCGCTGCAGTCGCGTTGGTGCTGATCGCCGAGTTGGTCACCGCAGCCGTCTTCTTGGGCCAGTCCCGGCCGGTCGCTGCCTCACACACGATGCGGCTCGTCGACCGGGGCGCCCCCGCTGGCCTGGCGGCCCGGCTCACCGATGAGTTCGGCGGCGCCGTCGACGCTGTGTCGGCCTTCTGGGGCAACGACTGGCCGCGCGAGGTCGTCGTCGTCATCACCGGTACCGACGCGGATTTCGCGGCGCAGACTGGCGAACCGTCGCGGAACTGGGCCGGCGTGGCGGCGGTGGCAGTGGCCGACCGGGTGGATCCGGCCCGCCATCAAGCGTTCGGTCAGCGCATTGTCTTCGCCCCGGGCGCGAACACGATGACCGAGGCGGCATTGCGGATTGTGTTGCGGCACGAGCTTTTTCACTACGCCTCCCGCGCTGACACGGCGTTCGACGCACCGCGCTGGCTGGTCGAGGGCGTCGCCGACTACGTCGCCAGGCCACCCGCACCGCGTCCGGTGACGATGCCGGCGTGGCTGCCGACGGACGCCGAACTCGACTCCGGCGGAGCCGCCGAATCAGCCGCATACGACCAGGCATGGCGGTTCGCGCAGTTCGTCGCCGACCGCTACGGGCCCGCCGTGCTGCGGCGACTCTACGTCGACGCCTGCGGTCCGGGACATCCCGACGCCTCCACCGCAGTGCGCGACACACTCGGCATCGCATTGCCACCGATGGGCCAGCCGTGACGCGAGTTCTGTTGGTCACCAACGACTTTCCGCCGCGCCCCGGCGGCATCCAGGTGTATCTGGAAGCGTTGACCACACACCTCGCGGAGCTGGGTGGCCACACGCTGACCGTGTACGCGCCGAAGTGGAAGCGGGCCGAGGAGTACGACCGCCGCGCACCGTTCGAGATCGTGCGCCATCCCGGCTCGCTGATGTTGCCGGTGCCGGACGTCGACACGAGGATGCGCAAGCTGATCGGCACGCTCGACATCGAGACGGTGTGGTTCGGCGCGGCGGCGCCGTTGGGGCTGCTCGGCGGGCGGGCGCGACGGGCCGGGGCCGGTCGGGTGCTGGCGAGCACCCACGGCCACGAGGTCGGCTGGTCGATGTTTCCCTTGGGCCGCTCCGCGTTGCGGCGGATCGGCCGCGACAGCGACGTGGTGACCTACATCAGCCACTACACCCGCGACCGGTTCGCGTCGGCGTTCGGCCCGCAGACGGCGCTGGAGCACCTGCCGCCGGGCGTGGATGTCGAGCGCTTCCATCCCGACGCGGCCACCCGTACCGAGATGCGTGCGCACTACGGGCTCGGCGAGCGGCCAGTGATCGTGTGCCTGTCGCGCCTCGTGCCGCGCAAGGGCCAGGACATGTTGATTCGCGCGCTGCCGCTGATTCGCTCGCGAGTCGACGGCGCCACGCTCGTCATTGTCGGCGGCGGCCCGTATCTGGAGACGCTGCGAAAACTGGCCGGCGACACCGGAGTTGGCGAACAGGTGATCTTCACCCAAGGCGTCCCGTCGGACCAGCTGCCAGCCCACCACGCGATGGCTGACGTTTTCGCGATGCCGTGCCGCACCCGCGGCGCAGGGCTGGACGTCGAGGGCCTGGGCATCGTGTACCTGGAGGCGTCGGCGACCGGAGTGCCCGTCATCGCCGGAAAGTCCGGGGGCGCACCGGAAACCGTGCAGGAGGGCCGCACGGGCTTCGTCGTCGACGGCCGATCGGTGGACCAGATCGCCGACGCCGTCAGCGGCATCCTCGCCGACCCCGACCTCGCGAAGCGAATGGGTGCGGCCGGCCGGCGCTGGGCTGTCGACCAATGGCGATGGCAGAAACACACCGCGCGACTGAGCGCACTGCTCAGCGGTTAGCTGTACAGCGCCTCGATCTCGCTGGCGAACTTCTCGGCGACGACCTTTCGCTTGACCTTCATCGTCGGGGTGAGCTCGCCGGTGTCCTCGGTGAAATCCACCGGCAGGATTGAGAATTTGCGGATTGCCTCCGCGTGGCTGACGGACTGGTTGGCTTCTTTGACCGCACGGTCGATCTCTGCTCGAAGATCAGGGTCGTTCGCCAGGTCACCGACAGATGCGTCCGCGGACTTGCCGTTACGTTCTTTCCAGCCATCGAATGCCTCGGGGTCGATCGTAATCAACGCGGCGACAAAGGGTTTCGCGTCACCGACGACCATGGCCTGACTTATTAGCGGGTGTGCCCGCAGCTGATCCTCCAGCACCGCGGGCGCGACGTTCTTGCCGCCGGCGGTGACGATGATCTCCTTCTTGCGGCCGACGATGGTCAGGAAACCGTTCTCGTCGATGTCGCCGAGGTCGCCGGTGTGGAACCAGCCGTCGGAGATCGCCTCCTTGGTGGCTTCCTCGTTGTGCCAGTAGCCGCTGAACACCACACCGCCCTTGACCAGCAGCTCGTTGTCGTCGTTGATACGCATGCTGTTGCCCGGCAACAACTTTCCGACCGAGCCGATCTTGAGGTCGTCGAGGCGGTTGACGGTGATCGCGGCACTCGTTTCAGTGAGGCCGTAGCCCTCGTAGATCGTCACGCCCACGCCCCGGTAGAAGTGGCCCAGCCGAGCCCCCAGCGGCGCGCCGCCCGAGATCGCCGCACGGCAGTCGCCGCCGAGCGCCGCGCGCAGCTTGGAGTACACCAGTCGGTCGAACACCGCGTGCTTGGCGCGTAGCAGAAGCCCTGGGCCGCTTCCATTTTGGGCCTTGCTGAAGTCGATCGCCGTGTTGGCGGCGATCTCGAAAATGCGGCCCTTGCCGTCATTGCGCGCATTCTGCTCGGCGGTGTTGTAGACCTTCTCGAACACCCGCGGCACCGACACCACCAGCGTCGGCTTGAACACGGAGAACATCGGCACCAGGTTCTTGATGTCGGCCGTGAAGCCGACCGTCACCTTGTTCTCGAACGCCGACATCGAGATCGCCCGCGCCAACACGTGCGCGAGTGGCAGGAACACCAGCATGCGCTGCCGCTCGACGAGCAGCGACGGGAACGCGTCTTTGGCACCGCGGGTCTCGTTGACGAGGTTCGCATGGGTGAGCTGGCAGCCTTTGGGACGGCCGGTGGTCCCGGATGTGTAGATCAGGGTGGCGGGATCGCTCGACTTGATCGCAGCCAGCCGCTTGTCGAGTTCCTTCTCGTCCACGGATTTGCCGGCCTCGGCGAGGGCGTCGAGGCCGGGGGTCTCCGAGCCGGCGATTCGCAGCACCTTGCGCAGACCGGGCAAGTCGCCGCGAAGTTGGTCGACTTTGTCACCGTGGGCGTCGGTTTCGGCGAACGCCAGCACCGCGCCGGAGTCCGTCAGCACCCAGCGCACCTGCTCCGCCGACGACGTTTCGTAGATCGGCACGGTGACAGCGCCGACCGCCAGGATTGCGTAGTCGAGGATCGTCCACTCGTAGCGCGTCGCCGAGAAAATAGCCACCCGATCGCCGGGCTGGACGCCTTCGGCGATCAAACCCAAAGCAGCCGAACGGATTTGGTCCGCGGCCTGCGCGCACGTCACGTCGACCCATGCGCCGTCGACAAGCCGGGCGAAGATCGGGTACTGGGGATCGTCGCGCTCATGGCGGAACGCGGCGTGGACGATGCTGTCGTTGTCGCCGACGGCAAACGTGGCCGGAGCACTCAACTCTCGCATGTTCTCCAGCCTAGCCATGCGAAGCTGTTAGGCCATGAACAGCATCCAGGTGGCTGATCAGACGTTCGTCGCAGGCTCCCCGGAGGCGGTGGGTAGGGCCGTCTCTGCGCCGGCGAGCTGGCGGCGCTGGTGGCCGGATCTACGTCTGCAGGTGGTCGAGAACCGCGGCGACAAGGGGATCCGCTGGACGGTCGCCGGGGCGTTGGCCGGGACCATGGAGGTGTGGCTCGAACCGATGCTCGACGGCGTGATCCTGAACTACTTCCTGCACGCCGAACCGGCCGGCGCGGCGGCCTGGCAACTGGCGCGGATGGACCTCGCCAAGGTGACGCATGAGCGCCGGGTGGCGGGGAAGCGGATGGCCTTCGAGGTCAAGGCCGCGGTAGAGGCGTCACGCCCGCTGGGAACCTCGCCGCTGAATTGAGCGCGGTACCGTTTTGGCGTGGCTGACTCGACGGCGCAGACGATCTACATCGACGCGGACCCGAAAACGGTGATGGACGTCATCGCCGACATCGGCGCCTACCCGCAGTGGGTGTCGGAGTACAAGCAGACCGAAGTGCTGGAAGCCGACGCGGAGGGTTATCCGAAAACCGCGCGCCTGATGCTCGACGCGACCGTGCTCAAGGACACCATGGTGTTGTCGTATGACTGGCCGGCCGACAAGCAGTCGGTCCGCTGGCATCTGGTGTCGAGTTCACTGCTGAAGTCGCTGAACGGGGAATATCGCCTGTCGCCCAAAGGATCCGGCACAGAGGTCACCTACGAGTTGTCGGTGGACCTGCTCATCCCGATGATCGGATTGCTCAAGCGCAAAGCCGAGCGTAGGTTGACCGACACCGCATTGAAGGATCTGAAGAAACGAGTCGAGGCTGGTTGAGTCAGCGCCACCCGCCGCTTTGCGGATCAGTCTCTTCGTCGGTAAGGGCGGGGTAGGAAAGTCAACGCTGGCCGCGGCCACCGCGGTCAGTGACGCGCGCGCCGGATTCCGGGTGCTCCTGGTGTCCACCGACCAGGCGCACTCGCTGGGCGACGTGCTCGGCACGCCGGTGATCCCGACAGGCGAGCGCAAGGTCACCAGGATCCTCGAGGACGACGTCGACGCCGGCGGGGGCTTTCTCGACGCGCTGGCGTTGGACACCCTCGCACTGCTCGAGGCGCGGTGGCGGCAGGTGGCCCAGCCGATCACTGCGAGGTTTCCCGACTCAGAGTTGGGAGATATTGCGCCGCAGGAGCTTTCGGCGCTTCCCGGAATTCAGGAAGTGCTCGGGCTGCACGAGGTCGGCGAGCTCGCGTCGTCGGGGCAATGGGACCACGTCGTCGTCGACTGCGCGTCGACGGCCGACGCTTTGCGCATGCTCACGCTGCCCGCGACGTTCGAGATGTACGTCGAACGGGCATGGCCGCGGCATCGCCGGTTGGCCAGCGCGGCGGAGAATGCCGGCACGGCGGCGGTGGTGGAGTTGGTCGAACAGATCAACAGCGGACTGGAGAAGCTGACCGCGCTGCTCACCGACGGGTCGCGGGTGGGCGCGCATCTGGTGCTGACCGCCGAGCGCGTCGTCGCCGCTGAGGCGGTCCGCACGCTGGGCGCGCTGTCACTGATGGGCGTGGCGGTCGAGGAACTGATCGTGAATCAGGTTCTGGTGAAAGACGATTCATACGAGTACCGCAACCTGCCGGACCATCCGGCATTCGATTGGTACGCCGAACGGATCGCCGAGCAGCAGGTCGTGCTCGACGAATTGGCGGCCAAGATCGGCGCGGTGGGCCTGGTGCTGGCCCCTCACCTTCCCGGCGAGCCGATCGGGCCCAAGGCGCTCACCGAGCTGCTCGACACCGTGCGCCGCCGCGACGGGTCGCCGCCGCCGGGTCCGATCCGGCCGGTCGTCGACCGCGAATCCGGGTCGGGCGTCGAAGCGGTCTACCGGTTGCGACTAGAGTTGCCGCAGGTCGATCCCGATTCGCTCACGTTGGGCCGGGTCGACGACGACCTGATCATCGGCTCCTCGGGGATGCGGCGCCGAGTGCGGCTCGCGTCGGTGTTGCGGCGATGCATCGTCACGGACGCGCAGTTGCGGGGGAATGAACTGACCGTGCGGTTTCGACCGAATCCGGAGGTGTGGCCGGCGTGAGTGGAACTCATCCCGACCTACCGCCGGAGCTGCGTCAGCTCGCGCAGGCGATCCTGGACCGTCTCGATCCCGCGGTGCGCGCGGCTGCGGCGATAGCGGCCGGCCGCGGCGATGCGCCAGGTAAGTGCCAGCAGGTGTGGTGCCCAGTGTGCGCGCTGGCCGCGCTGGCGTCCGGTGAGCAGCACCCCATGCTCGACGTGATCGCTGAGCACAGCGTGGCGCTGTTGACGGTCGTCCGCGCGTTCTTGGATATGAACGGGACGCCGCCCCCCGACGGTGACGGACCGGGGCCGGCGCCGGAGCCGCCATCGCCGAATGGGCGGTATCAGACGATTCCGATCACGGTCGAAGATCGATGAGCCGCTTGCGCGAAGAGCAACAAAGATCGATGAGCCGCTTGCGCGAAGAGCGCGAGGTAATGACGTAGCCCGCAAAGCGTGGGTAAAGTTGGCGCAAAGCTTCGAAGGTGTGCGCCCCAAGCCGGGAGGGTCCATGTGGTATTGGCTGTTCAAGTACATCTTCATGGGCCCATTGCTGACCCTGGTCGGACGGCCGAAAACCGAAGGACTTGAACACATTCCGGCGTCGGGACCGGCGATACTGGCAAGTAACCATCTTGCTGTCGCCGACAGTTTCTACCTTCCGCTCGTCGCCACGCGACGCATCACCTTCCTGGCCAAGGCCGAGTACTTCACCGCCACCGGGCTGGCGGGCCGGTTCAAGCGGTGGTTCTTCACTGTCGCGGGACAGGTGCCGATCGACCGCAGCAGTGCCGACGCCGCGCAGGACGCACTCGACACCGCTAAGCGGCTGCTCGGCGACGGCAAGTT
>DASRFZ010000233.1:0-8230 GCA_035651275.1 Mycobacterium sp. | reverse complement strand
GAGCTGCTGATCGGAGCGCTGTCGGATCTCCAGTTGGCCTGGCCGGCAGCAGATTTCGACGTCAAGGCCGAGCGGCGTCGCCTCAAGCACGCCTAAGCCAGCCCCTGCGCCGCGCCGCCTGCGTCTCACCCGAGCGCCGAGCGCGGCCGTCTCACCCGAGCGCCGAGCGCACGCTTGTTTGCGGGCTTACTCGCGATTTGCGTACAACAACCGTGCGCTCGATGACAGTTATCCACAGCCGGATGTTCGCCAACCCAATTGCCGAGCAATTTCGGTGAGGATGCTGTTGTGGGGGCGAAACTGATCGTGGCTACTGAAGCGCTGGCGAGCGGCGAGTTGACCCGTCGCGACCTGAGCCGGGTCTACGTCAAGGTGTACCGGAATGTGTACGTGCGCAATGGTGTCCCGTTGTCAGCGGTTGATCGTGCGCGCGCCGCTTGGCTGTGGTCAGGTCGGGAGGCGGTGCTGGTGGGGCACTCAGCGGCTGCGTTGCTCGGCAGCAAGTGGGTATCCGATGACGCGCCGGTGGAAATCGGGCGATTCCGACATCCCGCAGCGCGCGGAATCCTGGTGCACAGCGGGATCATTCGCGACGACGAACTCCGCCACATCGGCCCGATCACTTGCACGACGCCCGCTCGGACGGCCTATGACCTCGGCCGACGGCTCCCGCATGACGCATCGATCATTCATGTCGACGCCCTGCTCAATGCGACTGGGTGCACGGTCGACGAAGTGGGTGAGATCGCCGCTCGCTATACCGGTGCCCGCGGAATCCGTCGACTACGCTCGGCGTTGGCACTCGCCGACGCTGGCGCGGAATCGCCGCCTGAGACAAGGCTGCGGCTGCTGCTGGTGCGCTCGGGGCTACCAAGGCCAGTGACCCAAGTCAAGGTCGGCCGGCGGCGCGTCGATATCGGCTACCCCGAATTCATGGTGGGCGTGGAGTATGACGGTGAGCAGCACTGGACGGATCCTGATCGGTACGCAGAAGATATCGAGCGGCTGGAATACCTTGCCGCACAAGGATGGATAATTGTGCGCGTCAGTGCCAGGCAGTCGCGCTACGACCCCGACGGAATCGTCGAACGCGTCCTGCGCGCATTGCGCTCGCGGGGATACGACGCCGAGCGCACGCTTGTTTGCGCCCCTACTCGCGATTTGCGTACAAGAACCGTGCGCTCGGCGTGAGGGTTAGTAGGTATAGAACCCTCGGCCGGACTTTTTGCCCAGCATGCCCGCCTCGACCATCCGCAGCAGCAGCGGCGGCGGACCGTAGTGCGGCTCCTTGAATTCTTCAAACATCTTGTCCGCGATCAGCTTTAGCGTGTCCAACCCGACGAGGTCCGACAGGCGCAGCGGACCCATCGGATGCGAAAGCCCTGCCACGACCGCCGTGTCGACGTCCTCGACGGTCGCGAAGCCGGCCTCGACCATCCGGATCGCCGACAACAGGTAAGGCACCAACAACGCATTCACGACGAAGCCCGACCGGTCCTGGCAACGCACGACCTGCTTGCCCAGCACCGAACTCGCGAACTCCTCTGTCCGCGACAGCGCCGCGTCCGACGTCACAAGAGTGCTGACCAGCTCGACAAGCGGCAGCACCGGCACCGGATTGAAGAAGTGCAGACCCAAGACGCGGCTCGGATTCTTCGTCGCCGCAGCGATTTTCATGATCGGGATGCTCGACGTATTCGACGCGAGAACCGCATCGGGATCGGCGATTACCTCGTCGAGCTCAGCGAAGATACGGCGCTTGACCGTGTCGTCCTCGACCACCGCCTCGATCACGAGCTGGCGGTCGGCCAAGTCCGCGAGGTTCGTCGTGAACGACAGCTTGCCTACCGCCGCATCGCGCTCAGCTTCTGTGAGCTTGCCCTTGGCCGTCGCACGCTCCAGCGACGAGGTGATGCGTTTCTCCCCTGCGGCCGTCAGTTCCTCAGTGGGCTCGTACGCAATGACGTCGGTCCCGGCCTTCGCGCACACCTCCGCGATGCCGCCACCCATCTGTCCGGCGCCGATCACGCCTACGCGTTCGATCACGTCGCGAATCTAGTGGCTCCGGCCCGTTGGTTCCACTTCCTCTTCGCGGGCAAGCCCGCTCATCGTCAGTGGAACTGGCCCTCTTCGGTCGAGCCCGTCAGCGCCGTCGTCGACGATGTCGGGTCCACCGTGGTGGCGATCCGGTCGAAGTAGCCGGCGCCCACCTCGCGCTGGTGCTTGGTGGCGGTGTAACCCCGCTCCTCGGCGGCGAATTCACGCTCCTGCAGTTCGACGTACGCGCTCATCTGATTGCGGGCGTAGCCGTAGGCCAGGTCGAACATCGAGTAGTTCAGCGCGTGGAAGCCCGCCAGCGTGATGAACTGGAACTTGAAGCCCATCGACGCAAGCTCCTTCTGGAACTTCGCGATCGTCGCGTCGTCGAGGTGCTTGCGCCAGTTGAACGACGGCGAGCAGTTGTACGCCAGCATCTGGTCGGGGAACTCGGCCTTGACGCCTTCAGCGAACTGCTTGGCCAGCTCGAGGTCCGGCGTGCCGGTCTCCATCCAGATCAGGTCGGCATACGGGGCGTAGGCCTTGGCCCGCGCGATGCACGGCTCGAGGCCGTTGCGGACCCGGTAGAAGCCCTCCTTGGTCCGCTCGCCGGTGATGAACGGGCGGTCGCGCTCGTCGACATCCGAGGTGATCAGCGTCGCGGCCTCCGCGTCGGTGCGCGCGATCACGACGGTCGGGACGTCGGCCACGTCGGCCGCCAGCCGCGCAGACGTCAGCGTCCGGATGTGCTGCTGCGTCGGGATCAGCACCTTGCCACCCAAGTGGCCACACTTCTTCTCCGACGCCAGCTGGTCCTCCCAGTGCGAGCCCGCGACACCCGCGGCGATCATCGCCTTCTGCAGCTCGTAAACGTTCAGCGCGCCGCCGAAGCCGGCCTCACCGTCGGCGACGATCGGCACCAACCAGTTGTCCACCGACGTGTCGCCCTCGACCTTCGCGATCTCGTCGGCACGCATCAGCGCGTTGTTGATCCGGCGCACCACCTGCGGCACCGAGTTGGCCGGGTACAGGCTCTGGTCCGGGTAGGTGTGGCCGGACAGGTTCGCATCACCGGCGACCTGCCAACCCGACAGGTAGATCGCCTTCAGGCCGGCGCGGACCTGCTGGACCGCCATGTTGCCGGTCAGCGCGCCGAGAGCATTGACCCACTCTAGGTCGTGCAGCTGCGACCACAGGATCTCCGCGCCGCGACGGGCGAGGGTTTGCTCCTCCACGACGGTGCCCTGAAGTGCGACGACGTCCTCCGCGGTGTAGCTGCGGGTGGTGTCCTTCCAGCGGGGGTTGGTGTCCCAATCCTGCTGGATCTGTTCTGGTGACTTCGGCTTGCCAACGTTTGACATCGGACGGGCTCCTTCGGTTGCTCTTAAGCCACTTGCTAATAGTCAGGCGACTTCGCGTTTGTGCTAACTAGACGATGACACAGTGCATTCCCGCAGTTCCACCCGTTTCTATTGCCAATTCTTGTTAGTGAGCACCTTGATTTTGCTAAGTTTGCAAATCGCCAGCAGAACTTTACCGGTTCAGTAACTACTCGCTGGTAACCTGATTCCCGCAGGTCAATTGGGCATTCAGAATTTCTGAATCTTTACAGTGAGAAGATGCTCGCGACGGCCTTCGTCTCGTCGCCGACCATGTATGTGAGAGTGGTAACAGCCTTGCGCGCAAGCTCCTCGCCGAACTGATCCGTCGACCCCGGCGGATACACGTGCGAGACGATCTCCAACTTGTCGCCTAGCCCCACGGGCGCCTCGTGCTCGAGCGTGATCCGGGTCGGGCCGCGCAGAAGTTCGGGTGTCGCCGACAGGTAATCCTCCACGACGCTCCAATACACCGAGTTGTTCATGTGGTCGAACAAGTCGATGTCGGTGAACCGGACCGGAAACTCGGTGATCTGATCGGCGGTGTCGCGCGAACCCGGCTTCAGGTAGGGCTTCCATCGCAGCCGGTCGATGTCGGTGGTGCGCTGCAAACCTTCGAGGAAGTCGTCGGAAATCCTTGCGGGGCCCTGGGTTTCGCGGTTGATGTTGATCCAGAACGCTTCCGATTCGATGAGTCCGCCCTTACGTCCGTCGACACGCACCCGCATCTCACACCAGCGGTTCGACGTGCCCGAGCACCACCTACGCAGGCGCAGCATGTCCGGAAACTCGATGGGCCGAATCAGGTCGACCATCGTCCGGCGGACGATCCACAACGGGTGCGTCTCTTCGAAGCCGAGCTCGCGCAGCTGGTCCTGGCCGATGTCCTGGATGTGCCGGCAGGCGGCGTCAAGCCGCAGCCGACCGGTCGCGTCGATGTCGGCGACCCGCAACGGCCATTCCCGGTCGAAGACGTCGGGATGCGGGTCCGGGACCGGCATCATCGTCTTGGCCAAGCCTGTTTCTGCGCTCATTACCGCCGATCCTGCCAAACCCCCTGGCGAACACGCGAACCCACCGGCCCTGCAAACTCTGCGAAGCACCCGTTAGCAGCCGAGTACGCTGGCCATATGCCGAAGACGTTCGTGGGTTCGCGGGTACGGCAGCTGCGAAGCGAGCGGGGGTTCAGCCAGGCGGCGCTCGCGCACTTGCTGGAGATCTCCCCCAGCTACCTGAACCAGATCGAGCACGACGTGCGCCCGCTGACCGTGGCGGTGCTGTTGCGGATCACCGAGGTGTTCGGGGTCGACGCGACGTTCTTCGCGCCGCAGGACGACACCCGGCTGGTCGCCGAGCTGCGCGAGGTGACCATGGACCGCGACCTCGACATCAAGGTCGACGCCACCGAATTGGCAGAGCTGGTCACGACGCATCCCGCGATGGCCCGGGCGATGGTCAATCTGCACCGCCGGTACCGGATGACGACGGCGCAGCTGGCCGCCGCCACCGAGGACCGATTCAGCGACGGCAGCAGCGGCAGCGGGGCGATCACGATGCCGCACGAGGAGGTCCGCGACTACTTCTACCAACGGCAGAACTACCTTCATGACCTCGACACCGCGGCCGAGGACCTGACGATCCGGATGCGGATGCACCGCGGCGACTCCCCTGCTGGCGCGTGGGCCCAGGCAGCCGATTTCGGCCAGCGGCTGAGCCAGGTGCACGGCGTGCGCATCGTCAGACGCATCGACCTGGGCGAGGGCGTGCTACACCGGTATGACCCGACGGCCCGCACGCTGGAAATCAGCAGTCATCTATCGGCCGGGCAGCAGGTGTTCAAGATGGCGGCCGAACTGGCGTATCTGGAGTTCGGTGACTTGATC
This sequence comes from Mycobacterium sp., assembly GCA_035651275.1. Classification (GTDB taxonomy): domain Bacteria; phylum Actinomycetota; class Actinomycetes; order Mycobacteriales; family Mycobacteriaceae; genus Mycobacterium. The sequence continues at coordinate 2,931 of DASRFZ010000233.1, read as the reverse complement.
GACAAGATGGTCGACGAGGGAAAGTTCACCAGCGATGAGTCACGCACGCTGGCCCGGCTGGGGTTCGCGAATTACTTTGCGGCGGCGACGGTTCTGCCGTACGGCCAATTCCACGACGTCGCCGAGGACTTCCGCTACGACATCGAGCGATTGAGCGCGTTCTACTCGGTGAGCTACGAGACGATCTGCCATCGGCTTTCGACTCTGCAGCGGCCGTCGATGCGTGGCGTGCCGTTCTCGTTCGTCCGAGTCGACAAGGCTGGCAATATGTCAAAACGTCAGTCCGCCACTGGTTTTCACTTCTCCGCCAGCGGCGGCACCTGCCCGCTGTGGAACGTGTACGAGACGTTTTCCAACCCCGGCAAGATTCTGGTGCAGATCGCGCAGATGCCCGACGGCCGCAGCTACATGTGGGTGGCGCGCACGGTCGAGCGACGGGCGTCGCGCTATGGTCAGCCGGGTAAGACGTTCGCGATCGGGTTGGGCTGCGAGCTTCGGCACGCACACCGGCTGGTGTATTCGGAAGGACTGGACTTGTCGGGCGATGTCGCCACGCCGATCGGCGCGGGCTGCCGGGTGTGCGAGCGCGACAACTGCCCGCAGCGCGCCTTCCCCGCCTTGGGCCGGGCGCTGGACCTCGACGAACACCGCAGCACCGTGTCGCCGTACCTGGTGCGTCCGACATGACGGACTCGATCGTTCCGCGCGTCGAGCCCGGCGGTCTCCGCGAGTTGGGGCTTCCCGGCTGGCTGATGTGCAAGGTGTTGGCTCGCGGGTCCGGCGTTGCCGAAGCGCATCTGTTTACCACCCTCGGCCAGCACAAGCGGCTGTTCTGGACCTGGCTGCCGTTCTCCGGCATGCTGCTGGGGCCGGGCCGGCTTCCTCGCGCCGACGCCGAGCTGGTGATCCTGCGGGTCGGCCATCTGCGCGGCTGTGAGTACGAGCTTCAACATCACCGCCGCCTGGCCAAACGCCGCGGCATCGACGCCGACACGCAGGCCCGGATCTTCGAGGGGCCCGACGCCGACGGCCTGTCCGACCGGCAGCGCGCGCTGGTCACCGCCACCGACGAGTTCGTGATGACGCGCTCGATGTCACCGCAAACGTGGCAGTGGCTGTCCCGCCACCTCGACCGTCGTCAATTGATCGAATTCTGCACTCTCGCAGGGCAATACGACGCGCTCGCGGCGACCATCGCGACGCTGAAGATTCCTCTCGACTTGCCGGAGTAGCGCTCGACGGCCGCCTTCCGCGCGCATCACCTTGCCGCCACCGTCACTGTGACGGTCTCGACCTTTGCCCCGCGCAGGGCTCGGGACTCGTCGGGTTGGCCGAAAGTTGGTGCCGTGCAACAGAAAAGCGTGCGACCGTCGTCGCCGCCGAGAGCGCACGCAATGGCGTGACGGCCGGGTGTCTCGACGATGTCGGTGACCTCGCCACCCTCCCGGACGCGCACGAACCGGTCGGATGCCGGGCTCGAAATCCAAATCGCATCCTCGGCGTCGATGCAGATGCCGTCGGGAAACTCGGTTTCTCCCAACTCGGCCCACACCCGCCGATCGGACAACGTGCCGTCCGGCGCCAGCGAGAATGCGGTGAGGCACCGGCCCACACTTTCGGCGACGACGAGCGTCTTGCCGTCGGATGTGATGACCATGCCGTTCGCGAATCGCAGGTCATCGGTGACCTCGTGAACGCCGCCGTCGGGATCGACGCGCAGCAGCGGTGCGGGCGTGGGCATTTCGCCGGTGAAGAAGTCGCACCCGAACTGCGAAACGAAAGTGTGGCCCGCGTCGTCAACGATCATGTCGTTGATGTTGTACGCCGCAAGCTCGCTCAGATCGGCGTGCGGTGTCAGCGAGCCGTCGTCGTCGCGGCGAAGAACCTTGCGGTCCTCCATCGACACGATGAGCATGCTGCCGTCGGGCAGCCACCCGAGACCCGATGGCCCGCAGTCGAGTCGGGCGACAACGCTTGCGTCGCCGTCGGTCGACACGCGCAACACCTCGTGTGCGTGCATGTCGGAGACATACAGCGAACCGTCATGCCAGCGCGGGCCTTCGAGAAATACGCGGCCGTCCAGCAGCGTGTGCATCAGAAGTTGATCATGTGGCCGACGAGGCCGTGGAAGCACTCCTGCAGCGCCTCGGACAGCGTCGGATGGGTGTGCACGTTGCGGGCCAGCTCGTTGGCGGTCAGGTCCCACTTCTGCGCAAGAGTCAGCTCCGGCAGCAACTCGGACACGTCGGGACCGATGAGGTGGCCACCGATCAGCTCGCCGTATTTCGCGTCGGCGATCAGCTTCACGAACCCGGCCGTCTCGCCCAGCCCGTGCGCCTTGCCGTTCGCGCTGAACGGGAACTTGGCGACCTTGACGTCGTAGCCCTCCTCGCGCGCCTGCTCCTCGGTCAGCCCAAAGCTGGCCACCTGGGGCTGACAGAACGTGGCCCGCGGCATCATCCGGTAGTCGCCGAGCTCCAAAGTCTCTGCGCCCGCGATGGTTTCGGCCGCGACGACACCCTGCGCCTCCGCGACGTGTGCGAGCTGCAGCAGTCCGGTGACGTCACCGATCGCATAGATGTGCGGCACACTGGTGCGCATGTACTCGTCGACGCCGATGGCCTTGCGGTCGGTCACCGCCACCCCGGTCTTCTCCAGGCCGTAGCCCTCGATGTTGGGCGCAAAACCGATGGCTTGCAACACTTTATCGGCGACCAGTTCGCTGGTGTTGCCGTCCTTGCTAACCGTCACTGTGACCTGGGAGCCGTCGTCGCGCATGCCCTCCACCTTGGTAGCGGTGAGGATCTTGACGCCGAGCTTCTTGTATTGCTTCTCGATCTCCTTGGACACCTCGGTGTCCTCGTTGGGCAGGGCGCGGGGCAGGAACTCGACGATCGTGACGTCGACGCCGTAATTGCGCATGACGTGACC
>DASRFZ010000232.1:0-2338 GCA_035651275.1 Mycobacterium sp. | reverse complement strand
CGGGTTGCCGAACTGGGCGAGATCCAAGCCAAGTCAGAATCTCTGATGTCCGGTTATCTTCCTGAGGACGCCAACGCGGACGCATTCTGCGACGGATGGTTCCGCACCGGCGACGTAGGCGAGCTCGACGACGACGGCCGGCTGCGCATCACCGACCGGGTGAAGGAAATGATCAAAGTGCGCGGTTTCCAGGTAGCGCCCGCCGAGATCGAAGCGCTCCTACACAGTCATCCCGCGGTCGACGACTGCGCGGTGTTCGGCGCCCCCGATCCCGTTGACGGAGAACGCATCGTCGCCGCCGTCGCGAGTGCCGCCTCTCTGTCAGTCGAAGAACTCACCAACTTCGTGAGTGACCGATTGGCGTCGTACAAACGTCTTTCCGACGTGGTGTTCGTTCCCGAGATTCCCCGACTACCCTCCGGCAAAGTGCTGCGCCGAGTTCTCAAGGAGCGCTATGGATGTCCGTCTGACAAGTGAGCAGCGCCAATTGCGCGATGCGGCAGCCAAATTAGCCGACGACCTCGGTCCGGGCTCGGTGGCAGAACTCGCCGACGAGAGCCGAAGGGCGCGGCTGGAGAAGGCGGTCGATGCGACCGGGTGGCGGACGCTGCGTTCGGATGGGGCGTCAGGCGTGGAAGTCGCCATTGTCGCGGAGGAATTCGGACGGGGTCTCGTCGACGTGCCGTTCGTCGGACCAGTCTTGGCGGACGAGCTGCAGCGCACAGGTACGGGTATATCCGTCACTGAGGCCACACACACCGCCGACCTCACGAATGCCATGGCCGAGATGCCCAAAACGGACGCTGGCGGCCAGTTCAGGGCCCTGGCGATCACAGCTACTACCGCCGACATCCTCGGCACTGCTCGTGGCGCGCATGCGCTGGCGACGGACTACGCGAAGATCCGTGAGCAGTACGGAAAGCCGATCGGGTCGTACCAAGCCGTGGCGCACATGCTGGCCGAAGGCCTGGCACTGATCGAGGGATCAATCAGCGTGTTGCGCCATGCCGCATGGGCCGTCGACGAACTGGAGCCGGTCGAGGCGATCCGCGCCGCGTCGATCGCCAAGGTCTACTGTGCGCGGGCCGCACGCACGGTGTGCGAAACCGCAATCCAGGTTCACGGCGGCATCGGCAACACCTGGGAGTGCCTAGCCCACGTCTACCTGCGGCGCGCATTGACGTCGAGCGAGTTGTTCGGTGTTCGATTGAAGGAGATCGATTTTGGACTTTCGTGACTCACCGGAGGAAGCCGCCTTCCGGCAGCGCCTCCGCGACTGGCTGAACGAGCATGCCGAGCAGTTCGCCACCTCGGGCGACGACTACTGGACCCGGCAAGGCGAGTGGCATCAGGCGTTGTATTCCGCGGGGTTCTTCGGACTGTCGTGGCCGAAAAAGTTTGGTGGTCAAGAACTCCCACCGGTGTACGACGTGATTGTCGACGAGGAACTCGCGCGGGCCGGTGCGCCGCCGCGGCCGAGCCTGGGATATCTGGTCGTGGGCCTCGGCGAGCACGGCACCGAGGAACTGCAACAGCGGTTCCTGCCCGGGATGATCAACGGAACCGAACGCTGGTGCCAAGGCTTTTCGGAACCCGGTGCGGGATCGGACCTAGCCTCGCTGCGCACCAAGGCCACCCGCGACGGTGACAACTACGTCGTCGAGGGACACAAGATCTGGACCAGCTATTCCGACGTCGCGGACTGGTGCCTGTTGTTGGCGCGCACCGACCCAGAAGCGCCGCGGCACAAAGGGATATCCGCGTTCATTATCTGTATGCACCAACCCGGAATCACCCAGCGGCCGCTGAAGATGATCAACGGGGTCACGACCGAATTCGGTCAGGTGGAGTTCGACGGAGCGACCGTTCCGACCGACCAGATGGTCGGCGCGCCGGGACAGGGGTGGGCCCTGGCGATGACGGTGGTCAGCCACGAGCGCGAGCCGTCCACGCTGGGATACTCGGCCCGATACGGAAAGCTGGTGCGGCAGATGGCGAAACGCGTCAAAGGCGAAATGCCCGACGAACTAGCTTGGGCCGCTGTGGAATCCGAGATGCTGCGGCTTCACGTGCGGCGTCGGCTATCCGAACAGCTCGACGGCTTGTCGCACGGTCCGGACGGCTCGCTGGACAAGCTGTTGATGACCTGGACCGAGCAGTCGGTCGGCCACGCTGCGCTTGCGGTCGCCGGCACAACCGAGCCCGATCTGCTGAACGCGTACTTGTACAGTCGCGCACAGAGCGTCATGGGCGGAACGTCGCAAATTCAGAAGAACATCATCGCTTCCCGCATCCTCGGATTAGGAGTCTGACGTGTACGACATGCCGAACGAAGTCC
>DASRFZ010000231.1:0-12443 GCA_035651275.1 Mycobacterium sp. | reverse complement strand
TGTTGCCGAAGGAGAAGATCGACTCGCTGCTGACCGAGGCCTCGCAGGCGGTGGGTGGTTTGGGTCCGTCGTTGCAGCGGTTGGTGGATTCCACGACGGCTATCGCCAGCGACTTCCGCGACAACTTGCCGCCGATCAACGACATCATCGCGCACTCGGCGCCGATCCTGGATTCCCAAGTCAACTCCGGCGCAGAGATTCAGCAGTGGTCGGCCAACCTGAACTCGATTGGGGCGCAGGCCGCCCAGCAGGATGCCGCGCTGCGCAACGGTATCGAGCAGGCGGCGCCGACGCTGGATCAGCTCAACTCCGTGTTTTCCGGGGTGCGTGATTCGTTGCCCCAGACGCTGGCCAACCTCGAGATCGTCATCGACATGCTCAAGCGCTACCACAAGGGCGTCGAACAGGCGCTGGTGTATTTCCCCGAAAGCGCGGCCCAATTGCAGGCGGGTTCCATCTGGCCCGGCGAGGGCATCATCAACTTCGCGCTCGGACCCGTATTCGTCGGAATTGCTGCTTCGCTTCTGACGCAGAATCTCATCCCACCGGGCTTCGGAACCACTCTCAATACCCCGCCGCCGTGCTTGACAGGTTTCTTGCCGGCGTCGGAATGGCGCGCGCCGGCCGATACCTCGACTAAGCCCTTGCCGACGGGCCTCTACTGCAAGATCCCGAAGGATTTTCAAGGCCTCGCTGTTCGCGGGGCGCGCAACTATCCCTGCCAGGACGTTCCGGGCAAGCGCGCCGCGTCGCCGCGGGAGTGCCATAGCGATCAGCCGTATGTGCCGCTGGGTACCAACCCGTGGTACGGGGATCCGAACCAGATTCTGAGCTGCCCGGCACCGGGCGCGAGGTGTGATCAGCCGGTGGATCCGGGCCGGGTGATTCCGGCGCCGTCCATCGAGAACGGCATGAACCCGTTGCCGGCCAACCTGTTGCCGCCGGGCGGGTCGCCGCCACCGATCAGCGATGCGCTCCAGATGCCCGGCCAGGGCAGCGTGACGTGCAGCGGGCAGCAGCCCAACCCATGCACGTACACGCCCTCGCCGCTACCGACCGCCATCTACAACCCGCAAAGCGGCGAAGTGGTGGCGCCCGACGGGTCCCGTTACAGCGTGAAGGATTCCTCCACCGCCGGCGACGACACCTGGACCCGCATGCTGGCGCCTACGGGCTGAGCAACGCCCAGTTTGTTTGCGGCTGTTCGCCGTAGGCTGAAGACATGCGCATCAAGCTCGGCCGACCCTTCATGTCCGACTTCGCGAAGCGGTTCGACGTGCCGGCCGCCGAGCCCGCCGCACCACTGACGGTGACCTGGTTGGGCGTTGCCACGCTGCTGATCACCGACGGCAGTTCGGCGGTGATGACCGACGGCTTCTTCTCGCGTCCCGGTCTTGCGGCCGTCGGGACGCGACGACTGGAGCCGTCACTGGAGCGCATCATCGGCTGCTTGGAACGCACCCGGGTACGGAGCCTCGACGCCGTCATTCCCGTCCACACCCATTACGACCACGCTCTGGATTCGGCGGTAGTCGCCGACCGCACCAACGCGGTATTGGTCGGCGGTGAATCCGCCGCCAACGTCGGCCGCGGACAGGGCCTGCCCGACGAACGAATCACGGTCGCCAGGTCAGGCGAGCCGATGACGTTCGGTGCGTTCGAGGTGACGCTGATCGAGTCCAAGCATTCACCACCAGACCGCTATCCGGGCGTCATCACGGAACCCGTTGTGCCACCGGCGAAAGCGTCGGCGTACAAATGCGGCGAGGCATGGTCGGTGCTGATTCATCACCGGCCGACCGACCGCCGGATGTTGGTCCAAGGCAGCGCCGGATACGTCGACGGTGCGCTGACGGGGCGGCAGGCGGAGGTCGTGTATCTGGGAGTGGGCCAGCTGGGACTGCAGTCCGAGCAATACATGACCGAGTACTGGGAGGCGACAGTGCGTGCCGTCGGCGCACGTCGGGTGGTGTTGATCCACTGGGACGACTTCTTCCGACCGCTGACGCAGCCGCTGCGCGCTCTGCCGTACGCAGGCGACGACCTGGATGTGACGATGCGCGTGCTCGGCCGACTGGCCGCCGAAGACGATATCCCGTTGCATCTGCCGACGGTGTGGCAAGCCGAAAACCCTTGGGCCTGACCGCTATTAACGGTCTGCTGCCTTGCTGATCGCGTCGCTCGTGTTGCTGGCCGTCGTGCTGGCGTTCGCGGTCATGCGTCCGCAGGGATGGACGGAGGCAGTCGCCGCGGTACCCGCGGCCGTGATCGTGATAGCGATTGGCGCTCTCACCCTGCATGATGCCGTGGACGAGGTGACGCGACTTCTGCCGGTCATCGGGTTTCTCGCGGCGGTGCTGGTGCTCGCGCAACTCTGTGACGACGAAGGTGTGTTCCAGGCGGCGGGTGAATTGATGGCGCGCGGCAGTGCGGGACAGCCACGACGGCTGCTGCGTCAGGTGTTCGTCATTGCGTCCGTGACGACGGCGGTGCTCAGCCTCGACGCGACCGTCGTACTGCTGACGCCGGTCGTCCTGGCGACAGCCTGTACGCTGCGGGTGCCGGCGAGGCCGCACACGTATGCCAGTGCGCACCTGGCGAACACCGCGTCTTTATTGCTGCCGGTGTCGAATTTGACCAACCTGCTTGCGTTTTCGACGGCCGGCCTGTCATTCCTCCACTTCTCCATGTTGATGGCGGGCCCGTGGCTGGTCGCGATCGCGGCGGAATACCTTGTGTTCCGGTGGTTTTTCGCCGCCGATTTGAGGGCGGACGTCAACCTCGACCACATCCCACCCCGCCCGCAGGTTCCGGTGTTTGCGCTTGTCGTGCTGGTGCTCACCCTCGCTGGATTCGCGGCCACATCGCTGGTTGGCATCGCGCCGGCATGGGTGGCGTTCGCAGGGGCGGTGGTGCTGGCCGTCCACGCGCTTGCTCGACGGCCGGGCACGGTACGCAGGATCACCCGCGCGGTGAATGTGCCGTTCTTGGCGTTCGTGTTAGCGCTTGCGATTGTCGTGCGTGCGGTGATGGTCAACGGACTCGATTCGGCCACAAGGGATTTGCTGCCGACCGGACATGGCCTGGTTGCACTGCTGGTGTTGGCGGCCATCGCGGCGGTGCTGGCCAATGTCGTGAACAATCTCCCCGCGACGCTGCTTCTGCTGCCGCTGGTCGCATCGGGCGGAGCGCCGACGGTGCTGGCTGTGCTGATCGGTGTGAACGTCGGCTCGAACCTCACGTACATCGGGTCGTTGGCGAATCTGCTGTGGCGAAATGTGCTCCACCACAACGACGCCGAGGATGGCGTCGGCAGGTTTACCCGCCTTGGCGTGTGCACGGTGCCTGGGACGCTGGGCGTGGCCGTGCTCGCGCTGTGGGGTGCGCTGCAACTGTGATTTCGGTGCGGAAACCGGCGCTCAGCGCATGAAAACGCACCGAAATCGCAAGGTTCAGAGCGAGAACGCCGTATTCCTTGAGCAGGCCCGTGGCACAATACGGGGCGGCAAAGTCGCCCGCGTCGGCATGTTTCCGGCGCCTACATGCCGGGTATGGCGGGCTGTGGATTCGGCACACGGGAGGTTTCAGCGGTGAAGCTCAGGCACGTGGCGGCGGTAGTTGCGACGACGATCACTTTGTGCGTCGGCGCGGCGGCCCCGGCCTTCGCTATCGATAACATCCGGCCGTTCGGTGTACAAGAGACGTTCATGGTCAACGGCGCCTTGATCGGTTACACCGTCACGGGGCTGACTCCCAGCAGCGACCCGGTCCCCTACCCCACTGCCGGACGGTTGTATGAAGCCACGGTGACCGCTGACGCGCTCCAGGGCACCGTCTTCCCGGTGGTGCCCGACTTCAACGCACGCGCCGAGAGCGGCACCAACTATCCCGTCCTCGCCGGCGTCTCCAGCCTCAGTGGAGCGCCTCTCGGAGAGGGCGGCAGCACGACCGGCAAGATCTATTTCGATGTCGTTGGCGATGCGCCCAACAGCGTCGTCTACAACGACGGGTCACACGACATCTTGGGTTGGATCCAGCCGCCCGGTATCTCCGCGGCCGAGACGCCGGGTGGCTCCACCAATGCCAGTACCGGATCCCAGGACAATGCCAGCACCGGATCTCCGGGCACCAGTGACAATTCGCAAGGCGTGACCGGGTCAACCGGCCCCAACGAAGCCAGCCCGAACGTCACGGCCCCCTCGACCGGAGCCGCCGAACAGGGCAGTGACAACGGCATCGGGTCGCCCACGAACCCGCACAATCGATAGCGAGGTGCGCCGGCGCCCCTAACGGCGGCGCTGACGGGCCACTTCGGCCAGCACCACGCCCGCGGCCACCGCGGCGTTCAGGGATTCCGCCGGTCCCGCCATCGGGATCGACACCACGGCATCACAGTTCTCCCGAACCAGCCGCGACAGCCCTTTGCCCTCCGACCCGACGACGATCACCAGGTCGTCAGTCGCGTCGAAAGCGTCGATCTCGGTGCTGCCGCCGGCGTCGAGGCCCACCACCTGCAGACCCGCTGCGGCCCAATCCCGCAGCGTCCGATTGAGATTCGTCGCACGCGCGACGGAAACGCGGGCGGCCGCCCCCGCACTGGTTCGCCACGCCACCGCACTCACCGACGCGCTTCGTCGCTGCGGAATCAGCACGCCGTGGCCGCCGAATGCCGCGGTCGACCTGATGATCGCCCCGAGATTGCGCGGATCGGAGATGTTGTCGAGCGCGACGAGCAATGCCGGTGACGACGAATCCCGTACTGCAGCAAGCAGATCGTCGGGATGTGCATACTGGTACGGCGGGACGGCTAGCGCAATGCCCTGGTGCAGACCGTTGGCGCTGATCCGGTCGAGGTCGTTGCGCGGAACCTCGAGAATGGGAATCCCGGAATCGGCTGCGCGAGTGACTGATTCGGTCAAGCGTTCGTCTGCATCAGCGCCGAGCGCAACGTACAAGGCGGTTGCGGGGATGCCGGCGCGCAAGCATTCGACCACCGGGTTGCGGCCGAGGACGATGTCGGGCTCATCGGTCGGGCTGCCCGCGCGGTGCGACTTCTTTTTCGCCGCAGCGCGTTTCGCAGCAGGGTGGTTGGGTCGCATATGCGCGGGCGGGGTGGCACCCCGGCCTTCGAGGCCCCGGCGGCGCACCCCACCCGACCCGACGATGGGGCCTTTCTTCGTGCCGGGCTTGCGCACCGCGCCGCGGCGCCGCGAATTGCCGGCCATCTATTTCTTGTCGCCCTCGGTCAGCGACCACTGAGGCCCGTCGGCGGTGTCGGTGACCTCGATGCCGGCCTTCTTCAACCGGTCTCGGATCTCGTCGGCCAGCGCCCAGTCACGTTGCTGGCGCGCTGCCTCACGCCGTTGGAGTTCAGCGTGCACGAGCACATCGACCGCGGCAAGGGCGGCCGACGTCTCGTCGCGGGTCTCCCACCGTTCGTCGAGCGGGTCGCAGCCCAAAACCGCCATCATCGCCCGGATTTCAGCCGCCCTGGCCAACGCTGTGTCGTGGTCTCCGGATTCCAGCGCGCGGTTTCCCTCGGCCCGCGCGTTGTGGATTTCCGCCAATGCGATCGGCACCGACAGGTCGTCGTCCATGGCCGCCGCGAATTGCGAGGGCCACGCGCCGGGGATCACCGCGCCCGCGCGGGTGCGCACCCGGTGGAGAAAATCTTCGATACCGCTGTAGGCTTTGACGGCATCCTGCAGCGCGGTTTCGGAAAACTCGAGCATCGAGCGATAGTGGGCACTGCCCAGGTAGTAACGCAGCTCGACCGGCCGAACACGTTGCAGCACAGCAGGAATCGATAAGACGTTGCCCAGCGACTTACTCATCTTCTCGCCACCCATGGTGACCCAACCGTTGTGCAACCAGTACCTGGCGAACCTGTCCCCGGCCGCACATGCTTGTGCGATCTCGTTTTCGTGATGGGGGAACACCAAATCCATTCCACCGCAATGGATGTCGAACTCCGAGCCGAGGTATTCGTGAGCCATCGCCACACATTCGGAGTGCCAACCGGGACGGCCCCGACCCCATGGAGTGGGCCACGACGGTTCTCCCGGCTTCGCGCCCTTCCATAACGTGAAGTCGCGCTGGTCGCGTTTTCCCGCACCGACGCCTTCACCCTGGTGCACGTCTTCGAGCCTGTGGCCGGACAGCTTGCCGTAGTCGGCGAATCGCACCACGTCGAAGTACACGTCGCCGGCGCCGGTGTACGCGAAGCCCTTGTCCATCAGCCGTTCGATCAGCTCGACGATCTGCGTGATGTGGCCGGTTGCGCGGGGCTCGGCCGACGGCGGGAGCACGCCGAGCGCGTCGTACGCGGACGTGAAGGCCCTCTCGTGCGTGGCCGCCCACTCCCACCACGGTCGACCGGCGTCGGCGGCTTTGTTGAGGATCTTGTCGTCGATGTCGGTGACGTTGCGGATGAACGCGACGTCGAACCCGCGCGCCATCATCCACCGGCGCAGGACATCGAACGCCACCGCGCTGCGAACGTGGCCGATGTGCGGAAGGCCTTGCACGGTCGCGCCGCACAGGTAGATCGACACATGACCGTCGCGCAACGGCACGAAATCGCGGACGGCACCGGCGTAGGTGTCGTACAGCCGCAGCGCCCCCTGATCGGTCACGACGTGCCAGCTTACCGGCCTATTCGGGGTCAGTTCGCATTGCGGACGACAAGGGCCGTCGCGATGGCGGCCAGCCCCTCGCCGCGTCCGGTCAGGCCGAGGCCGTCGGTCGTCGTCGCCGCCACCGAAACCGGCGCGCCGAGCAGTTCTGAAAGCAGGCCTTGCGCTTCTTCGCGACGCGGCCCGACCTTGGGCCGGTTGCCGATGACCTGCACGGCAGCATTGCTGACGCGAAACTTGTTCGTACTGAGCAGATCGCGCACGTGGCTGAGCATGTCGCGTCCGGTGACCCCGGCCCACCGCGGGTCGTCGACGCCAAACACGTGCCCGAGGTCGCCGAGCCCTGCCGCCGACAACAGCGCATCACACAGCGCGTGCACCGCGACGTCGCCATCGGAGTGTCCGCCGCATCCGTCGGCGCCGTCGAACCGCAGACCCAATAGCCAACACGGCCGGCCGCGCTCGATCGGGTGGACGTCGGTGCCCAGGCCGACTCGAAAGTCGTTCACCGACGGTCGACCACGGCCTGCGCGAGCAACAAGTCCAGCGCGGTGGTGATCTTGAACGCCAGGGGGTCGCCGTCGACGACATGCACCTGCGTTCCGATGCTTTCGACCATCGACGCGTCATCGGTGGCAGTCACATCGTTGGCCGACTCGGCCCTGTCGTAGGCGGTCAGCAGCACGTCGGTTCGGAAGCCCTGCGGAGTCTGCACCGCACGCAGCCCGGCACGGTCCGGTGTGCCGAGAACGACGCCGTTGGCATCGACAGCCTTGATCGTGTCGGCGACGGGCAGTACCGGCACCACCGCTCGATGGCCGGCCCGGAGCGCGTCGACCACCCGGACGATCAGCGAAGGCGGCGTCAGCGCGCGGGCGGCGTCGTGCACCAGCACCAATTCCGGCTGCCCGACAGCCGCCAGCGCGCGCCGCACCGACTCGGTGCGGGTTGAACCGCCGGCAACGACGGTCGCGGCGCCACTCAGGATCAGCTTGGCCTCGTCGATCCGGTCGGCGGGGACGGCGACAACGACGGCGTCGACCGCACCGGAGTCGTGAAGGCCCGCAAGCGTGCGCTCCAAGAGAGTCACGCCGCCGACGTGGACGAATGCTTTCGGTCTGCCAGCGCCCAGCCGCTCACCCGAACCTGCCGCCGGAACGACGGCGACCGTGCTCATGCCTAGGACGCGGCGGCCAGAACCTCGTCGAGGATGGTCTCCGCCTTGGCGTCGTCGGTGTTCTCAGCCAGCGCGAGCTCACCCACGAGGATCTGACGTGCCTTGGCCAGCATCCGCTTCTCGCCTGCCGAAAGACCCCGCTCCTGGTCGCGACGCCACAGGTCGCGCACCACTTCGGCGACCTTGTTCACGTCACCGGACGCCAGCTTCTCGAGGTTGGCCTTGTAGCGGCGGGACCAGTTGGTGGGCTCTTCGGTGTGCGGCGCCCGCAGGACTTGGAAGACCTTGTCGAGGCCTTCCTGGCCGACCACGTCGCGCACACCCACATATTCGGCATTGTCAGCTGGTACTCGAACGGTCAGGTCTCCCTGGGCAACCTTCAATACGAGATATTCCTTCTGCTCGCCTTTGATGGTCCGGGTTTCGATCGCTTCGATCAATGCAGCACCGTGGTGTGGATAGACAACGGTGTCTCCGACCTCAAAATTCATCTGATTCGAGCCCCTTTCGCTACTCCATGCTAACACGGCGCTCTGACGCGGGCTGACCAACGGTGCAGGTCAGGGGCATCGCAGGTGAACATTGGGGGTTGACACAGCGGCGATTACATGCATGAGCAGGGCTCGGGTCGTGAGCCGCAGGTAGCCGGGTCGGGTGCTCTCACCTGCCGGGTAGTACCCCCGGACCGGCCGACCTACTACTGTGCATAGTCGAACGCACGCGGGCCAGTTTCATGCCGAGCAGGAGACGTCAGTGAACCACTTCGTTACACGCGCAGCGCTCGTCGCCGGTGTGCTGATCGCTGCAACCCTGACCGGGTGCAGTGCGGGCCAGCAGTCCCAGACCGCCACACAAGAGGCGGCCGTCAACGGCGCCAGCGGCGGGGTCGGGAGCCTGGCCCTGCGCGATGTGCGGATCAGGGCCGTCCAGACCGGCGCCGAAGTGAAGCCCGACGAGACCGTCGACCTGTTGTTCGTCGTCGCCAACCAGTCCCCGAAGGACAACGACCGGCTGGTCGCTGTCACGTCTGCCTTCGGCACGGTGACCGTGACCCCCGACAACCCGGAGATACCTGCCAACCGCTCGTTGATCGTCGGCAAGCCGGAGAACACCGACACCGAAGCCCTTCAGTCGCTGACGAACTCGGTCAAAGCCGACGCCAAAGTGAAGCTGAGCCAGCCCATCCGCAACGGGTTGACGTATGACTTCGTGTTCAAGTTCGAGCATGCCGGCCAGGCCACGATCCACGTGCCGGTGACCGCCGGCGACGCCGCTGGACGTCCCGAGTCCGCTGCGCCGGCCGAAGCAGGTCACTAGCGGTCTGTCGGACCTGCCGGATACGGTCTCGGCGTGGCCAAGGCACGCACCCAGTACCGCTGCTCGGAGTGCCGGCACGTCATGGCCAAGTGGGTCGGCCGCTGCCCGGAATGCGGCACTTGGGGCACGGTCGACGAAGCGCCGATGATCAAGGTCGTCGGCTCCCGCACCCAGCGGTCGGTGGTGCCGAGTTCGGCCGCGGTGCGGATCACGTCCATCCCACGCGACGCGACACGCCATGACCACACGGGCGTCGACGAACTCGACCGGGTGCTCGGGGGCGGCGTCGTCCCGGGATCTGTCACGCTGCTCGCCGGCGAACCCGGCGTCGGCAAGTCGACGCTGCTGCTGAGGGTGGTGCATCAGTGGGCGGCGTCGGGCCGGCGCGCGCTGTACGTCTCCGGCGAGGAGTCGCTGGGTCAGATCCGGATGCGCGCAGAGCGCACGGGCTGCACTCATGACGAGGTCTACCTCGCCGCCGAGTCCGACCTCGACGCCGTGCTCGCGCACATCGACACCGTCAAACCCAGCCTCGTCGTGGTGGATTCCGTTCAGACCATGTCGACCACCGACGCCGACGGTGTGACCGGTGGCGTCACCCAGGTCCGCGCTGTCACAACCACATTGACGACGGCCGCCAAGCGCAGTGGCATCGCCATCGTGCTCGTCGGGCATGTCACCAAGGACGGGGCGATCGCGGGACCGCGGTCTCTCGAGCATCTGGTCGACGTAGTGCTGCATTTCGAAGGCGACCGCCAAACCACGCTGCGGATGGTGCGCGGCGTCAAGAACCGCTTCGGCGCAGCAGACGAGGTCGGCTGTTTTCAGTTGCACGAGAACGGAATTGAGAGCGTGGCTGACCCGTCGGGCCTGTTCTTGGATCAGCGCCCCGAGCCGGTGGCCGGCACCGCGGTGACGGTGACGTTGGACGGCAAACGGCCACTGCTCGGCGAGGTCCAGGCGCTGCTGACGCCGTCCGTCAGCGGGGCACCGCGACGGGCAGTCAGTGGAATCGACCAATCGCGCGCGGCGATGATCAGCGCCGTGCTGACCAAGCGCGGCCATCTGCCGGTCGGCCACCTCGACATCTACCTGTCGACCGTCGGCGGCATGCGGCTGACCGACTCGTCCTCCGATCTGGCGGTTGCGCTCGCCATCGCCTCCGCGTGCCGGGACCGGCCGCTGCCCGCGTCGGCCGTGGTGATCGGCGAGGTGGGCCTGGCCGGGGATCTGCGCCGCGTCAACGGAATCGAGCGCAGGCTCGTCGAGGCGGCCCGCCTCGGCTTCACCACCGCGCTGGTGCCGCACGGCGTCGCGTCGGTGCCCGCCGGCATCTGCGTGATGCCGGCCAAGACACTGGGCGGAGCTCTTGCGCTGCTCTCCGAGATCGCGGTCAAATCACCAGAAGACGAACCGAGAGGCGAGAGGCCGCGCTGGTTATGACGACGCCGGACCGCAGTCAGAACACCAAGGCGCCGCTTGTCCATCCGGCGCTACGGGACACACTGCGGCGGCTGGCGCCGGGCACACCGCTTCGTGACGGGCTCGAGCGCATTCTGAGGGGTCAGACGGGCGCGCTGATCGTGTTGGGATACGACGAACGCGTCGAATCGATTTGCGACGGCGGTTTTTCCCTCGACGTGCGGTTCGCGCCGACGAGACTGCGGGAACTGTCGAAGATGGACGGCGCCGTGGTGCTGTCCACCGACGGCAGCCGCATCGTCCGGGCCAATGTGCAACTGGTGCCCGATCCGTCGATACCCACCGACGAGTCCGGCACCAGACACCGCTCCGCCGAGCGCACCGCGATCCAGACGGGGTATCCCGTTGTGTCCGTTAGTCATTCAATGAGCATCGTCACGGTGTATGTGGCAGGCGAACGGCACGTGATGGCCGACTCCGCGACAATCCTGTCGCGGGCCAACCAGGCTGTCGCGACGCTCGAGCGGTACAAGTCCCGCCTTGACGAGGTGAGCCATCAACTTTCGACCGCCGAGATCGAGGACTACGTGACGCTGCGCGACGTGATGACGGTCGTGCAGCGGCTTGAGATGGTCCGCCGGATCAGCCTCGAAATCGACGAGCACGTCGTGGAACTCGGCACCGACGGCCGTCAGCTCAAGCTTCAGCTCGAAGAGCTCGTCGGCGGCAACGACCTTGCCCGCGAGCTGATCGTGCGGGACTACCACGCCAACCCCGAGCCGCCCAGCGGCGCGCAGGTGGCGTCGACGCTCGACGAACTGGATCAGCTGTCCGACACCGAACTACTCGACTTGACCGCGCTGTCAAAGGTTTTCGGCTACCCGTCGACAGTCGAAGCACAGGATTCAGCGATGAGCCCGCGGGGTTATCGCGCGATGGCGGGCATTCACCGGCTGCAATTCGCCCACATCGACCTGCTGGTGCGCGCATTCGGGACGTTGCAGGGGCTGCTCGCCGCGAGTGCTGACGACCTGCAGAAGGTGGAAGGCATCGGGGCGATGTGGTCCAGGCATGTCCGAGAAGGCCTGTCGCAACTGGCAGAGTCGACGATCGCCGACCGGCTCGCCTAACGGGTGTTGCTAGCCGCCGGGTGCGGGCACCGGAGGCTGGACGGGACCCGGCAACGGGCCGGGCGCCTGCGGCTCACCACCAGGCGGCTGACCCGGCGCGGGCGCGGGCGCGAGAATGAACGGCACCGGCGCTGAGCGCAGGTTCCCCAATTGCACCACGAGGTTGTACGTTCCCGGTCCGATCGGCTGACGGGGCAGCGGGCACTGCGGCGCGGAACTCATACCCGTCCACGTCACTTCGGTGGTCACCTGCTCGCCCGGGCTGAACTTTTTGACCAGCGTCTCGTTCGACGGCGCGCAGTCGAGGTTCGACCAGAGTCGGTTGTTGTCCAGCGAGTACACGTACGCGGCCAAGACAGCGGCGCCGACGTCACGCTGGCAGGCCACCAGGCCGATGTTGGTGACCACCATCGTGAACTTCGGCTGCTCGCCGACGAAGTACTGAGGCTGGTTGGTGATGCCCTTGACGGCCAGCGTTGAATCCGGGCAGTCGTCGCCGTCCTTGAGTACCGGCGGCGGCACGACAGCCGATACGGGCGTTGGGTTTTGGACCGGCGGCGGGGGCAATGGCGTGATCGGGGACTTCACGTCCGGCTGGTTCGGCGGTGCCGCGGCCGGGGTGTGCGTGGGCTTGGCGGTGTTCTTGGTGTCCGCACCCGCGTTTCCGGTCAACACCGTGATGACAACCGCCGCCACGATGCCGACCACGACGACCGCGATGGCGATGGCGAGACCGCGGCGTCGCCAGTAGATCTGCGAAGG
>DASRFZ010000230.1:0-2948 GCA_035651275.1 Mycobacterium sp. | reverse complement strand
TTGCGCGGCATGGCCGACGAATGCCTGCGCGTGATCGGCGTGGCCACCACTTGCGAGGCCGTCGGCAAGCACTACGGCGCCCGCTCAGGCATCGGGATCCTTGACGGCTGGTTGATCCACGACGGCGACGCCGCCGAGATCGAAGGCGTCGCTGTGCGCGCGGTCCCGCTGCTGATGACCGATCCCGCCGCCACAGCGGAGATGGTGCGCAGCGGTCTGAAATTGGCCGAGCTTTGGCCGTCCGTCAAATCGGAGCCACGCTCGTGACCGACCATGGGACGGCGGCGCCCATCGAGTTGCTTCCGGTGACCGGCCTTCCCGAATTCCGGCCCGGCGACGACCTTTCCGCGTCGCTTGCGACGGCCGCGCCGTGGCTGCGGGACGGCGACGTGGTCGTCATCACCAGCAAAGTGGTCAGCAAGTGCGAGGGCCGGATCGTCCCCGCGCCCGCAGATCCACAGGCGCGAGACGACTTGCGGCGCAAGCTGATTGACACCGAAGCTATCCGCGTGCTGGCGCGCAAGGGCAAGACCTTGATCACCGAGAACGCACTCGGGCTGGTGCAGGCCGCCGCGGGCGTCGACGGGTCGAACGTCGGCGCGACCGAGCTCGCCCTCCTACCCGTCGACCCCGACCGCAGCGCGGCAGCGGTGCGATCCGGCTTGCGTGAGCGCATCGGGGTGACCGTCGGCGTGGTGATCACGGACACGATGGGACGCGCTTGGCGCAACGGCCAGACCGACGTCGCGATCGGGGCGGCGGGCGTCGACGTTCTGCACGCATACGCAGGCGCGCACGATCCGCACGGCAACGAGCTGTTGGTCACCGAAGTGGCGGTCGCCGACGAAATCGCCGCGGCCGCAGACCTTGTCAAAGGCAAGCTGACAGGCGTGCCCGTCGCGGTGGTGCGCGGTCTTATGGTCCGAGACGACGGCTCGACCGCCGCCGCGTTGGTCAGACCCGCCGACGAAGACCTCTTTCGCCTCGGCACCGAGGAGGCACTCGACGAGGGCCGACGCCAGGCCGTGCTGATGCGCCGGTCGGTGCGCCGCTTCACGGCCGAACCCGTTCCGCCGCAACATATCCGGGCCGCCGTCGCCGACGCCTTGACCGCACCCGCGCCGCATCACACCCGTCCGGTGCGGTTCGTCTGGCTGCGCGATACCGCTCGGCGCACCGCACTTCTCGACAGGATGGCATCCCGCTGGCGCGACGACCTCGGCCGCGACGGCAAGTCGCGACAATCGATCGACGCTCGGGTGGCCCGCGGTCGAATCCTTTACGACGCACCGGAGTTGATCATCCCGTTCCTGGTGCCGGACGGAGCCCATGACTATCCGGACGGCGTGCGCACCGCCGCCGAGCACACGATGTTCACCGTCGCGGTCGGCGCGGCTGTGCAGGGCCTGCTGGTCGCGCTGGCTGTACGCGGGATCGGCAGCTGTTGGGTGGGGTCGACGATCTTCGCCGCCGAAGAGGTACGCGACGGACTCGACCTGCCCGCGGATTGGGAACCGTTGGGCGCCATCGCGATCGGATATCCCGACGAGCCGATGTCACCCCGCGAGCCGGCCCCGATCGATGCGTTGCTGATCCAGATATGAGCCTGCGCGACTCCGTCGTCGACACGTTGCGCACTTGGCGCGCACCCGATCCCGCGCAAGACACCCTGCGCGAAGCGGTGCTCGCGTTCGTCCTCGCGCGCCCGGACGCATGCCGCCGCGAGTGTGAGCCTGGGCATATCACCGCCTCCGTATTGGTGCTCGACCACACCGGCACGCGCGCGCTGCTGACTCTGCACCCGCGGTTCGGCCGGTGGCTGCAACTCGGCGGTCACTGCGAACCCGACGACCCCGACATCGTCGCGGCCGCCCGCCGCGAGGCGACCGAAGAATCCGGCATCGCGGAGTTGTCCGTCGACTCCCGCCTTGCCGCGATCCACGTCCACCCGGTCACCTGCTCGATGGGCAAGCCCACCCGTCATCTCGACTTGCAGTTCGTCGCCCATGCTCCGGTGGGTGCGCAGATTGCGTGCAGCGACGAATCGCTGGACTTGCGTTGGTGGCCCGTCGACGCGCTACCGACCGAGACGGATTACGCGCTCAGATCGCTGTGCGAGACGGCGGTTTCGCACGCAAAGTGCGAGTAGCGACGTGCGAAACGGCGGTTTCGCACGGACGACCCGACTAGCTGCCGTTGACCAGTTTGTACAGATCGCTCATGTGAGTCTGCATCGCGCTGGCGTGGTCTTGCATCGCCTGGCCATCGGGCGGATTCTGCAGGCATGCCGACGTCAGTGCGTTGACCTCGTCGACCACGCTCTGGGCTTCAGCCGTGACGCTGTCGCTCGGGGCCGGTAGCGTTCCCGCCAGATTTTGGCCGGCGCCGCTCAGGTTGTGGCACGCCGTCTGCGCGGCGGGAATGTCCTGATTCTGGAACGCCTGGTACAGGTCCTTCATGTCCTGATTCAGATCCTTGAACGGCTTGTTCGCGTTCTGGGCCCACCTACCGGTGGCCTGCGCCGTCGAATTGCCTTGCGATGAAACCGACGATTTGGGGTGCGGCACCGGCTTACCGTTGAATGCCGGGATCGGAACCCACGGCGTCGCCCTTGTGGTACCCGCAGTGGCCATCGGTGAATTGACAAGTTGCGCACCCGCGATGAGAACAACGGCAACGACGATGCCGAGCACTCCTGCAAATACGGCTGCCACCTGGGCCCACCTCGTGTACTGCCAGCCGACCCGGCCCTCGGCATCGGAAGTCCCCATCAGTGCCTCTCTCGCCCCGCCCGTTGTCGGAAATCGTGAATTATCAACTGTAATCCTCGATTATGCCGCCTGAATCCGGAATTGCCCACCGGCTCAGCAAACGCGCGGTGATGACGTACATCATGACAATTGCGCGCGGCGCCCACTCACTGTCTACACGTCGGTCGAATAACGGAT
>DASRFZ010000229.1:0-6163 GCA_035651275.1 Mycobacterium sp. | reverse complement strand
GCCCGACGGATCGACCGGGATGACGACCTTGACCTTGGGTTCGGCGTTGATCGCAACCTGTTTCACCGCGCCGGTGGTGCGCTCGGCGACCAGAGCCGACTTGCTGTCGGGAAGCATGATCAGCCCACTCGTGCTCTCCAGGCACCCCTGCATCACGCCCGGGGCAGGACAGGCTTTGGGGAACGGGTTGTCCGGCAGCGGGGGAGGCGGCGGCGGAGTGGACGTGGAAGGCGCCGCCAGCTTGGGTTTTTCGGTGAACGGCGCCGAGGCGGCATCGTTGAACCGGGCGCAGCCCGTGACCACCAGCGCCAGCGCGCACAGCGTCGACAGCACGACTCGCACCGGGCCACGCGTCCGCATGCCCGCCAGGTTACGGACACTTGGGCGACGCCCGCCACGCAGACACGTCGATGAGCCGCTTGCGCGAAGAGCAGCAGACTTGAGGGTGTCTCGGCTTCGGACTGATAAAGGTGCGGTGACGGCCCGATACAAATCCTCGGTTCGGGGGTGTGTTGCACTTACGCTGGCATGATGCATCCGCATGACTGGCGACGGCCCGAAGATTCTTCGATGTCCGCGCGCCCCGCTTCGGCCCGTCTCGTCGACCCTGAAGACGACCTTCCGTCTGCGAATTACGGAGGCGACTTCGAGACCACGAGAATCCCGCACTACGACGGCGGCGACGCGGCGTCGGGCCGGTCTGGCCTGGACCTGCTCGCAGATCCCGAGCCGCTGCCGTATGTGGAACCCAGCTTCTCGGGCCGTCACGCGGCGGCGTCGTCGGCCGTCGACACCCGCGACGAGGCCGACGACAAGCCCCGCACCGATCGGCGCGGCACCCAGGATCTCGGGCTGCTGCTGTTGCGGGTGGCCCTGGGCGCCATCTTGGTTGCGCACGGGCTGCACAGGGCCTTCGGCCTCTGGGGCGGCAACGGGATGGGCGCGTTCAAGGACTCGTTGTCCAACATCGGCTATCAGCACGCGAACGCGCTGACGTATGTCGCGTCGGGCACGGAGATCACGGCGGGTGTGCTGCTGGTGCTGGGCTTGTTCACGCCTTTGGCGGCGGCCGCCGCGCTGGCATATCTGATCAACGGCTTGGCCGCCAACCTCGCGGCTCAGCACGACTCCGGTTACATCGGGTTCTTCCTGCCCAACGGCAACGAGTACCAAATCATGCTGGCGGTAACAGCTGCCGCAATCATCCTGATCGGGCCGGGCCGCTACGGGCTCGACGCCGGCCGCGGCTGGGCCCGTCGGCCGTTCATCGGCTCCTTCGCGGCGCTGCTGCTGGGCATCGGCGTCGGCGTCGGCACCTGGATTCTGCTGAACGGCACGAACCCGCTGAGCTAATCAGGCACCCCGCGGTACGGATTAGGCACGCGCCCGCCGCTGATTTCGGCCAACAGCGGCAGGGTCGAAAACGTCACCGCGGGCAGCCGCAGATCCTCCCCGGACGCGAGTTCTGCGTGCGCCCAGGTGCCTTTGACGAACTTCAGGCCCTTGATTTCTGCCCAGTCCACCGTGCGGGTGCTCGCCATCGAGCGGGCGGTGACAGCGTGTGCGTCGGCGACCGTTCGAAACCGCACGATCATCACCGAGGCGATGACGGGAATGACCAGCAGCGGCGCGGTAAGGGGAACCGCAAGCACCAGCGCCAGCAATCCGAGCGCAGCGAAACCCGATGCGAAGTGGGCCATCGGGGAAATACGCAACACGACGCGCTTGGCGGCCATGCATGAATCATCGCACCGGCGCAAATTTGACCTTTGACCAGTGCGGAGGCTAACGTCTGAGGCTATGCAGGCCCGTGGATTGCTCGTAGTAATTGGTTGGCGCGTTGGTGCCTAGCCGGAACGTTTAGCATCCACCGACGCGCAACCCTCGTGCAGCAGCAGACGCTGACGGGGGTTTTTTGTTGTCCAACACCATTAGACGAGTAATACGAAGAGTCCGAAGAGGAAAATTGTGAGCGCACCAGCTACGCGACCACCCGAATGGTCCGCGCCGGCGCAACCCGCCAACGGCGGGCCGACCGCCAAGATGCCCAGCCGCGCGCGCAGAGTTGCGCCTCAGCAGCTCACCGGCGCTCAGGCCGTCGTGCGCTCGCTGGAAGAACTCGGCGTCGACGTCATCTTCGGGATCCCGGGCGGCGCAGTGCTTCCCGTGTACGACCCGCTGTTCGATTCGCAGAAGCTGCGCCACGTGCTGGTGCGTCACGAACAGGGCGCCGGCCACGCGGCCAGCGGCTATGCGCACGCGACGGGCCGCGTCGGCGTCTGCATGGCGACGTCGGGGCCGGGCGCGACCAACCTGGTCACCCCGATTGCCGACGCGCAGATGGACTCGATTCCGGTGGTGGCGATCACCGGACAGGTGGGGCGGTCGATGATCGGCACCGACGCATTCCAAGAGGCCGACATCTCCGGCATCACGATGCCGATCACCAAGCACAACTACCTGGTGCGCGACGGCGACGAGATCCCGCGGGTGATCGCCGAGGCGTTTCACATCGCGTCCTCGGGCCGCCCAGGGGTGGTGCTCGTCGACATCCCGAAGGACGTGCTGCAGGCACAGTGCACGTTCAGCTGGCCGCCGGCGATGGAGCTGCCCGGCTATCGGCCCAACACCAAGCCGCACAACCGGCAGATCCGCGCAGCAGCCCGGCTGATCGCGGCGTCGCGCAGACCCGTGCTGTATGTCGGCGGCGGGGTGATCCGCGGCGAGGCGAGCGCGGAGCTTCGGGAGCTCGCCGAGTTGACCGGTATCCCCGTCGTTACCACGCTGATGGCCCGAGGCGCGTTCCCGGACAGCCATCCGCAGCATCTCGGGATGCCGGGAATGCACGGCACGGTCGCCGCCGTCGCCGGGCTGCAGCGCAGCGACCTGCTCATCGGGCTGGGCACGCGCTTCGACGATCGAGTGACCGGCAAGCTGGACACGTTCGCGCCAGACGCAAAGGTGATCCACGCCGATATCGACCCGGCCGAGATCAGCAAGAACCGCAACGCCGACGTGCCGATCGTCGGTGACGTCAAGGCGGTGATCACCGACCTGATCGCGGCGCTGCGCGGCACCGAGCGGCCGTCGATCGACGCCTGGTGGGAGTACCTGAAAGGCGTGCAGTCGACGTACCCGCTGTCCTACGGTCCGCAGAGCGACGGCAGCCTGTCGCCCGAATACGTGATCGAGACATTGGGCCGCATCGCCGGCCCGGACGCGGTGTACGTGGCCGGTGTCGGACAGCACCAGATGTGGGCGGCGCAGTTCATCAAATACGAACACCCGCGCACGTGGATCAACTCCGGTGGGCTCGGCACGATGGGTTACGCGATCCCAGCGGCGTTGGGCGCCAAGCTCGCTCGGCCTGACGCCGAAGTGTGGGCGATCGACGGCGATGGCTGTTTCCAGATGACCAACCAGGAGCTGGCCACCGCGGCGATCGAAGGCGCTCCGATCAAGGTCGCGATCATCAACAACGGAAACCTGGGCATGGTGCGGCAATGGCAAACGCTGTTCTACGAGAAGCGCTACAGCCAGACCGATTTGGCCACGCATTCACATCGCATCCCCGACTTCGTCAAGCTCGCCGAGGCGCTCGGTTGTGTTGGGCTGAGGTGTGAACGTTCAGAAGATGTAGCAGACGTTATCCATAAAGCGCGGGCGATCAACGACCGGCCGGTGGTGATCGACTTCATCGTCGGCGCCGACGCGCAAGTCTGGCCGATGGTGGCGGCGGGCACGAGCAACGACGAGATCATGGCGGCACGGGGGATTCGGCCGCTGTTCGACACAGAGGATCTGGTGTGACGGAGTCAACGCATACGCTGTCGGTCCTCGTCGAAGACAAACCCGGCGTGCTGGCGCGCGTCGCGTCGCTGTTTTCGCGGCGCGGCTTCAACATTCAGTCGCTTGCTGTCGGCGCGACCGAGCAGAAGGGCATGTCGCGGATGACGATCGTCGTCAGCGTCGAGGACCTGCCGCTCGAGCAAGTCAGCAAGCAACTTCACAAGCTCGTCAACGTCATCAAGGTGATCGAGCAGGAGGACGACAACTCGGTGTCTCGCGAACTCGCGCTGATCAAGGTGCGCGCCGACGCGAGCACCCGCGGCCAGGTGATCGAGGCGACAAATCTGTTCCGCGCGAGGGTCATTGACGTCGCGCCTGACTCGTTGATCGTCGAGTGCACCGGCACGCCGGCCAAGTTCGAGGCGCTGCTGCGCGTGCTCGAGCCGTACGGCGTGCGTGAGATTGTCCAGTCGGGCATGGTGTCCATGGCGCGTGGTCCACGAAGCATCAGCGGCAAGTAACCGAATAGAAAGCGAAATATACTGTGGCAGTTGAGATGTTCTACGACGACGATGCGGATCTGTCGATCATTGCCGGCCGCAAGGTCGGCGTCATCGGGTACGGCAGCCAGGGGCATGCGCATTCGCTAAGCCTGCGTGACTCGGGCGTCGAGGTGAAAGTCGGTCTGCGCGAAGGCTCCAAGTCGCGGGAGAAGGTCACCGAGCAGGGCCTTGACGTCGACACGCCCACCGAAGTCGCGAAGTGGGCTGACGTGATCATGCTGCTGGCGCCCGACACCGCGCAGGCGGACATTTTCAAGAACGAGATCGAGCCGCATCTCGAGGACGGCAACGCGTTGTTCTTCGGGCACGGCCTCAACATTCATTTCGGGCTGATCAAGCCGCCGGCCGACGTCACGGTCGGCATGGTGGCGCCGAAGGGGCCCGGGCATCTGGTGCGCAGGCAGTTCGTCGACGGCAAGGGTGTGCCGTGTCTGGTTGCGGTGGAACAGGATCCACACGGTGACGGCTTGGCGCTGGCGTTGTCGTATGCCAAGGGCATCGGCGGCACCCGCGCCGGCGTCATCAAGACGACGTTCAAAGACGAGACCGAGACCGACCTGTTCGGCGAGCAGGCCGTGTTGTGCGGCGGCACAGAGGAACTCGTCAAGACCGGTTTCGACGTGATGGTCGAGGCAGGATATGCGCCGGAGTTGGCGTACTTCGAGGTGCTGCATGAGCTGAAGCTGATCGTTGACCTGATGTACGAGGGCGGCATCGCGCGGATGAACTACTCGGTGTCCGACACCGCGGAGTTCGGCGGCTATCTGTCGGGTCCGCGGGTGATCGACGCAGCCACCAAGGACCGGATGCGCCAGCTGCTCAAGGAGATTCAGGACGGGACGTTCGTCAAGAAGCTCGTCGCGAACGTCGAGGGCGGCAACAAGGAGCTGGAGGAACTGCGCAAGCGCAACGCCGAGCACCCCATCGAGATCACCGGCCGCAAGCTGCGCGACCTGATGAGCTGGGTCGACCGCCCGATAACGGAAACGGCCTAGCCGTTTCCGGCGATTTCGGTGCGTTAACGTGTGCTCAGCGCCGGTTAACGCACCGAAATCGCAAATTCGCGACGCAGCGCCGTGCGTGCGGCGTAGTAGCCCGCCATTCCGTGCACGCCCGCGCCGGGTGGCGTCGCCGACGAGCACAGGTACACCCCGGGAAGCGGTGTGGCCCACGGGTTGAGCTGAGCCACCGGGCCCGCGAGGGCGCGCCAGGCGTTGTTCCCGCCGACCGCGATATCGCCGCCCACATAGTTCGCGTTGTGCTCGACCATTCGCGCTGCGGGAATGCTGCGCGTGGCGACGACGAGGTCGCGGAAGCCCGGCGCGAAGCTTTCGACCACGTTGGTGACGGCCTCAGCCTGGTCGATCGTGGAGCCTGCCGGCACATGCGCATACGTCCAGAACGGCCGGCGGCCGGCGTCGTCGATACGACTCGGATCGACGACGTGCGGCAGGGCGGCCAGCACCATCGGCGGATCGGCATGCCGGCCCGCGGCGACTGCCGCCTCTGCGCGCGCCATGTCTTCGCGTTCACCGCCGAGGTGGAACGTCACTGCGTCGGCCAGTCGCGGATCCGACCACGGCACGTCGCCGGACAGCACGTAATCAACCTTCGCCACGCCGGAGCCAAACTTGTAGCGCCGCAACCGTTTTGCATATGACGACGGCAGCGCGTCGCCATAGATGCGCAGCAACGCCGTCGGCGCGGTGTCGTACAGGACCACGCCCTCAGGCGGCGCGGTGACCTCGGTGTCGGTATGCAGCGTGCCGCCGTGCGCACGCAGGTCAGCGATCAGCGCCTCGATGATCGCC
>DASRFZ010000228.1:0-14702 GCA_035651275.1 Mycobacterium sp. | reverse complement strand
TCCAAGCCGGAACAGAAGCCGCGTCCCGCGCCGGTGAGGATCACGACGCGACAGTCGGAGTCCGCGAGCGCGTCGAAGGTGTCATGCAGCATCTGGACCATCTCCATGCTCAGGGCGTTGAGCTTGCCGGGGCTGTTCAGCGTGATGACGGTGAGATGTGGCGCGGGCTGGTCGGTGAGGACGACGTTCACGGTCGTCATCTTTGCGCCGGGACCGGGGTCGTGTACGTCAGAGCGCGGAAATCCGTACACAATCCCGGTCTCGGCGGGAAGCTACGCATTGACGAATTGCACCACAGCGTCGGTGAATGCGTCGTTGTCGTCGCCGGCGGCGGTATGGCCGGCGTCGGAGAGTTCGACGAACTCGGCGCCGGGAACCTTGTCGAGGAAATCCTTGACGCCGGCGGGGCTGACTACATCGGACAGCTTGCCGCGGATCAGCAGGATCGGAATTCGTAGGCCGATCGCGGCACGTTCGAGTTTCTCGACGCGCAGATGTGGGTCGTCGCCGGGCTTGGTCATCAGCTTGGGATCCCAGTGCCAGTACCAGCGGCCGTCGCGTTCGCGGAGGTTCTTCTTCAGCCCATCGGGGCTGCGCGGTTTGGTCCGGTGCGGCAGATACGACGCGACCGCGTCGGCGGCGTCATCGAGTGAGTCGAAGCCGTCGATATGACTGAACATGAACTCCCGGATCCGCGCGCTTCCGTCCTTCTCGAACCTCGGCACCACGTCGACGAGAATCAGCTTCGTCACCTTCTCGGGACCCGCCATGTCGGCGGACAGGATGCCGGTGAGGCCACCCATGCTCGCGCCGATCAACACCACTGGCCGGCCGATCCCGTCGATCACCCGCAGCACATCGCCGCACAAGGTCTCGAGTGCGTAGTCCGCGCCAGGTGCGCGGTCGCTGTCGCCGTGCCCGCGAGAATCCAACGCCACTACGTGGAAACCCTGATCGCCGAGCACCTGTCCGGTCTTCTTCCACGAGAACCGGTTCTGACCGCCACCGTGCAACATCAGGATCGAGGGCCGCCCGTCGGCCGCGGCGCCGCGGTTCCATTCGTCGGCGACCAGGGTGACGTCGTCGACGCCGCGATACGCGACGGTCTCGGGTCCACTCATCGGGCTCACGGTAGCCGACGTGAGATCGCCGTTTTCACTCACGTCGGCCGGCCCCATAGACTTTGCGCTCGTGCCACCGCGGACACGCGTCGCCGAAGACGAACGCGCCGACATCATCGATGCGGCGTACGCCTGTCTGTCGTCGCCGCACGAAGGGCCGGTGTCGGTGGCGGCCATTCTGGATACCGCTGGCCTCTCGACGCGCGCGTTCTATCGGCATTTCGCGTCAAAGGATGAGTTGTTCCTGGCGATGCTCAAGCACGACAGCGAGGCGGTCGCGCGGCGGCTGAGGCGCCTCGCCGAGGACACCCCCGGCGGTCCCGTCGCGCAGTTGACCGCATGGATCGACCACTATCTCGGCCTCGCGTACCACCCACGCCCGCGGGCCCACGTCGTTGTGTTGCTTTCCGACGAAGTGCGAGTCGCCAAGGGCTACCGCGAGGCCAGTGCGCAGTTGCGCGCCGAGCGCGAACTCATTCTCGCCGACATCCTGCGCCGCGGCCGCGACGACGGCACCTTCCCGCTGGCCGAACCGGACCGCGACGCAGCCGCCATCCACGCTCTCGCGGACCGCGCGTTCGCAGAGCCGCTGCACGGTATCGGGCTCGACCAGGACCTGCTGGTGGGCTACGTGCTCGACTTCGCGTTGCGCGCACTCGGCGCGCAATGAGTTTCGTCGGCCGCGCGGGTCGGCATGCAGTGAACAACCGAAAGGAGACCACCCATGCCGTCGATCACGCCGTGCCTCTGGTTCGACAACGACCTCGAGGAGGCCGCGGAGTTCTACACGTCGGTGTTCCCGAACTCGAAGATCGAAAGCCTGAGCCGCGCGACGGAGGCGGGCCCGGGGCAGCCCGGTGATGTGCTGTTCGGAACGTTCATCCTGGATGGCAACCGGTTCATGGGAATCAACGGCGGTCCGGCGTTCACGTTCTCCGAAGCCGTGTCGTTCACGGTGCACTGCGAGGACCAGGACGAGGTCGACTACTACTGGGACCGGTTGGCCGACGGCGGCGAGGAGTCGCAGTGCGGTTGGCTGAAGGACCGGTATGGCGTCAGCTGGCAGATCACCCCCAACCGGCTTCTCGAGCTCGTCAACGATCCGGACCCGAAGCGCGCGGCCGCGGCGACCAAAGCGATGCACGGCATGCGCAAGATTGTCATCGCTGAGTTGGAGGACGCAGCCGCACACGCATGACCCGTTAAGCTGCGGGCCATGGGCGAGCCCGGCTGGGTCGAGGTCGATGCGCCGTCGGTGACGTTACGCGGTCTGTTGTGGAAGCCGCGTCGTGATGCAAAAGATGCGCCAATTGCGTTGTGCCTGCACGGTTTTCCCGACACTGCGCATGGCTGGCGGTATGTCGCACCGATCCTCGCGGCGGCCGGCTGGCGGGTGGTCGCGCCATTCATGCGCGGCTATGCGCCGTCGACGATCCCGTCCGACGGCAGCTACCACGTCGGCGCCCTGATGGACGACGCGCTGCGCGTGCTCGACGCGGTCGGGCCGACCGAACGCGACGTGGTCATCGGTCACGACTGGGGCGCGATCGCCGGCGCTGGGCTGGCCGCAATGCCCGACAGTCCGTTCACCAAAGCCGTCATCATGTCGGTCCCGCCGGCCGCGTCGTTTCGCCCGCTCGGTGGGGTGCCGGACGCGGCGCGATTGACCGCCCGGCTGCCGCGTCAGCTGGCACGCAGCTGGTACATCATGTACTTCCAGCTGCCGCTGCTGCCTGAGCGATCGGCGTCGTGGGTTCCCCGACGGCTGTGGCGGCGCTGGTCACCGGGCTACGACGCCGCCGAGGATCTGCGGCACGTCGATGCCGCGATCGGCACGCCTGAAGGCTGGCGTGCGGCACTGGGGCCGTACCGCGCCACCATTCGCAACTCGCGCCCGCCGGCGCAGTATGCAGAGCTGCATCAGCATTGGCTCGCGCCGCCGACGTTGCCCACGCTGTATCTGCACGGCAACGACGATGGCTGCGCGACGCCGGACTACGCCGAGTGGGTACGCCGAATCCTCCCGCCCGACAGCGACATTCACATCGTCGACCACGCCGGGCATTTTCTTCAGCTCGAGCAGCCCGAGATCGTCGCCGGCCACATCGTCGACTTCATCGGCCGCGGCTAGCTGTCCTTCAGGCCGGGGTGGCCGCGCGTCAGCAACGGCAGGATCAAGTCCCGCGGCGCGTGGCGGTAGAACAATCCAGTGACGCGGTTGACGCTGCCCGGCACCACCATGCCCTTGCCGGCCGCCATCGCCTCCACTCCCGCGTGTGCCACCTGGTCAGCGGTCTTCCACATCACGGCGGGTAGCGCGGCCTCGGCGGCTTCGTCGGGGATTCCGGCGGCCTCGCCGAACCCGGTCTTCACCGGGCCGGGGCACAACGCCGTCGCGGTGACTCCCGTGCTGCGCAACTCCCCGCGCAGCGCTTCGGTGTACGACAGCACGAACGCCTTCGAAGCGCCGTAGGACGCCTGCCCGGGCAGCGGGCCGAACGCGGCGGTCGACGCCACGTTGAGTATCGCGCCGCGGCGACGCTCGACCATGCCGGGAATGAACCGGCAGCACAGGTCGACGACGGCCGCGACGTCGACCTCGACGACGTTGAGTTCTTTCTCCACAATGCTTTTCGCGACGGGTCCAACCGTCGACAAGCCGGCGTTGTTGACCAAGATATCGACGGTCACACCGAGCTTCGCTATCCGGGCGGGCAATGCGGCGCGGTCGGCCCGCTCGGAAAGGTCGGCCGGCAGCGCGTGGGCGCGGCCGCGGAGTTCCTCGGCGATCGCGTCGAGAATCTCGGCTCGCCGCGCGACCAAGACCAAGCGGTGGCCGCGGCGTGCGAGTTCGCGAGCGATCGCTTCACCGATGCCCGACGACGCGCCGGTGATCAGCGCGGCGCGGTCCTCTGCGGGTGCTGGAAGAGTCATTCGTATGACCGTAGCGTTGACGGCCGCCGACGCACAGGTCTACTGGATGTCGGCCAAGATCCCGAACGACCAGTTCCTGCTTTACGTGTTCGACGGCGAACCGGACGTCGAGGCGGTTGGTCAGGTCCTCGAACGCGCGCGCGGCTGCGCCGACCTGTGTCTGCGCGTCGACGACGGCTGCGCGCTCACCTACCCGACCTGGGTGCGCCGCGATGTCGGGCAGGATCAGGTCGTCGTGCACGGCGCCGCAGAGAGTTGGCAGCAGTGCTTGGACGCGGTGGCCCGGCTCGCCGAAAATCAGCTCGACCTGCGGGATGCGGCGTGGCGTGTGCACGTCTTCGGTCCGGTTCCGGCAGCGCCCGGTTGTGGGGGCGCTGCGACGGTCGCGGTGGTGCAGATGGGGCATGCGCTGGGGAACGGCGTTCGGTCGTCGGCGTTGGCGGCGATCTTGTTCGGGCGCGTCGCGGATGTGCCGGAGCCCTCGGCCGCCGGCCGGCGTGGCTGTCTCGTCACACGCGGCGTCGCTGCGGCCAGGGCGCAGAGAAAGCTCGAGCGTGACACCGCCGCGGGCCTCGTCCCGCCGCCCAGCGCACCGCGGCCGGTGCTCAGCATCAACAACCGGCCCGACGGCCGGCGGACGATCCGGACGTTGGTGCGCCGACGCGCTCAGTTGCAAGGTCCGACCGTGACCGTTGGGGTGCTGGCAGCGATTTCGGACGCGGTGGCCGGATACCTTTCCGCTCGCGGCGAAGATGTGTCCGCGCTCGGCGCCGAGGTGCCGATGGCGAAAAGCGGTGTGCGCCAAGCGAACAACCACTTCGGCAACGTCGGCGTCGGGTTACACCCCACCCTCGCGGTCGACGAGCGCGTCAACAGAATCTCGGCCGAACTTCTCGAGCGCCGCCGCCGGGCTGACCATCCCGCATTCGCCGCGGGCAGCCGTTCACTCGCGGCGGTCCCGGCCGCGCTGTTGCGTTGGGGGATAAGGCAATTCGACGTCGACGCCCGATCACCGGTCGTCACCGGAAACACCGTGGTGTCCAGTGTCAACCGCGGTCCGGCGGACCTGATGTTCGGTGGACGGCCCGTGGTGTTCACCGCGGGCTATCCGGCGCTGTCGCCGATGATGGGGCTGACGCATGGGGTGCACGGCATCGGTGACGTGATCGCGATCAGTGTGCATGCAGCCGAATCGGCGGTCACCGACGTCGACGAATACGTGGACCGGCTGGCGACGGCGCTGCTTTAGTGAGGGCTGCCCTGCCTTCCGGTCGAATTCTGAGCGGTCAGGTCTTGCTCGCTCGGTGCACCCTGCGCGCCCACACCTGCCACCGGGGGCGGTGTGCACGCGATCGACACCGAATGCGTTGCGCCGCTGACAGTGCACTGCGACGGCGGCTCCGCCCAAGCCTGCGGGGCGGTCGCGATCGCGGGAGTGGTGAGGACCAGCGCCGCGGTGACGAGCAGACGCCGACGTACGTGAATGGCTGACATGTGATCCTCCCAAGCGCTGTGCTTGTGTCGGACAGCTTGCGCCGATGTTACTCCGGTATAGCCGACCTGCGGCAATCCATTTTCGGGGGACGGCGCGAGCCAATTTCCGGGGGTGGGCACTGGCCGCGGGACTAGAACACGTTCTACCGTCTGCCCATGGGATTTCTGAAGCCGGACATGCCCGAGGTCGACTTCGCCGAGTGGAGCCAGGGCACGCGCAGCGAGAAGATCCGTCCGATGGCCCGGCATTGGGCCGAAGTCGGCTTCGGCACGCCGGTGGTGATGCACCTGTTCTACGTCTTCAAGATCTGCCTGTACATCCTTGGCGCCTGGCTGTTCGCCTTGGCCACCAAGGGCATTGACGGGTTCACGAACGTCGGGCAGTGGTGGTCGGAGCCGATCGTCTTCCAGAAGGTCGTGCTCTACACGATGCTGTTCGAGGTCGTCGGCCTCGGCTGCGGCTTCGGTCCGCTGAACAACCGCTTTTTCCCGCCGATGGGTTCGATCCTGTACTGGTTGCGGCCCAACACGATTCGGCTCCCACCGTGGCCGCGCATTCCGCTGACCAAGGGGACCGCGCGCACCCCCGTCGATGTGCTGCTGTATGCCGCGCTGCTGGTGATGCTGGTGTGGGCCTTGCTGTCGGACGGGACCGGGGGTGTTCCGGGCAGGCTGCCGCTGTGGCAGATCTGGACCATCCTCGGCGTGCTGGCCGTCCTCGGCCTGCGCGACAAAGTGATCTTCCTCGCCGCGCGCGGGGAGGTCTACGCGTCGCTGACGGTGACGTTCCTGTTCGTCGGCACCGACATGATCGTCGGGGCGAAGGTGATCTTCCTGGTCATCTGGATGGGCGCGGCGACGTCGAAGCTCAACAAGCACTTCCCGTTCGTGATCTCGACGATGATGTCCAACAACCCGCTGATCCGCACGAAATGGTTGAAGCGCAAGTTCTTTGAGAACTTCCCCGACGACCTGCGCCCGGGCCGGGTGTCGCGCGTGCTCGCCCACTTCAGCACGGCGATCGAGATGCTGGTTCCCCTGGTGCTGCTCTTCTGTCACGGCGGCTGGCCGACCGCGATCGCGGCGTTCGCGATGGTGTGCTTCCACTTCGGGATCCTGTCCGCGATCCCGATGGGGGTGCCGCTCGAATGGAACGTGTTCATGATCTTCGGCGTCATCTGGCTGTTCGTCACGCACGCAAACCTCGGCCTGTCGGACCTGAAAAACCCTGTGCCGGTGGCGATTCTGTTCGTCGTCGTGGCCGGCACCGTCGTCGTCGGCAACCTGTTCCCGCGCAAGGTCTCGTTTTTGCCGGGCATGCGGTACTACGCCGGCAACTGGGACACCTCGTGGTGGTGTGTGAAGCCGTCGGCGAACGAGAAGATCGAAAAAGGTCTCGTCGCGATCGCGAGCATGCCCGCGTCGCAATTGGAGAGGTTCTACGGCAGCCCGGAGCAGGCGATGATCTACCTGTACAAGGGGTATGCGTTCCGCGGGTTCAACAGCCACGGAAAGGCCTTGCTGACGCTGGTGCACCGGGCGTTGGCCGGGCGCAACGAGGACGACTACGTGATCACCGAGGGCGAGCGGCTGTGCAGCACCGCGGTGGGCTGGAACTTCGGGGACGGTCACATGCACAACGAGCAGCTGATCGCCGCGATGCAGGAGCGCTGCCACTTCGAACCTGACGAGGTGCGGGTGATCCTGCTCGACGCGCAACCGATTCACAAGCAGCGGCAGGAGTACCGGCTCGTCGACGCGGCGACGGGAGAATTCGAGCGCGGCTACGTCAACGTGTCCGACATGGTGGCGGGGCAGCCGTGGAGCGACGACCTGCCGGTGCACGTGGTCAGCGACGATGCCGCGCACGACGCTGACCGCTCGAGGTCGCTCGAAACGTAAACGTCGGCGGCACCCGACGGCGTGTCGTCGCCGTAGTCGAAGTGTCGCGGTTGCCGACCCGGTCGTCCCACCCGACCAGTCGGTTGGTAAGAATCGATACAGACAAACTTCGAGCTGAAGAACTAGAGGAGAAGCTCATGGCTGAAGCCGTCATCGTCGAAGCGGTCCGGTCGCCGATCGGTAAGCGCAACGGCGGGCTGTCGGGCGTGCACCCCGCTGACCTGTCTGCCCAGGTGCTCAATGGTCTCGTCGAGCGCGCCGGCGTCGACCCCGAGATCGTCGACGACGTGATCTGGGGCTGCGTCATGCAGGCGGGCGAGCAGGCTCTCGACATCGGCCGCACGGCGCTGCTGACCGCAGGCTGGCCCGAAACCGTTCCCGGTGTCACCGTCGACCGGCAATGCGGGTCCAGCCAGCAGTCGATCCACTTCGCCGCCGCGGGAGTGGTGGCGGGTCATTACGACGTCGTCGTCGCGGGCGGCGTGGAGTCGATGTCGCGCACACCGATGGGCGCGTCGCTGGCCAACGGCGGCAACCCGTACCCGCAGGCGTTCAAGGACCGCTACCACCAGACGCCGAACCAGGGCATCGGCGCCGAGATGATCGCCGAACAGTGGGGCTTCGACCGCAGGGCTGTCGACGAGTTCTCCCTCGGCTCGCACGAAAAGGCCGCAGCTGCACAGGATTCCGGGGCGTTCGACGACCAGATCGTCGCGATCAAGGACCAGGATGGCAATCCCGTGCTCAAGGACGAAGGCATTCGTCGCGGCACCACGATCGAGAAGATGGGTGAGCTCAAGCCTGCGTTCAAAGAGGACGGCGTGATCCACGCCGGCAACTCGTCCCAGATTTCTGACGGGGCGGCGGCATTGCTGTTCATGACCGCGGAGAAGGCAAAGTCGTTGGGGCTCAAGCCTCTTGCGAAGGTGCACACCGCGACGCTCGCCGGCGCCGATCCGGTGATCATGCTGACGGCGCCGATTCCGGCGACGCAGAAGGCGCTGAAGCGCTCCGGGCTCGACCTGTCCGAGATCGGTGCGTTCGAGGTCAACGAGGCGTTCGCGCCCGTGCCGCTGGCGTGGTTGAAGGACATCGGCGCTGACGAGAAGAAGCTGAACCCCAACGGCGGTGCGATCGCGCTCGGCCACCCGCTCGGTGGGTCGGGTGCGCGCATCATGACGACGCTGCTGTACCACATGCGGGACAAGGGAATTCGCTACGGGTTGCAGACGATGTGTGAGGGCGGCGGCCAGGCCAACGCCACGATCGTCGAACTGTTGTGACTGACGCGGCGCTCGTCGAGCGTCGGGGCAACGTCGAGGTCATCACGATCAACCGCCCCGAAGCCCGCAACGCGGTCAACGGGGCGGTCAGCATCGGGGTCGGCGACGCGCTCGAGCGGGCGAACAACGATCCCGATGTGTGGGCGGTGGTGATCACCGGCGCCGGTGACAAGTCCTTTTGTGCCGGAGCGGATCTCAAGGCGATATCCCGCCGCGAGAACCTGTACCACCCCGATCATGGCGAGTGGGGGTTCGCCGGCTATGTGCACCACGTCATCGACAAGCCGACGATCGCGGCGGTCAACGGGACGGCGCTGGGCGGCGGTACCGAGATCGCTCTCGCCAGCGACCTGATCGTCGCCGCCGAGAGCGCGACGTTCGGGCTGCCGGAGGTGAAACGCGGCCTGGTAGCTGCCGCCGGCGGGGTGTTCCGCATCGTCGAGCACCTGCCCCGCAAGGTCGCGGTCGAGTTGTTGTTCACCGGTGATCCGATTTCCGCGGCCGACGCGGCCAAATGGGGCTTGATCAATCAGGTCGTGCCTGACGGCCGCGTCCTCGATGCGGCGCTGGCGCTCGCCGAGCGCGTGACGGTCAACGCGCCGCTGGCAGTTCAGGTCAGCAAGCGGGTGGCTTATGGCGTCGACGACGGCGTGATCACCGACGAGGAGCCGAAGTGGACGCGGTTGATGAATGAGGTGAAAACCTTGCTGCGTTCTGAGGACGCCAAGGAGGGCCCGTTGGCTTTTGCCGAGAAACGGCAGCCGGTGTGGAAGGCGAAATAACGTGAAGCGCAATGTCTTTGAGGCCGAACACGAGCAGATGCGTGAGACCACGCGGGAGTTCATCGAACGCGAGCTCGCGCCGAACGCCGAGAAGTGGGAGCGAGAACGCATCGTCGACCGCTCCGCGTTCGCCGCCGCGGGCAAGTACGGATTGATCGGGTTCAACATGCCGGAGGAGTACGGCGGCGGCGGATCGGACGACTTCCGGTTCAACGCCGTCATCAACGAGGAGATCGCCCGCTACGGCGGCCCCGCGCCCGCACTGTCTCTGCAGAACGACGTCGTCGGCCCGTACTTCAAGAGCCTGTCAAACGACGAGCAGAAGCAACGGTGGCTGCCCGGGATTGCCAGCGGCGACACGATCGTCGCGATCGCGATGACCGAACCCGGCGCAGGCAGCGACCTGGCGGGCATCCGTACGTCAGCGGTGCGCGACGGTTCAGCAAAAGACGCGGACTGGATTGTCAACGGCGCGAAAACATTCATCTCGTCGGGCATCAACTGCGACCTCGTCATCGTCGTCGCCCGGACCGATCCCGAGGCCGGCCACAAGGGGTTCACGCTGCTGGTCGTCGAGCGCGGGATGGAAGGGTTCACCCGCGGTCGCAAGCTCGACAAGATGGGTCTGCATGCGCAAGACACCTCCGAGCTGAACTTCGAGGACGTCCGCGTCCCGGCTTCGAACGTGCTCGGCGAAGAGGGCCGCGGCTTCTACCACCTGATGCACAACCTGCCGTCGGAGCGGTTGGGGATCGCGATCACCGCGATCGCCGGCGCGCGCGAAACATGGCGGCAGACTTTGCAATACGCGAAAGACCGCAAGGCTTTCGGACAGCCGATCGGCAAATTCCAACACAACCGGTTCCTGCTGGCCGAGATGGACACCCAGCTCGACGTGTCCGAGCGCTACATCGACCGCTGCCTTCAGGCGGTGGTCGACGGCGAGCTGACCGCGGTCGAAGCAGCCAAGGCCAAGTGGTGGTGCACCGAGACCGCCAAGAAGGTGATCGACGGCTGCGTGCAGCTGCACGGCGGATACGGCTACATGATGGAGTACCGCGTCGCCCGCGACTACGTCGACTCGCGCATCCAGACGATCTTCGGCGGCACCACCGAGATCATGAAGGACATCATCGGCCGCGACTTGGGTTTGTGACCGCGGGGCCACTCACCGAGATCGACGTTTGGCAGGCCGTTACTCGAACTATCTCAGCCAAACGTCGATTTCGGCGATAGCGGGCTCAGCCGTGGTGCGCCTCCGCTGCACCGGGCGCAGCCGCTGCCGAGCTGGTCGCCGCGCTCGTCGACGTCGACGTGCTGGTCGTCGTCGTGGTGCTGGTGCTGCTGGTTCCCGACGGGCTGGCCGGCGCCGGCGCCTCCGCCGGATCCAGCACGGTGTCGATCGTGTAGATCCGGGCGTTGCCCGACACGATGCCGCCGCAGACCACCTTGGCCGTGTCGTTGACCTTGACGTCGCCGCCCTTGCCGGTGACCTTGATCTCCGCGCCCTGCTGCGTGGGCCGCTGGCCGTGCACGTCGTCCGGACCGAGGAGGCCGAGGAACTCGTGGTAGGTGACGAGCTTGCTCAGCGCCGTCGGGTCGGCCTTCAGCGCAGCGAGCTGGTCAGCCGGCAGCTTCGCGAACGCGTCGTTGGTCGGCGCGAAAATCACATACGGGCCGTTGTTCAGCATCGGCACGATGTTCACTGCGGGGTTGAACCCACCCGAGATCGCCGAATTGAACGTGCTGATGTCGGGGATGCTGGCCAGCGCCTGGCCGGTCTCCTCGGTGTGCAGGGCCTTGTAGGTCGGCACTTCCTGCTTGAACGCGTCACATCCCGGGCCCTGCGGATCCGGGAATTCGGCGGTCGGCGCGGGATCGGCAGACGCCGAGATCGACAGCGGCACGGACGCGGCGATCGCCGCGATCGCGGCGGCGGCGCCCACGAGTTTGCGGGTGCGTGGCTTCACTTCATGCTCCTTTTCAGGTCGTTTCGCATGTTAGGTGCACTGCCTGTGCATGAGCAAAATGAGGTTGGCAGAATCCGGGCCGGTCCTACGATTGCCCGCATGCCAGAACCCCTGATCATCGCTGTTCGCGGCCGCTCGCCGCAGATCCATCCCGAGGCCTGGGTCGCGCCCAACGCCTCGGTCATCGGCGCGGTCACGCTGGCCGCCCGCGCGAGCGTCTGGTATTCGGCGACATTGCGGGCCGAGGCAGAGCCGATTTCCGTCGGTACCGGCACCAACATCCAGGACGGCGTCACCGTGCACGTCGACTCCGAGTACCCCGTGCACGTCGGCGCCTGTGTCAGCGTCGGGCACAACGCCGTGCTGCACGGGTGTGAGATTGGCGACAACGTGCTGGTGGGGATGGGCGCGATCATCATGAACGGCGCGGTGATCGGTGCCGATTCGCTAGTCGCGGCGGGTGCGCTGGTTCCGCAGGGCATGGTGGTGCCGCCAAAATCGCTGGTGACGGGCGTGCCGGGCCGTGTGCGCCGTGAGATCAGCGACGCCGAGGCTGCCGGCAACCGCCAGAACGCCGCGATCTACCAGCGGCTGCTCGAACTGCACCGCGCCGCGACGTAGGGCTCAGAGCTTCTCCCGGAACGTCACCCACACCTCGCTGGTGTCGTGGACGCCGACGGGCCGCGCCATCGCGTCCATGATCGCGTCGACCTCCTTGAAGTCCAGCTCGACCGGCGGGATGTGCTCGCCATCCTTGTCGCGCACGTCGTACTCGAAGGCCAGCAGCGTGGACGGATCGATCCAATACGACACCGTGACGTCCTTGCCGTCGCCGTCGGCGTACGTGCCGGTCAGAAAGAATCCGCCGGCCTTCTTGAAGCGCCGGTGCACGGCCACCTGCAGGTGGGCGAGAAACTCGTTGGTGAACGTCAGCGGTAGCTCTGTGTCCCCGCAGCGCAGCGTGGCCAAGATGATGTCTCCTTTGTTCGCCTGTGACCCCAGCCTAGGAAGCCGGCGTGCGATCTCGGCGGGATTGGGTAATGACCTAGCGTGGGCGGTATGCGCATCCTTGTCACGGGTGCTACCGGATATGTGGGATCGCGACTGATCACAGCGCTGGTGGCCGACGGGCATCACGTGGTGGCGGCGTCGCGAAATCCATCTCGGCTCAAGCGGTTCGGTTGGTATCCGGACGTCGACGCCGTCGCGCTTGATGCCGGCGACGTCGGCGCCACCGCACGCGCGTTCTCCGAGGGCGGCCCCATCGACGTCGTCTACTACCTAGTGCACGGCATCGGCCAGCCGGATTTTCGTGACGCCGACAATCGGGCCGCCGGGAACGTCGCTACAGCCGCCAAAGAGGCGGGCGTGCGGCGCATTGTCTATCTCGGCGGATTCGTGCCCGACGACGACAACCTGTCCGAACACCTGACCAGCCGCGCGGAGGTGGCTTCCGCGCTTCATGTCGACCACGGTCCCGAAGTGGTGTGGCTCGGCGCGGCGATGATCGTTGGCGCCGGGTCGACGTCGTTCGAGATGCTGCGCTACGTCGGCGACCGCTTCCTGCTGTTTCCGCTGTTGAGATGGGTCGAGAATCCGATCGACCCCATCTCGATTCGCGACGTGCTGTATTACCTTGTCGCTGCGGCAGATTCGGATCGCGTGCCGGCCGGCGGCTACGACATCTGCGGACCGCAGACGACGACGTATCGCGACCTGCTCTTCGCATACGCCCGATTACGGAGCATGTGGCGCGCGGGGCTTCCGATCCGCGGGATCCAGACCAGCCTGGTGTCGCGGCTGACGGCAGTCGCATTGCCGGTGCCCGGCGGGTTGGCGGGCGATTTGGTGGCTTCGCTCGACCACCCGATGACAGCGTCCGACCACCGGCTGCGTGATCTGCTGCCCGACCCACCCGGCGGGCTTACGGCGATCGACGACGCGATCGCACTGTCGTTGTCGGTCCGGCGTCCGCGCCCGGTCAATGCGCTCGCTGACCCGCATCACCTCGCCGACACCGATCCGGCGTGGGCGGGCGGCGACGTGCTCGCGTTGAAACGCTTGGCGGGCACGGTGATTCCGACGACCGCACGCGCCGCGTTGGGCATCGTCAACCTGGTTCCCGGCCCGCTCGCCGGGGTGCTGCGCACGGGGTTCGACATGCTAACGCCGAACGGGAAGCCGGCATGACAGGCATCCTCACGGACGCCAAAGACGTCGTCACCGCGGTGGCGGTGCCGCACCACGAGCCGCCATCGGTGGTGCGGCGGCGGCGGATCGTCGTCGCCGTGGTCCTGGTGCTCGGCGCGGTGGTTCTTTCGTTCTCGCTGCGAAGCACCCCGGGGCGGACGTCGTTCTACTGGCTCACGCTCCTGCTGGCCGCGGTGTGGACCGTCGGCGCATTCGCTTCTGGCCCACTGCATCTCGGCTGTATCCGGTGGCGATCCCGCAATCAGCGGCCGGTGATCACCGGAAGCGCGATCGGGCTTGTGCTCGGCGGGCTCTTCGTCGGTGGCGGATTCGTGGCGCGCGAAATCGCGCCCGTACGGGACTTGATCACCCGGGTGCTCGCGTTCTCCAGCCACGGCTCGCTGTGGCTGATCGTTTTCATCACGCTGGTGAACGGTGTCGCCGAGGAACTGTTCTTCCGGGGTGCGCTCTACACGGCGCTGGGCCGGTTCTACCCGACGGTGGTCTCAACTGTCCTCTATATCGCCGCGACGCTTGCCAGCGGCAATCCGATGCTCGGATTTGCCGCGATCATTCTCGGCACGGTGTGTGCGCTGGAGCGCCGCGCGACGGGCGGTGTGCTGGCACCGGTGCTCACGCATCTGATCTGGGGGTTGGTCATGGTGCTGTGTCTGCCGCCGACTTTCGGGATCTGACCCATGTGGAAAGATTGTGAGTACTCACTATCTATGTTAGGTTGTCGACATGTATGACGTGATCATCCGCAATGGCCTGTGGTTCGACGGCACCGGCGCCGCGCCGCAGATCCGCTCCCTGGGCATTCGCGACGGCGTGGTGTCGACGGTGTCCGCTGACCCGCTCGACGAGACCGGATGTCCGGAAGTGGTCGACGCGGCAGGCAAGTGGGTGGTGCCCGGATTCATCGACGTGCACACCCACTACGACGCGGAGATCCTTCTCGATCCGGGCTTGCGCGAGTCGGTCCGCCATGGCGTGACGACGGTGCTGCTCGGCAACTGCTCACTG
>DASRFZ010000227.1:0-10391 GCA_035651275.1 Mycobacterium sp. | reverse complement strand
GAAGATGATCGCCTCGACCGGGCCGTTCAACGCGTCGATCGACATGGCGGCCGTCGAGGAGCGCGGACTTCACGTCGGCACCACCGGCGGCACGATCGCGTCGACGGTCGAGCTGACGTGGGCCCTCATCCTGGCGGCTGTCCGCAATCTGCCAGCGGAGATCGCCGCGATGCGAAATGGCCAGTGGCAGACATCAGTTGGCCACGAACTGTCCGGGCGAGTGCTCGGCGTGCTGGGACTCGGCCACATCGGCAAGCGGGTCGCGAAAGTCGGCCTGGCATTCGGGATGGACGTGATCGCCTGGAGCCAGAACCTCACAGGTGAGACCGCCGCGGACGTCGGCGCACGATTGGCGTCCAAGGAAGAGTTCTTCAGCACCGCGGACGTTTTGACTATTCATCTGAAGTTGAGCGACCGCTCGCGCGGCACGGTGAGCGCTGAGGAGTTGGCGCTGATGAAACCAACGGCTCTGCTGGTCAACACATCTCGCGGGCCGATCGTGGACGAGGAGGCGTTGATCGACGCGCTGAAATCGAAGCGGATCGGGGGCGCGGCATTGGACGTGTTCGACACCGAGCCGCTGCCCGCCGGGCACCCGCTGCGCACGCTGGACAACGTGCTTGCCACACCGCACATCGGCTATGTCGCTGACCGGCCGTACCGAATCTTCTTCCGGGACGCGGTAAACGCGATTTCGCGGTGGCTCGACGATCAGTCCTGAGCGCCGAGCATCGCAAGGCGCTCGTCGAGTCCGGCGTGAAAGTGCCCGAGTGCGCTTTCGTGCCGGCCGAATTCCAGGAACGCGTTGGCGCCGGCATGCAACCCATGCTGCACGCCGGCGGACATGCTGTTGTCCTCGATGCCGCTTCGCGCGATCAGGCTGCCGGCGTGCGGTGAGTCCTTCTCCGTGTCAGCCCGCGTCGACATATGTTGGGCCAGCTCGGGTTTGACCATCGTAAAGATCGAGGAGGTTGTGTGCCCGACGTCGACCGGGTCGATGATGATCACGAGAACAAGGTCGGGGAATGTCGCGAACACCGCGTTGGGGAATAGGTGGTAGACGTACGTCACCCGAGCGTCTATCGTCCAATTCGACTCGGGGCGGTCCCGCAGCCGTTCAATGTTGCGGTAGGGGAACGTGATTCGGCTGTGCGGCCCGAACGTCTCGACGATGTTGAGGTCGTCGTACTGCAGCGGGAACAGCGTGTCTTTGTGCGTGGCCCGAATGTGGTAGCCCTCCAGAAACTGCTCGACAAGGACCTTCCAGTTGAACGCTCGCAGCTTGGATTCGGTGTAAACCAGCCGCGTCGCCGGCAGCAGCTTGTCGCGCCAAGGACTGCCGTCGACCAGGGTGTCCTCCCCGAGGGGCGAATCCAAGGCTCCGATCACGACGAGGCCATCCACTTCGCGGCTCTCGACCTCCACCAGACCGCGCGTCGCCATGTCGAGCTCCGGAAAGGCTTCATCGTGCGGAACGTGGGCCAGCGATCCGTCCAGCCGGTACGTCCACCCGTGGTAGGGGCACACCAACGCATGCGTACACCCGGCGCCCTCCACCACGGACATGCCGCGGTGCCGGCACGCATTGCGGAACACCCGCGTTCGTCGGTCACGCCCGCGGATCGCAAAAAGAGGCACGCCGAACGTGACCCGTTCGACGTAGTCGCCCGGATTCGGAAGAGCCGCGGAGGGCGCGAACACGCTCGGCGTCGAGCGGAGCACCTGCATCTCGCCGGCGAATCTCTCGGTGCTGAGGTAGTTCTCGACCGGCTCGCGCCAAACCTCGCCCTCGTCGGTGGTGCCGGCGTCAATATGAGCGAGCAGCCGTCGGACAATTTCGACGTCGTCGGCGACCGCGGACTTTGTCGGTGAGCTCATCTGTCTCAGTATCCCTCGCTACGACGCCTTTTTCAGTTGGAGTCCGCTGGTAATCTCGTGACCCGTCCGGCGTAGCCGAGCGCATGCTCGTAGGTGTCCAGGTTGTCTCGCGAGATCTTCGCGTGCACCGCGCGTTCGAGCAGGAAACGCAGCACCGGATTGTAGGTGTGGTAATCCTCGTGGAACGTCAGCACGGTCGTTCCGTCGGGCTGCTCCTCGAGTTCGTGATACCCCTCCGCCCGCGACCAAAGCGGTTTGCCCACAGCGACATAACGCGACAGCTTGTGAAGCTTCGCCTCAGTCACGGCCTCGAACGAGCGCCCTTTGCCACCCGACAGCAGGTACTTGGGCACCTCAAAGATGCATGCGCGCACCAGTCCTTCGCCGGCTTCGTCACCCTCCATCAGGATTTCCATGCTTCCAGTCGGCCACGAAAGCACCCGCGGCCGAGGGGAATTGGGCGGGACCGGCGGGTGCAGCACACGCCACACCTTCCGCGGCGGAGCGTCGACGTGGAACCGGACGGTGTAGGACTTCATCAGTCGCCTTCCCAGGTGTTCCAGTAGGTGATGGTCTCCGCGGGTGGGCGCGCGGCGGGCCGGAAGTCGGTGCCGATCGTGTATGCCACCGGAAACAGCGCAGCCTGCGTCGCGGTGTCTGGAATCCCCAGCAGCTCAGCGACTTCGCGCTCCTTGGCCAAATGCATCGTCGTCCACACCGAGCCCAGACCGCGGGACCGCAGCGCCAGCATGAAACTCCAGCCGGCGGGAATGATCGACGCCCACGCCGACGCGGCGGCCAGCAGGTTGGTCCCGTCGATGCGGGTGCGCAAACAAGGAATGACGTGCACGGGCACCTTGGCCAGCGTCTCGGTGAGGCCCAGCGCGCTCTGATACACCCGCTGTGTCTGCGGATCCGACGTCGTTTCCGCGGCGCTGGCGAGGTACTCGGCGCCGATGCTGCGGTAGATGTCGGCGATGGCCGCGCGCTTGTCGTCGTCGGTCACGACCATCCAGCACCAATCT
This sequence comes from Mycobacterium sp., assembly GCA_035651275.1. Lineage (GTDB taxonomy): Bacteria > Actinomycetota > Actinomycetes > Mycobacteriales > Mycobacteriaceae > Mycobacterium. Next base: position 7,488 of record DASRFZ010000227.1, on the reverse strand, counting down.
TGCGCATTGCTCGCGGTCGGCGCCTGCATGGCCAATTGGATGCATTCGAGGATCGTGCTGCGCTCGACAGGACGCGTCAGGTCCAGCCGCTTGCGCACCGCCCGCGTGGTGGTGAGCAGTTCATCGACCGAGCGAAGATCCACCCGCGGCTCAGACGTCGATCGCGCAGGACTGGTCGACGCCGAGCACGGCCAGCGAGCGGCCCAGCCCGAGAAAGACAGCGACACACAGCGTCAGGTCGAGGATCTCCGGGTCCGTGAACAAGGCGCGCAGACGCGAGAAGAACGCGTCATCGAGCGAGGTCGGGTCGTTGGCGAAAAGCTCTGCGAACTCGATCGCGATCCGTTGCCGCGGCGTGTAGCCGGGATAGCTGGCGTACGCGGCGACGTTCTCGTAGAGCTCGGGGGCGATGCCAGCGTTGAGGACCGACGGCGCCCGGAAGTCGGAACAGGCAATGCAGTCGTTGATCTGCGCGATCCGCATTCGCGCGAGCTCGCGTTCGTCAGCGGGCAGGATGCTTTCCTGGTACGCGCCACGAATCATCCTGTCGACCATCGCACCGAGTTGAGGCCGCAGCGTCCAGATCATCGCTGCTTCGCCGCCCGGACCGGCGGGCACATCGAGCCTTGCCATGAGCGAACTTCCTGAGCGGGAGCACCGTTACCCTAAGCAGGTAATCAGATTCTCGGCGTCGCTGTCTAGATTGCGCTCACGCGTGGGAGGTCTCGGCATGCTGTTCGTGCACGAGGTGCACAAGGTGCGCGGACGCGCCGAGGACGATTTCGAGGCCGCATTCCGAGACGTCTGGATGCCGACGCTCGCCGCGGGTGACGACGCTCGGTTGCTCTGGTACGCGAACCAGGCCCACGGCACCGGGCCGTCGTACACGGTCGTCACGGTGACTGCGGTCCGCGATGGCCCCGCATGGGAACGTCTTGCCCTGCGAATCCAGAAAGGCGACCTGCAACAGTGGATGCGTGACCTCGACACGCTGCGCTACGACGTCGACGCGAAACTGCTTGTACCGCTTGCCTGGTCGCCGCTTCACGACGTCGCCCTCAGCGAGATCCCGGCAGACGCGCGCCAACACGAACCGACTCTCTACATGGAAGACACCATGTGGCCGTTCGCGGACGAGTTCGAGGAATACATCGACCGGTGCGGCGAGGTGTACTCCAAGAGCCTTGACCGACCGTCGCCGTTGCTGACGATCGAGGCCGCCTTCCAGCCCGCGCTGGCTAGCCACCTCCGCCGCGAGGTGACGCTGATGCAGCGCATCCGCGACCCCGACGCTTTGCTCAGATTGCTCCAGACCGAGCCTCCGCCGGAACAGCGGGCACCCGGGACCTGGATGCACGACGCCTTGGCGCTACGCGATCAATGGACGAGCCGGCTGCTGCGAACCTCGTCATGGTCACCCCTGTACTGAGAAACCAATGAATATCGCCACTTTCATCAACGCCGCCGCGGCCGGCGATCCGGGCCGCGCCGCACTCGTCATCGACGACCACACCTTCAGTTACGGCGAGCTTGCAGCCGCCGTCGAACGGTGTGCGGCTCGGCTGGCAGCCGATGATCTGGCCGGTAAGCGCGTTGCTGTCGTCGACGTCGGGAGCCTGCTGTCGATCGCGACGCTGCTCGGGGCCGCGCGGATCGGTGCGGTGGCCGCGCTGATGAACCCGGCGCTGACGCCGGCCGAAGTGCGCGGACTTCTTGACAGCGCGGAGTGCGCCGACGTCGTCATCGCGGGGGAGGCGCACGCCGACCGGGTTCGTGAGGCAGGCGTCCCCAAAGTGCTGACGGGTGCAGAGTTGTTGAGCGACAACGAGATTGCCGCACCGCTTGCCGATGGCGTCGATGACCGCGAGGCCCTCGTCCTTTTCACGAGTGGCACAACGGGTCTCCCGAAAGCGATCGGCATCACGCACGGCCAGCTGACTCGGCGAATCACCGGTGTCGCCGTGCCGTTCCAGCGCGACGCCAAGCCGACGGTCGGAATGATGACCGTGCCGTACTTCCACGTGGGAGGCGCGATCGGCCTGCTCGGCAATCTGTATGCCGGCAACACGTATGTGGTGCTCAACCGGTTCGACGCAGGGCAGTGGCTGCGGCTCGTGCAGAAATATCGGGCGGCGTCGACGTTCTTGGTGCCGACGATGCTTCAACGCATTCTCGACCATCCCGATTTCGCCGACACCGACCTCTCGTCATTGGCAGCTATCGCGTATGGGGCGGCCGCGGCACCTACGACGTTGGTTCGCAGGGCGATGGACGCGATGCCGAATGTGGCGTTTGCCAACGTGTTTGGGCAAACCGAAACCCTTGGGGCCTACACGACGCTGGCACCGGAGGACCATCGCGACCCTCGCCGGGTGGGGTCGGTCGGGCGGCCGCTGGCGGGTGTCGAGGTCCGCGTCGTCGATCCCGATACGGGTGACGACGTCGAGCCCGGAACCGTCGGCGAACTGTGGGTGAAGTCGAACCAGAACGTGACCGAAGACTGGTTGCGCACAGGCGATCTCGCGCGTCAGGACGCCGACGGCTACATCTACCCCAGCGGTCGGCTCAAGGACACGATCAACCGCGGGGGAGAGAAGTTCGGGCCGATCGAGGTCGAGGAAGCGCTGCGGTCACACCCCGCGATCGTCGACGTGGCCGTCGCGGGAATCGCCGACGACGAAATGGGCCAGCGGGTGGGCGCGGCGGTCGTGGCGTCGACGCCCGTGACGTTGGAGCAGCTGCGAGAGCACTGCCGCGAGCACATCGCGTACTTTAAGTTGCCCGAGCGGCTCGCGCTCGTCGAACAGATTCCGTACAACGACACCGGCAAGGTCAACCGTCGCCGTCTGGCCGCGCTGATCGCTGACAAGGCTTGAGGAGTCGCCATGCTGTTCCTCCACGAAACCCACAAAGTCGTCGGGGCGCGCGAAGACGAGTTCGAGGCGGCCTACCGCGAAGGCTGGATGCCGATGTTGGCCAAGCAGGACGATGCACGGTTGCTCTGGTACACGAACCACGCGCACGGATCTGGGATGTCGTACAACGTCGTCACGATCACCGGCGTCGCCGACGGCGCGGCGTGGGAGAGCCTCGTGCACCGCGCGCAAACCGGTGATCTGCGAACGTGGATGCGTGAGTTGGACGGTCTGCGGCATGAGGTGACGGGCAAGATCCTTTTGCCGGTCGACTGGTCGCCATTGCAAGAGGTGGATCTTGCGAGCGTGCCGACGGACGGGTCGACGCATCCGGTCAGCTTGTTCATGGAGGACACCGGCTGGCCGTCGGCGCCGCTCGACGACTACATCAAGATGTGGGACGAGATCTACTACCGACCGCTGTCCAAGACGTCGAAAATCCTCGACATTCAGGCGTGCTTCCAAGTCGCGCATGGCAGCTACAAGCGCCGTGAAGCCATCCTGTGGCAGAAGATCCAGCCGACCGACAACTACGCGACGCTCGTTCGCCTGCTGACGGCGGAGATTCCGCCCGAACAGCGCGGGCCCGGCACCTACATGTTCGAAGCGCTGAAGTACCGCGACCAGTGGGAAAGCCGGCTGCTGCGGACGTCGGCGTGGTCACCGCTGTACTGACCCCCCTTGCCGCGAGCAGACGCGGAATCGCATTACCCACCCTCGTTTTGTGCGATTTGGCGTCTGCTCGTCGGAGCGATGCGGGCGCCCTGTGAGAAACCCCTTTACTCGCTCTTGACCACCTGTTGAATCGCCCACCGGACGATGAAGACGTGACTACGCTGCCTACGGTGGAGCTGGGGGTTTTAGGGCCTCTTCAGGTCCGGAAGGACAGCGCGCCGGTTTCGATACCGGGCGCAAAGCCCCGCGCGATCCTCACAATGCTCGGACTCCACGGCGGCTCGGTCGTTTCGGCCGACACCCTCGTTGAACTGCTCTGGGGCGACGATCCGCCGCGGACCGCCGCCAAGGCCCTGCAGACCCACATCTCCTCTCTGCGCCGCACGCTCGGCGACGGCGTCGTCGTCACCGAGGGGGCGGGCTGGAAGCTGGCAGCTGCAGAGGTCGACGCCCAGCGGTACAAGCTGGCCGCAAGGACGGCCCGCGACGCCGCAGCGGCGAGCGATACCAGCACGGCGCTGGCTCGATTTGACGAGGCGCTGACGTTGTGGCGGGGAACGCCCGAGCTGCCGGATTCCCAGCGCGGAGTTTCGGAGAAGACCCGCTGGGTCGAAGGGCATGCAGCGATGGTTGAAGATCGGGCCGACGCACTGCTCGCGACGGGCCGCGCGGCTGAGATCATCGGAGAGCTCGAGGCCGCGGTCGCCGAGGCACCACTGCGCGAAAGGCGTTGGGGTCAGCTCATGCTCGCGTTGTACCGCGCGGGACGACAGGGCGAATCCCTCGGCGCGTATCAGCGGGCGCGGACGCTTCTTGCCGACGAACTTGGCGTCGACCCCGGCCCGGAGCTCCGGCGACTTCAGGCGGCGATCGTCGCGCAGGACGCGGCATTGGAAGCGCCTACGGCACAACAGGTTTCGACGGTGACTCGCGCAGTCACGTTCCTGCTCACCGATATTGAGGGATCGACTGCCGCCTGGGAAGCAGACGCCGACGCGATGGCGGTCGCACTCGCGCGTCACGACGAGCTCGTCGAACAGGTCGTCACGTCGCGCGGGGGACGGCTGATCAAGACCCGCGGCGAGGGCGACGCGACGTTCTCTGTCTTCGACCGCCCGTCTGCGGCAGCTGCCGCCGCGGTCGAGTTGCAAGACGCGATCAACCACGAGCCGTGGGCATTACGCGATCCGATGCACATCCGAATCGCCCTGCACACCGGCGAGGTCGAACTCCGGGACGGCGACTACTTCGGCAGGGCGGTCAACCGCGCCGCGCGCCTGCGGTCGCTGGCCGAAGGAGGACAAATCTTGTGCTCGGGTGCGACTGCCGAGCTCGTCATCGACTCCTTGCCCGACGACGTGGTGCTCGCCGACTTGGGCATGCGCCAGCTGCGCAACCTGGCACGGCCGGAACATGTTTTCGAGCTGCGTCTTGAAAGCGCCGACGACGTACCGCCAACGCAGGAAGCCGAGCCGCCGATCGATCGGCCCAGCCTGCCCGCTGTGCTGACCGGCCCAGGCCCGTTCGTCGGGCGCGGGCACGAGCTAGAACAACTTCTGTCGACGTGGCAGGCGGCGCTCGCCGGCGGCATGCGTGCTGTGCTGATCGCTGGAGAACCGGGTGTGGGCAAGACGCGCCTGGCCGGCGAATGGTCCCAACAGGCCTACGCGCAAGGTGCGGTCGTGATCTACGGGCGTTGCGACGAGGATCTCGGCGCGCCGTATCAACCGTTCGCCGAAGCCTTGCGCTCGCTTGTGCCATGTCTCGGCGCGAAGCGGCTGCGCGGCATGCGCGGCGTCGAAGCGTTGCTTGCACTGGTTCCCGGATTGTCGGACGTCCTACCGGATCTCGCCGCGCCGACCCGCGCCGACGCCGACACCGAACGCTATGCCTTGTTCGATGCCGTCGTCGCGCTGTTGGAACTCGCGTCAGCGAGCGCGCCCGTCGAGCTGATACTCGACGACCTCCACTGGGCGGCCAAACCGACGCTGCTGCTATTGCGTCACCTCCTGCGATTCGGCGAACACGCCCGGGTGCAGATCGTCGGCACGTACCGCAGCACCGACCTCGACCGCTCACATCCGTTGGCGGCCATGCTCGCCGACCTTCACCGCGACGGCACCGCCAGCCGCATCAACCTCAGCGGCCTCGACGAGGACGACGTGTCCGCGTACGTGGCCGAAGCCGGCTACGACGACGAAGAGCTTGCTCGCGCATTGGCGTCGGTGACGGGGGGCAATCCGTTCTTCCTCATCGAGGCGTTGCGCCACGTCGACGAGAGTGGGGGCCGTTGGGACCCGAGCACGCTGCCGCAGGGAGTACGAGAAGCGGTAAGCCGCAGGCTTTCTCGACTTCCAGCCGAGACGAACAAGGCGCTCGCCGCGGCCGCAGTTGTCGGCAGCCGGTTCGCACTTGACCTCGTCGAGGAAGTCGTCGGCGACGATCTGATCGACGCGTTCGACGAGGCCTGTAAGGCCGGCATCGTGATCGAGGAACCAGGCGGCCGATACCGGTTCAACCATGCGCTGATCCGCCAGTCGCTGCTCGCCGAGTTGGCGTCCGTCCGGCGTATGCGATTGCACCAGCGCATCGCGACGACGCTGGAGGCTCAGCCGGGAGCCGACGACGATCGGCTTGCCGAACTCGCACATCACTATTTCGAATGCGCGTGGGCGGGCAACGCCGCCAAGGCAGTTGAGTATTGCCGGCGTGCGGCAGACCAGGCGATGGCACGGCTGGCGTACGAAGGCGCGGCAGATCTCTATGACCGAGCCCTGCACGCGTTGGAGGAGATCGACGAAGAACTGCCCGACCGCGAGGAGCAGGCCGCGGAGTTGTTGGTCGCACGCTGCGAGGCCCTGCTCGCTGCGGGCGATGTGACTTCGGCGGCCGGCGCGGTCTCGCAATTGAAAGAAGCAACGGTCAATTCGCCTCGCCTGGCAGCGTGGGCGACGTGCTTCGACGGCGAACTGTCGATGCTCATCAATCCCGAGCGGTTGGACGAGACCGAAGCCGCGTTGGCCGCGGCCGCCGAGAAGCTCGCGGAATTAGACGACGCCGCAGGGGAAGCCAAGGCGCACACTGTCCGCGCCGTGTGCCTCGCCCGCCTCGGACGCATTGGGGACTGCGAGATCGCGCTGGACAACGCACTGACGGCGGCGCGGCGCGCGCGCGAACACCCGAGGGTGAACGCGGTGTTGGCGGGTGCACCGCTGGCGGCGCTGTGGGGACCGAACCCGGTTCCGCGCGCGGGTGGGCGGTGCCTTGATGTCGTGCGGCTGCTGCGCATCACGACCGACTCGCCGGCGGTCGAGGCGACATCGACGCGGTGCCAGGCGGTGTTGGAGGCGTTCCGCGGGCGGGCGGCGGCGGCCCGGCGGATGATCGAGTCGGCGCGCCGCACGGTCACCGAGCTCGGATTGCGTCACGCGCAGCTCGAAGTCGAGCACTTCGCGGGGATTGTTGAACTCGTCGTCGATGATCCGGCCGCTGCGGAGCAGCATTTGCGTAAGGCCTACAACGGTTTTCGCCGGATGGGATTAGACGCCGACACGGCTGAGACCGCCGCGCTATTGGGCCGCGCACTTCTGATGCTCAGCCGCGATGCCGAAGCAGACGAATTGTGTTCGGAGAGTGAGCGGTTGGCGGGCCACGCCCTGAAGGCGGCGATCGCGTGGCGCACGCTTCGGGCGCAGCTGCTGGCGCGGCAGGGTGAGCATGCCGATGCGAGGAGGGTCGCCGAGGCAGCCGTCGCGCTGGCGGAACGCACTGACGCGCTGGTAGACCACGGGGATTCGTGTCTGACGCTAGCAATCGTCTTGGATGCTGCTGGCGACGCGACGGGTGCGCGAGCCGCGGCTGAGCGGGCAGCTGGGCTGTATGAGCTGAAAGGTGCTGC
>DASRFZ010000226.1:0-3112 GCA_035651275.1 Mycobacterium sp. | reverse complement strand
CGGCGACACCGACGCCGACCATCGCCGCCCACACGCCGATCGCTTTGGCCCGCGGTAGGGGGTCGGTGAAGATGTTCGTGATGAGACCCAGCGTGGTCGGGAAGATCACCGCGGCGCCCACCCCCATCGCGGCGCGCGCCGCGATCAGCGCATCCGCCGAAGTCACCTGCGCGGCCACGGCAGACGTCATCGCGAACACCGCAAGGCCGCCGGTGAGCCAGCCCCGCCGGCCGTAGCGGTCGCTGAGGCTGCCCGCTGAGAGCAGCAGGCCGGCCATGACGAGGGTGTAGGCGTCGACGATCCATTGCAGCTGCGCGGTGTCTGCGTTCAGGTCCCGCGAGAGCGTGGGCAAGGCGACGTTGACGATCGTGGCGTCGACGCTGATGACGAAGACACTCAGGCAGATGACGGCAAGTGCGGCGATGGCTTGGCCGCTGAACACGGGTTCACGGAGTTGAGTACGCATGGAAGGACGGTAAATCGATAAGACAAAAAATTCAAGCTATAAGTTGAATATTGTGTTCGAGTGGTAGAGTAGCTGGTGTGGCGGGGAAGAAGAGCTACAACCAGAATTGCCCTATCGCACGTGGCCTGGACATCCTGGGCGAGCGGTGGACGCTGCTGATCCTGCGCGAACTCCTCGGCGGGGCGCGGCGCTACGCCGATCTTCGGGCGGCGCTGCCCGGGATCGCCACCAATCTGCTCGCCGACCGGCTCCGGGAACTGGAGGACGCCGGCCTGATCGCGCGCGCCGAGCTTCCGCCGCCGATCGCCCGCACCGTGTACACCCTCAGCGAGCTGGGCTGGCGCAAGGTGCCGCCGGTAATCCAAGCCATCGCCATCTTCGGGCTGGAGTTGCTTGAACCCGCCGACAGCGCGCTGACGCCGCTGAACGGCTTTCTCGCCGGAATCCTGCTGGGCGCCGACCCTGCACGCATCGCAAACCTATCCGCCTCTTACCGTGTCGAAATCGACGGACGCCGTTTCGATTTCGGGGTATCACACGGAAGCCTCACCGCTGCGTCAGGCCCACCGGCGGTCACCGTGACGGCAAGCCCGGCAGAGCTGATCACTGCCCGCCTCGGGAGCACATCGGCTGAGCGCAAGGCGGCACTGCGGCGGTGGAAGTTCGACGGCCAGACCGACGCTGTCAAGGCGATGCGCAGCGCGTTCCAACTGACCGGAGATCCCGGGTTGTCGCTCGGTTGACCGCGCCCCGGTTCAGCGCTTACTGCTCGACTTCGGCGCGGCGCGGCAGTTTCCAGTCGGGCCGCACATAGTGGCAGGTGTACCCATTCGGATAGCGCTGCAAGTAGTCCTGATGCTCGGGCTCGGCTTCCCAGAACTCGCGGGCCGGGCTGACCTCGGTCACGACCTTGCCCGGCCACAGGCCGGTTGCGTCGACGTCGGCGATGGTGTCCAGCGCGATCTGCTTCTGCTCGTCGTCGAGGTAAAAGATCGCGGAGCGATAGCTGGTGCCGACGTCGTTGCCCTGCCGGTTCTTGGTCGTCGGGTCGTGAATCTGGAAGAAGAACTCCAGCAGCGTGCGGTAATCGGTGCGTGCCGGGTCGTAGACGATCTCGATCGCCTCGGCGTGGCCGGGATGATTGCGGTAGGTGGGGTGATCGTTCTCGCCGCCGGTGTAGCCGACACGGGTGGAGATCACCCCGGGCTGGTTGCGGAACAGGTCCTGCATACCCCAAAAGCAGCCGCCCGCCAGAATCGCCTTCTTGGTCGTCATGGTTCACCCTCCTTCCTCCGAGCATAGGAAGTGCTCGACAAATCCAGGTAGAACGTGTTCTAGTTTTGACGTGACGACTCCGCCGTTCAGTCGCGCCGAGCTCGTCCGGGCATTCGACGCCTACGAGCAGACGGTGGCCCGCGCCGCCGAAACCCGCGACTGGGAAGCGTGGGTGCAGCAGTACACACCCGACGTCGAGTACGTCGAGCACGCCGCCGGCACCATGCGGGGCCGCGACGAGGTGCTGGCGTGGATCAGCGCGACGATGTCGACGTTCCCGGGCAGCCACATGGTCGCGTTTCCGTCGCTGTGGTCGGTCATCGACGAGCCGACCGGGAGGATCATCTGCGAGCTGGACAACCCGATGGTCGACCCCGGCGACGGCACCGTCATCAGCGCGACCAATATCTCGATCCTTACCTACGCCGGCGACGGCCTGTGGCGTCGTCAAGAAGACATCTACAACCCGCTGCGCTTTATGCGCGCGGCGATGAAGTGGTGCAAGAAGGCGCAGGAGCTCGGAACGCTCGACGAGGACGCCGCACGCTGGATGCAACAGCACGGAGGGCAGGAATGAGCGCACGACCCAAGCTGGTCATCGGCGCCAATGGATTTTTGGGCTCGCATGTCACCCGCCAGCTTGTCGCCGACGGTGCCGACGTCCGGGTGATGGTACGGCCCACAGCCAATACCCGCAGCATCGACGACCTGACGGTCACCCGCTTCGAGGGCGATATCTTCGACAACCCCACGCTGCGTGCGGCCATAAACGGCTGTGACGACGTGTACTACTGCGTCGTCGACACCCGCGCCTGGCTGCGTGATCCCGCGCCGCTGTTTCACACCAACGTGGAAGGCTTGCGTAACGTCCTCGACGTCGCCAAAGACGCGGACCTGCACAGGTTCGTCTTCACCAGCACCTACGCCACCGTGGGCCGGCGTCGCGGCCATGTGGCCACCGAAGCCGATCAGATCCGCCGCCGCGGTCTTACCGCGTATGTCCGATCACGGCTCCAGGCCGAGGATTTGGTGCTGCGCTACGCCTCTGAGCACGCGCTGCCCGCGGTCGCGATGTGCGTGTCGACGACCTACGGCAGCGGTGATTGGGGGCGCACCCCACATGGCGCATTCATCGCCGGTGCGGTGTTCGGCAAGCTGCCCTTCCTCATGGACGGCATCGAGCTGGAAGTGGTCGGCGTCGACGATGCTGCCCGGGCCTTGATATTGGCCGCTGCTCGCGGGCGCAACGGCGAACGATACCTCGTGTCGGACCGGATGATGCCGCTAAAGGACGTCGTGCGGATCGCGGCCGACGAAGCCGGCGTGCCAGCGCCGCGACGGTCGATTCCGGTGCCGGCGCTCTACGCGTTG
>DASRFZ010000225.1:0-4127 GCA_035651275.1 Mycobacterium sp. | reverse complement strand
AACCCGGGTGAGGTGTGGCCGGACGAGTTCTCTGGTGAGGATGAGTACTGGGCGTGTCTTGTCGAGTTTGGCTAGATGGATCGGCCTCATTCGAGGCCCATGTCAAGTCCTGCCGCATATGCCGCGAGGTCGTCGAATCGTTCGGGGTCAGCGTTCTGCCGGGACAGGATCAATGCATCGCGTGCCGCGACGAGACGGCGTCGTTCCCGCTCGAGAGCTCTTTGCACGAAGGCAGCACGACTCGCCGCATGCTTGCTGCGGACTTCTTGATCTATGAACTCGACAACCTCATCGGGAAGCCGGACGGCGATCTGTTTGCTCACACAGGGCATGGTACCAATATGGTATGCATATCGGTACCGCCCTGTGGCCATTATCGATCGACCGCCGGTGGAGGCGTTGACCGCTGTATCTAGAGATGGTGACGTCCCGACTGCTCGCCCGGTGAACGACTGGACGGCTAGGACTTGCCCTTCGCCTTCCTCGCCGCGCCAGTCTCGGTGCGAGCACCCTTGTGCGCCAAGGATCCTCCCGCACTCTCCAGATGCGCGCGCACGAACCACTGGAACTTCTCCAGTTCGCCCGCGTGGTCGATCAGCATGTCCTGGGTGACGAGGTCGAGATCCTCGAGGCGATCGATGCCCTTGCGGGTGTCCTCGATCACCCCGGTGTAGACGAGGTCGAGCGCCGCGAGGTGAGCCTGCACGGTGTCACGGTCGACGGAGTAGTCGTCCCATGTGCGGTCGGCAATGATCGCACCAGGCGTGCCTTTTGGCGACTTGCCAAGTGCCGCAATGCGTTCGGCGACTTCGTCCGCGTACCCGCGGACCAGCACCACCTGCGGATCGAGCATCTCGTGCACACCAATGAAGTTGGGGCCCACTACATTCCAGTGAACGTGCTTGAGCGTCAGGTGCAAGTCGTTGTAGCGGCTGAGCTGCTTCTGCAGCAGATCGGCGACCTCGGTGCCCGCCTTGTCTGACATACCTGGGACCGTGAACTCGGCCATCGACGTCCTCCTGAGTAGCTATCTGGAATCAGTCCAGGCATACCCAGGGTCGTTCGGCGGTAATCACAGCGCGGCGATATTGCGAACGGCCTGGCGGGCGCCGAATCGCGGATTCCTGGCCAGCCCACTGACCTCGAGGAGTCGCACCGCGCGGTGACGGTGTGGGGACAGGGGGGCAAGCAATCGCACCATCTCGTCGTCGTCGATCGGGTAGCCCAGCAGCGTCCAGCCGACGACCTTCGCCAGGTGGTAGTCGCCGACCGACAACGCGTCGGCGTCGCCCCATGCGCGCTGCGCGATCTCCGCTGCCGTCCACACGCCGATGCCGGGCAGCGATGTCAGCGCCGTGCGCGCGGACTCCGGCGCGCGCTGAGTAAGGCGCTCCAGCGACGACGCCCGCTGCGCGCAGCCGACGATCGTGCGCGCCCGGCCCGGATCGACGTTGGCGCGCTGAAACTCCCACGACGGGATGCGCCGCCACACATCCACCGAGGGCGGCACCCGCATCCGTTGCGGCGCGGGACCCGGTGCGGGTGCGCCGAACTTCGTCACCAGTACCCGCCACGACCGGAATGACTCGGCGCCCGACACCCGCTGCTCGAGCACCGCTGGGATCAGCGCCTCGAGTACGCGTCCGGTGCGGCCCAGCCGGAAGTGTGGCGCCCTGCGCAGCGCCGCGGCGATCGTCGGCTCCTCGGGAGCGAACCCTTCGGCGTCGTCGTCGGCGCCGAGCAACGCGGGCAGCGCATCGGAGAACTCGGACGCGCCGTCACCCCACGCCTCGCAGTCGACGACGCCAGGGGCCGGCGTCGTGATCCTGGCGGTCACAGCGCCGCTCGGCATCAGGCTGGTCCGCCAGATCGCCCCGTCAGCGGCGATCTGAAAACACGGGTCGCCGCGGCCTCGGCGCAGTGGGGCGAGCGTCGCGAGCGGAAACACGGGACCGCCGAACAAAACGCTGCGCTGGATGTTGATGGACCAATCTAACCGACGGTGATCTCGGCCTTGTCCAGATAGAACGCGACGTGCCCGGCGATCGCGCCGACCGCCTCGTACGGCTGCTCGTAGGTCCAGATCACGTCTTCGACGGTCCGGCCCGCCGACGTGACGACGCTGTAGTAGCTCGCGTCCCCCTTGAACGGGCAGTACGTCGCGGTGTCGGTCGGCCGCAGGAGTTCGCGGTTCACGTCGGACAGCGGAATGTATTGGACTGCAGGATAATTCGACTCCTGCAGGGTCAGTGCACTGTCCGTCTCGGCGACTACGTCACCGTCCACGCGGACCGTGACGTGTCTGCCGGTCGGCTCGACGGTGATCGGATGGCTGGCATTCGGCTTCAGAACGGGTCTGCTCATACCTCAGTCAACATCGCCGTCGGGCATCTTTCTTCCGACCAGCGACTTAAGATCCTCCGATGAGCCAACTTGAGCCCTCGGCAGGAGCTGACGTCACGATCAACGCCGATCCCGACGCCGTCTACGCCCTGATCACCGATCTGCCCACACTCGCGTCGCTGGGCGAAGAGGTCGCCGCGATGGAGTGGCGCAAGGGAAATTCCGCGGCGCCCGGCGCAGTGTTCAAAGGCCACAACCGCAACGGCAGCAAGCAGTGGTCCACGACCTGCACGGTCACCGACGCTGATCCCGGCCGCGTGTTCGCATTCGACGTGAAGCACACCGTCCTGCCGATCGCGCACTGGCGCTACGACATCGAGCCGGTCGACGGAGGCTGTCGCGTCATCGAGCGGACCTGGGACCGACGCCCCGCGTGGTTCCGCAAGCCCGCCGGCCTCGCGACCGGCGTCAAAGATCGTGAGGCGGCAAACACAGCTCACATCGAAGCGACGCTGCAGCGACTCAAAGCGAAGGCCGAAAGCCCGTCCTGATCGAGAATGCGGATTCACACAACCCGCCGCTCGTCGTGCGCGCACAATGTGCGGAAGTCACGACGAAAGGGGTCTCAATGTCTCACCCACAGGGCGGCCCCTACGGCCCGCCACAAGGATCCGCTGCCGGCCTTGATCTGAAAAAGATCATGCCCGGCGGACTGATCGCCGTGGTCGGTAGTCTGCTCTATTTCGTCTTCAGCTTCTTCGCCTGGTACACCCTGAACATCTGCGAGGGGATGGGCCTCGGCGACGACTTCCCGTGCACCGCCACCCGCAACGCGTGGGACCGTGGCCCGGCGCTGATCAGCGTGCTTCTCTTCTTGCTTGTAGCAGCGATATTCGTGGTTTCCGCGCTGCAGGTCATCCCGCCGCGAGTGCCGCTAGGCCTCTTCGCGCTTGGCGCTGTCCTGCTCGCGGACATCTTCTTCCTCGTTTCGCTGATCAGTGTCCCGTGGCCCTGGTCGCGCGGCTGGGGATTGTGGGTCTCGCTGGTGCTGGCCATCGTGATCACGGTCGGCGCGGTGCTCCAGTTCATCAGCGCGGGCGGCATCGCCTCCGTGCAGCGTGGTTTCGGCAGCGCGCAAGGTTCGCAGCCGCCGCCCGGCTACGGCCCACCCGGCGGTTACCCGCAGCAGGGCAACCCTCCTCAGCAGCCGCAGCAGCCTCCGGGCCATCCGCCGCAGGGCCCTGCGTAGACACCTCAGAACGCGTAGCGGTGAAACTGCTCCATCCGTTTCAGCGCCGGCACCAGTGACAAGACGCGCGCCATCACGCGGTAGGGGCGAGGCGCGACGCGGAAGCCTTCGGCATCGAAAGCCGAAATTCCCGACAACAGCCGCACTCCCGGCACAGTGCGCAGGATGTCGTCGGGGCCGTCGACCGCCCACTGCCACCGCGCGCCGGCCCGGCGCAGCACCCGGTTGAAAACCTGCGTCCGCATCGCCCGCCGGTTCAGCACGTCGAACTGCAATTCGCCGGACGGGAAGCGTTCGACGATATGCCGCAACAAGGCGATCCCCGACTCCTCGGTCAAATACATGACGACGCCTTCGGCGATCACCAGTGCCGGACGGTCGGTCGGCACCGCTGTGAGCCAGTGGAGTTCAGTCAGTGACGCGGGCATCAACCGGTACGAGGCATCCGGCGGGTAGAACTGCTCCCGCAGGGCGATCACGTCGGGATAGTCGACGTCGTACCACTCGACACCCGGTCCGGGCCGCAGCCGAAAAG
>DASRFZ010000224.1:0-5354 GCA_035651275.1 Mycobacterium sp. | reverse complement strand
AGCTGCGGAGGCCCGCGCGGCGCTTCTGTCGCGGGGCTGGAAGCCCTGAGCCGCAACGAGATCGACGTTTCGGTGTGAGTTACTCGAACTTCCTCACCGGAACGTCGATTTCGTGGCGCGGTGGGCCTCGGCGGCGTCGAGTTGGTCGACGAATGCTTCAAGTGACAGTGCCCTGGCATCAGTGCTGCCCGCGAGGACAATGTTGACGACGTAGGGGAAGCTCTCGAGGTCCCCCTCGGCGGCGATAGTGATCCACGCGCGTGTGACGGGCTCCGCGTCCTCGTCCGCCGGCTCGCAACCCGACGGCGCGTAATACCAAGTAACGACGCTCCCCGACGACAGCTCGGCGTCAAAGGTCCACCCGCGCAAGGAAAGTAGGTCATCGAGTTCCATGACGCCGTCCGCGAGCTCGTCAGAAAGATCCTCGATGTGCTCGTCAACTGCTTCGTTCATGCGATCCCACACGACCTTCTGTGCCAGCCGCTTTTGACGGCGAGCCTTCTTGCGGTCGCTCGACTTGGACATGCGCCGATGCTATGACAGCGCTTGGTCGAGGTCGTGGATCAAGTCCTCGGTGCCCTCCAGCCCGATCGACACCCGAACCACACCGTCGCCCAGCCCTATCGCCGCCCGTCCCTCCGGGCCCATCGCGCGGTGCGTCGTCGTCGCCGGATGGGTGATCAACGACTTCGAGTCGCCGAGGTTGTTCGAAATGTCGATCAATCGCAGCTTGTCGAGCACCTCGAACGCCCGCTCCTTGCTGCCGCCCTCCAGCTCGAATGTGATGACCGTGCCGCCGCCGCGCATCTGCCGTTTGGCCAAGTCGTACTGGGGATGCGACTCCAGGAACGGGTATCGAACCCACCGCACAGCGGGGTGCCCCTCCAAGAACTCCGCAATGCGCATTGCCGACGCGTTGCTGTGGTCCACCCGCACGGCCAGCGTCTCCAGGCCCTTCAGCAGCAGCCACGCGTTGAACGCCGACAGTGCCGGACCCGTGTGCCGCATCAGCTTCTGCACCGGCCCGTCGATGTACTCCTCGTCGCCCAGGATCGCCCCGCCCAGCACACGGCCCTGCCCGTCGATGTGTTTGGTGCCGGAATAGACGACGACGTCGACCCCCAACGGAAAACCTTGCTGCAGCAGCGGCGTCGCAAAAACGTTGTCCAGCACCACTTTTGCGCCTGCACCATGCGCGAGGTCGCACACCGCGGCGATGTCGACCAGCGACTGCATCGGGTTCGACGGCGTTTCGAAGAACACCGCTTGGGCCGGCGTCGACAAAGCCTTCTCCCACTGCGAAAGGTCGTCGCCGTCGACGAACTCCGTCTTCACCCCCCACCGCGGCAGGATCTCGTCGCACACCACGAAGCACGACCCGAACAGGCTGCGCGCGGCCACCAGCCGGTCGCCCGCACCCAGCAGCGCGCCCAATGACGTGAACACCGCCGCCATTCCGGTCGCGGTGGCGAAGCACGCGGGCGCGCCTTCGATCAGCCGGAGCCGCTCTTCGAACATCGAGATCGTCGGGTTGCCGTAGCGCGAGTACACATAGCGCTCAATGTCGCCGGTGAACGCCTTCTCAGCCTCGGCCGCGCTCGAGTACACGTACCCCGACGTCAGATACATCGCCTCGGCGGTCTCTTCGAATCCCGACCGCATCAGCGCGCCGCGCACGCCGATGGTGGCCTGGCCGACACCCTCGGGAAGCTCGGCCGGAGTCTTGATGCTCACGACTGTCTCCAGGGCAGTCCGACGGCCTTCCACCCCGACCCGCCGCGGTGCCCGTCAGCGTCGAGGTGGCCCTCGAAACCGTCTAATACGTTGTAGGACTGCGTGATTCCCGCTGCGGTGGCGGCCTCCGCGGCCGCGATCGACCGGTTTCCCGAGCGACACAGGAAGACGACGGGCTGTTCGCCGGGCTCGACGCCGGCGTTGATCAGGTCGTCGACGAACTTGTCGTTGCGCCGCCCGTCCGAATGTGACCATTCCACGCACACCACATTGCGACCCAGATCCGAGATGTCGGGCACCCCGACGAACCTCCACTCCGCGTCGGTGCGGCAGTCGACCAGCACCGCGTCGGGGTTGTCGCTCAGCAGTTTCCACGCCTCCTGCGGCGTGATGTCGCCTGCGTAGGCGCGAGCAGAGCCGGATGGCCCCGCCTCAGACGGCGGGGGTTCGGATGCTGGCAATGCGACCTCCACGGAGTACTCGTTCGACGGTACTCATCGTATCGAGCCGCGATACAGGCGTCGCCACTGCCGACGCGCAGACCTACCGGCAGGCGAGGGTCAAGCGCAGTGGTCCTTGAGGTAGTTGAGGTGATCGGCCTCGGCGTTGTACGCATCTACCGCCGAGCCGTTTGTCTGATCGACGACCTGCAGATTGTGTTGCTCGATCTCGAATTCGATCTCTTCACAACTCGGCGCCGCGTTGGCAACGCCACTAGCCGCCACACCCATTCCCAGGGTGATCGCGAGGCCGCACAGGCACTGTCCGAACCGGACGACGAGATCGTGACGAAGTTCGCTGTGGTCGTTCATTTTTGGCCCTTTCATACGACGCATCGCTGCGTAACACATGATCGAAGGCAGTCATTGATCTCGTCGGGCCAACGAATCAAGTTTGCCCACGGGGTACGTCACGCTCGCGTCAACGCGCAGGCAATACCAAGCTGATACACAGGAAATAAGAGGGATTCCGCACGGTCCGGCCACGGAATCCCCTGCTGATTCGGCCGGCCAAGGCCCCTCGAAGTCCTTTGCTGACGAAACTTCTGAAACCCCTACCAGAACTTCCTGAGCGCCGCGGCAACCTGATGCACACGATCGCGGGACGACTTCACATTCGCGCCCGTCGCCAAGGCGACACCAAGGCGGCGCTGCGGGTAGCTCTTGGCAGAACCGAAGATCCGCACATCGCTTTCCGGAATCGAGAGCGCATCCGAAAGCGCTTGCGTCGCAAGCTCGGTGCGGACATCCTCGTCGACCTCCGGCGCGTCGGCACGCGCATACACCACCTGTGCGGCACCGGGCGTAATCATGATCGTGTCCACCGGCAGCCCGAGAATGGCGCGAGCGTGCAACTCGAATTCCGACAGCCGCTGTGAACGCAGCGTCACCAATCCGCTGTCGTACGGTCGCGGGCTGACGTCGACGAAGTACACCTCGTTGCCCTTGACCAACAGCTCCACCGCGTACACCCCGCGCCCGCCGAGCGCGTTGACGATGCGCGCGGCGATGGACTTCGCCGCGGCCAGGGCGGCGTCCGTCATCTCCTGCGGCTGCCACGACTCCAGCACCTCGCCGTCGACTTGCCGGTGTCCGATCGGCTCGCAGAATTGCACCCGCGGCCCCCCGACCGCTGCGCTGCGGACCGTCAAAAGCGTTACCTCGTGGTCGATTTCGACCATCGTCTCGGCCATCACCCTGGTGTTCGCGACCCGGCCGCCGGCCGCCACCGCGCGCTCCCACGCCGACGCGACGTCGTCGCCGCGCAGCAGCACCGACTCGCCCTCCCCCTGCGGTCCAGTCACCGGCCGCACCACCAGCGGGAAGCCTGCGTGCTCCGCGACCGCGGACAGCTCGTCGGCCGACCCGGCGAACCAGAACGGCGCCGTCGGCAGTCCGAGTTCGTCGGCGGCCAACCGCCGCAGTCCCTCGCGGTCGAGGCTCAGCCGACTGGACCGCGCCGTGGGCACCACGTCGGTGACACCCCGCTCGCCGACGGCAGCCAGCGCGTCGTTGGCAATAACGGGCGCGCCGCCGGGATCGTCGACGTCGGTGACGACGTAGTCGGGTTGTTCTCGCTCGATCACCGCGGTCAGCTCGTCGGGGTCGGTCATGCGGATGACGACGCTGCGGTCGGCGACCTCGTGGGTGGGCGCGTCGGCGTAGCGGTCGACGGCGATCACGACGACCCCGAGCCGCTGGAACGCGGTGACCAGCTCGCGGCTCAGCTCGCCGGCCCCGAGCAACATCACGCTCAGCGGCCGCGTCTCGTCGGTCACCCAGCCAGCCTGCCAGATGTCACCCGAGCTGCAGGTCGACGAAGCACCAGCGCCACGACTCACCCGGCTCGTGCGAGCGCATCACCGGGTGGCCCGTCTGCTGGAAGTGCTTCGTGGCGTGCTTGTGGAAGCTCGAGTCACAGCATCCGACGTGCCCGCAGGTCAAGCACATCCGCAGATGCGCCCAGCTCGACTCGCCCATTTCCGAGCATTCCTGGCACACCCCCGGCGTCCGCGGCTGCGGCTCGTCGGCCGTTGCAGCTGACGCCAGGTGCTCGCACGTATCCGGGGGCTTGGGTGCACGTCGCCGCATGCTGCTCAAGGATAGGGCTCGTGAACGACTCACTGTTGCTGGTCCTCGTCGGCGCCGTGCTGGTCGCCGCGCTGGCTCGCCGCTACCACCTGTCGGCGCCGCTGGTGCTGGTGGTCGCCGGGCTGGGCATCGGCTTGATTCCCGGCGTGCCGTCGGTTCAGCTGCAACCCGACTTCGTGCTGTCGGTGATCCTGCCGCCGTTGTTGTGGTCGGCGGGTCTGGAGAGCAGCTACGTCGCGCTGCGCAAGAACGTGCGGCCGATCGGACTGCTCGCCATCGGGCTGCCGTTGGCGACGACGTTCGCGGTCGGCGTCGTCGCCTACAACACCGTGCCCGAGCTGACGCTGGCGGCTGCGCTGACGCTGGGTGCGATCGTCGCGCCGCCGGACGCGGTGTCGGCCACGGCAGTCGGGCGCCGGCTCGGCCTGCCGCGCCGGACGATGACGCTGCTCGGCGGCGAGAGCCTGCTCAACGACGCCACCGCGCTGACCGCGTACAAGGTGTCGCTGGCCGCCGCGATCGGGACGTCGTTCACCTGGACACACGGGCTGACCACTTTCGCGCTGGCCGCCGCGGGCGGCGCGGTGGTCGGCGTGCTGTTCGGCATGATCGTCGACTACATCCGGTCCCACCTGCTCGACGACCCGGTCGTCGAGAGCGCGATCGGATTGGTCGCGCCGTTCGTGGTGTACCTGGTCGCCGAAAGCATCCATGGCTCAGGCGTTCTCGCGGTCGTGGTGGCGGCGCTCATGCTGGGCCAGCGTTCGACGCATGCGAGCTACGCCACTCGGCTGCAAGACCAGGCGGTGTGGAAGGCGCTGCAGCTGATCCTCGAGTCGGTGGCGTTCCTTCTGATCGGGCTCCAGCTGCCCGGCGTGGTCTCCGAAATGCGCGGGATTGCGGCGTCGACGATCGTCGGGTCGTCGGTGGCGGTGTTCATGACGGTGCTGCTGGTGCGGATCGTGTGGATCTTCGTGTTCACCTATCTGCCGCGGGCGCTGTTCGCCGGTGTGCGCGAAGGAGATCCGA
>DASRFZ010000223.1:0-2967 GCA_035651275.1 Mycobacterium sp. | reverse complement strand
CGGGCCCGGACCGCATGCCGCGATGGTGCTCGCCGACCTCGGGGCTGACGTGGTGCGGGTCCGGCGGCCCGGAGGCATGGCGATGCCGCGCGAAGACCGAGACCTGATGCATCGCGGCAAGCGGATCGTGGATCTCGACGTGAAGGGTGAGCCGCAGAAGCTGCTCGACCTCGCGGTCAAGGCCGACGTGCTGCTGGACCCGTTCCGGCCGGGCACTTGCGAGCGGCTGGGCATCGGCCCCGATGACTGCGCGGCGGTCAACCCGCGGCTGATCTACGCGCGCATGACGGGCTGGGGACAGCAGGGCCCGATGGCGCTGACCGCAGGGCATGACATCAACTACCTGTCGCTGACGGGTGCGCTCGGCTCGATGGGCTACCGGGATCGGCCGCCACTGCCACCGATGAATCTCGTCGCCGACTTCGGCGGAGGGTCGATGCTGTTGCTGCTCGGCATCGTCGCGGCGCTCTACGAACGGGAGAAGTCCGGCAAGGGGCAGGTGATCGACGCGGCGATGGTCGACGGCGTCAGTTTGCTCGCGCAGATGCAATGGACGATGAAGGCGGTCGGCACCCTGTCCGACGAACGCGAGTCCAGCCTGCTTGACGGCGGCGCCCCGTTCTATCGCTGCTACGAGACTTCCGACGGGAAATACATGGCCGTCGGCGCGATCGAACCGCAGTTTTTCGCACAATTGCTGGCCGGACTCGGGCTCTCGAGTGACGACGTACCCAATCAGCTCGACCGTGACGCGTTTCCCGAAATGCACAAAATCTTCACTGAACGATTCGCCAGCAAAACACGTGACGAGTGGACGAAGGTTTTTGCCGGTACGGATGCCTGCGTTACACCGGTGCTGACGTGGAGCGAGGCGGCAGAGGCCGAACATTTGAGAGCGCGGGCGACGATTGTGCATCAAAATGGTTTCGACCAGGCTGCACCCGCGCCGCGCTTTTCACGCACGTCAGTGGACGAATTCGGTCCCCCACCCGCCGATACAACTCCGGTTGAGGAGATCGGCTGGTAACTAGTTTGCTGGATCGCAATTTGCAAACGTTTTGAAAACCGCTTCCGCAAACACCACGTGGGGTCTACCCTCGACTACGTGGCCGTGCGAGCGTCCCGTGAAGTGGTGATCGAAGCTCCTCCGGAGACGATCCTGAATGCGCTTGCCGACATCGAGTCGGCGCCGTCGTGGTCTCCGATGCACAAGCGCGTCGAGGTACTCGACACCTACGACGACGGCCGTCCGCACCACGTGAAGGTCCATTACCGGCTGATGGGAATCGCCGACAAGGAAGTTCTCGAGTACCACTGGGGCCGCGACTGGATGGTCTGGGACGCCGCCGAGACTTTTCAGCAGCACGCCCAGCACGTCGAGTACACGCTGCGTCCCGAGGGCGGCAAGACCCGGGTGCGCTTCGACCTCACGATGGAGTTGCGCGCGCCGGTGCCCGATTTCTTGATGCGACGGGCGACGAACACTGTTCTTGACATCGCGACCGAAGGTCTGCGTCGTCGCGTCCTCGGCGTCGAGCCGTGTGATGGCGCAATGACCAAGCAGCGCAACAGTTTCAGGTCCACAGCGAGGCGGGTTCGCGCGCAGGGGTGAGCCGGCACGCCCGTGCGGTCCGACGCACCTCGAGTCGGCCCTCGAAAGAAATCTCGGCAGAAAGCGTCACCGTTTTCCTAGGTGCTCGCTCCTATCGGTGAACGCCACCCACCGGGGGGCGAACATTCGAAGGAGAACGTTGATGAGCATCGACAACTCGACCGCGATTGTCGCCCGTCCCGCCGGGGTGCGCCGGTTTGCGCGTGCCGCCCTTTTCGCCGGTGCGATTGCGCTGGGAGCGGGCGTCTTCGGCCACACCGCGATCGCCAGCGCCGAATGGGACATCGAGAAATACGACAAGTGCATGGCCAATCCACACACGGAGGACCCCGGCCAGACCTATCACAGTCTGTGTTGCTTCGCGTCCGGCGGAATCTGGGACGCGGACACGAATAAGTGCAGGGCCCCGGCCGACAGGATCCAGAACATCCAGAACATCCCGCTGGGCCCAAAGCTGGGGTCGACCCCGCAGTCGGGGCCGCCAACGAACACACTCGGCACTCCGGTTAGCTGACACATCCGGGCTACCCCATGGACTGGGGCGGGTTCGCGCGTAGGCGTGAGTCGGCGCTGCCGCTCGACCGTCGCCAGGCCCCGGCGACACTCCTAGTGAACGGGCGACCCCGGCACGGGATACGGGGATGGGCTGGCCGGGTTGGCGGGGCACCACGGGTTGCCCGGCACGCCCATGCACGGATCGGGCATGGTCGGCTGCGGGGGCAGCGCAGCTATTTGGACCGCCGTCTGGCGCGGGTAGTTCGTGATCGGCGTGCTCGGGCACGGGAAGAGGAACTGCGAGTCGCAGAGGAGCTCCAGACTCAGGATGCTGATGATGAATGCGCCCGCGTCCGGGATTCCGCAGATGTTGTGGGGGAAGAACTGAATGAAGGGTGGGTCGCTTGTCACCCGTTGCCGGCCGAGCTGAAAGTGCGTGGGGCGGATGGGCCCACCCGAGGCCGCGACGTTGCCGTGCCAGCAGTTGCCCGGAAACTCCAGATTTGAGATCTCCGCGAGGTCCACGTTGCTCGGGTTGCCGAAAGAACCGTTGTGGCTCAGCGTGTTGTTCTCGATCTCGTTGCCCCAGTCGTCGAAGTAGCACAACACGAGAAAGTTGAAGCCGCCGCCGCAGTGGGCGCCCGGCGGCGGGCTCCCGGTGTCGACCTCGGGGACCAGCAGCACGCCCCACGCGCCGTTGTCGCGGATGTCGTTGTCATCGACGGTGTCGAACCGGCCTCCGGAGATCAGGACGCCGGTGCCCACCGGACTGTTGGCGACGACGTCCGTTGTAGTGGGCACGTTCGGGTTGTTGTTGTCGTGCACCGAGTTGTGCGTGAACACCCAGCAGGAATGGGTTC
>DASRFZ010000222.1:0-2954 GCA_035651275.1 Mycobacterium sp. | reverse complement strand
CGGGACACAAGCAACTCGATATGGGCAGGCACTGGCACTTCATCAGCGTGATCGGCTGGATCCTGACCGGTGCTGCGTACTGGGCGCTGTTGTTCGCGACGGGCCAGTGGCAGCGCTACGTTCCGCTGTCGTGGTCGATCTTCGGTGAAGCGTGGGACGACGTCGTCACCTACATGAGCTTCAACCTGCCGCCTCTGCTACCGGGCCAGCCGATGGACGCCATACAGAAGTTGGTCTACTTTGCGGTGATCTTCCTGCTCGCGCCATTCCAAATCCTCACGGGCGCAGCACAATCCCCAGCCGTCGAGGCGCGGTTCCCTTGGTACGTGCGGCTGTGGGGCGGCCGCCAATCCGCGCGCAGCCTGCATTTCCTGGGCCTGCTGGCATTTGTGATCTTCATTGCGATCCACTTGACGATGGTGGGTTTGTGGAGCTGGCCCCAGCTCACCGCGCTGATGATCTTCGGTCAGGTGCGCAACCTCTATTGGGCGACCGCCGCGTCGCTGGGCATCGTCACCGCGATCGTGCTCATACACGTCGCCGCCACGGCCTGGAGCCTGAAGAACCCGCGGTCGGTGCAGAAGGTGCTGGGTGCGGTGATCCGGCGCACGCGGCTCGGGTTGCTGCGGCCGCTGCGCTCCAAGCAGGACTACCCCGAAGAGATGCTGTCGCCGGAACACCGCGTGAACGGCAAGCCGCCGGACACGCTCGCCTACATCACGATGGCCGTGCACAACTTCGTCGACTGGAAGGTGCCCGTCGGGGGTCTGGTAGAGAACCCGATGATTTTGGACCTCGCTGGGCTACGAGCGTTGAGCGACAAGCAAACTCAGCGGACGATGCACAACTGCATCCAGGGGTGGACCAGCATCGGGCAGTGGAGTGGGTTGCCGCTTCGCGATCTCGTCGACGCCGTGAAGCCACTGCCGCAGGCGCGCTACATCTGTTTTTTGACCATGCAGGACGCCGGACGCGACGATCCAAGTGCAGCGGGCAAGGGCCAGTTCTACGAGGTGCTCGATCTGGGGTTGGCCAAGGACCCGCAGACGCTGCTCGCGTATGAGATGAACGGCAAGCCGTTGCCGATCAAACACGGTGCGCCGCTTCGGTTGCGGGTGGAGACGCAGGTTGGCTTCAAGATGGCGAAGTGGATCGACCACATCGAATTCATCTCTGACTACTCGCGCATCGGAGAAGGCATGGGCGGCTGGCGCGAAGACAACATCTACTACGACAAGGACGTCGAAATCTGATGACCGATGTGGATATCCGCCCAGAGCTCACCCGGCTCACCGAAACACAGCGCGAACGGGTGCGAACGGAGATCGACCGACGCCGCGCCACGTGCACGGCGTGTGGAAACCACGAGTTCACCGTCGGTGACGCTCTGTATCTCGGATTCCTATTCCTGAACCAGAATGTGGGCACTTACATGGTCGCGCTGACATGCACCAACACCGACTGTCGCGAGCCGCGGACGGGAATCAGACTCGACGAGTCTGAGCTCTTCGACGCCACCGATATGCCGAAGCGACCGTCATCCGGATAGGAACTGCGTGGGTCGCGCGACACCCAGCTCGTCCATCACCGGCAGCAACTCCCGGAGTTCGGCCACCAGCGAGTCATAGCGTTCCTGTTCGAGCGCCGTCAGCCTACCCTCGCAGCTGTAATGCTCGAGTCGCTCCAACCGGCCGAACATCATTGCACCCCAACGGATGCTGAATGCGTAGACGCGGTCGTCGTCACGCTTCTTCTTCTGGCTTCGCGCGAGTTCATGCAGCGCGGCGACTTGGTCGCACAGCATGTCGAGGTCGGTGTCGACTCCGACCACGCGCGCACCGACGTCAGACATGCGGCTTCGCCACCCGAACGACGAACGGCACTCCGTCGAGGGTCAAGAACACGTGATGGCGGCCGGCGGCCAGTCCGGAAACCGATGCGGAAGCTGCCGGGCCCCTGGGCAATTCGCTGCGGTAGTCGAAGGTGCGTAATGTCGGGATGCGCGCGTCCGGATAGCCGCCGAACGCATTCGTCTGCAGCACGACGAGCTTGGAATCGGTTGCGGCGTAAATACGCGTGTCGTCAACCGCAACCGCGCGAATGGGTTCGCCGACCGACGCCGTACCGACGACTTCTAGGCTCTCCCGATCATGTTTGGAGTCCACGGCCACGAGCTTGTCGGTACCCTTTTCTGCGAGATACGCGCGGGACACCTTTGTTGGATCGCCCACCGCGGCTTCGACGCTGACCGGAAGTTCGCCGTGCTTCTCGACAGGCATGGTGTGGCCCTTGTAATGGGAGATGCCGCCCGAGCCGAGCACGTGGAACTCGACGACACGCCCCCGCTGTGCGCCCTCGATCGTCGACTCGGGCGGCGGCGTTGCGATGGCTTGCGAACCCAGAATGTCGTTGCGGTGCAGGTCGACTGCCGTCACTGTCGAGCGGTCTGCGGACAGGGCGAGCAGATAGTTCGCACCCGAGTCCTGCGACACGTACGACGGTGTCGGGCCGGCCGCGAAGGCACCGACCGGCCTGAGATCGCTGACCTTCACCTCGGCCACGCGGTTCAGCGCCGGCTGCGGGACGAGGGCGATCCCGCTGTCGTAGGGGCTTATTTGGAAGTTGCGCCCGACATCGGCCAACATCGGCGAAAACGAGGTGTCGGCTGGGCCCGAGCCGGCGGGGCCGGTGGCGTCGACGCTCGCGATCCGCTTGTCGTCGGTGAGCCCGAGGAGTCGGTCGTTGTCGAACGAGTACAGGGGCGCATGAATCGGCGCCGAGACCCGCAAGACTGCGATCGGAGGAGATGCTTCGAGTTGCGTACCGGGAGCCGAGCAGGCGGGTAGAGCCAGGACGACGCTAGCCGCTACCGAAAACGTGCCTGCCACACGGGAATTCACGTATCTCACGCGAACTACCTACCGCCGTTCATGAGGTGAGCTGCCCGGTCATCT
>DASRFZ010000221.1:0-18944 GCA_035651275.1 Mycobacterium sp. | reverse complement strand
ATATTCTGCTGCTGCACAACAAGTTCGACGGATTCAGCACCACGGTCCGCGGTGTGTTCACCTACCGCGTCAACGATGAGGGGCTGCTGACCAACCTTCGCGGCTACTGGAACATGGACGGGATGCAAATCACCAAGGATTAGCTCGCCTTTCCCTTGCGCGAGCAAACGAACTAGCGGGAGAGCAAGAGCCGGGCAGACCGCTCCAGCCGGTCGGCGATCTCGGAATAGGTGACGTACCCCATGCCCGCATGCACAAGCGCGCCGGTGTAGAGCAACTCGAGCGCCTCGACCAACGCCGAGTTCGCGCCCGCGCCGACCGCCGCGACAAGGCGCTCCCTGATCTCGCGCGCAATGCGGTCGCGCAGATGCTCGACGTCGGGATCGCGTCCCAGCAACGCATTCGTGACGGCACCCGCGAATTCGGGCTCGTCAGCGACCAGTAAGGCGATGTGCCGCAGTACGCCGACGACCCGCTCGACCGGCGGCCCTTCCACGTCGCCAGGAGGCGTCGACGATGCGAGTCGTCGCCAGAACACCTCGGCGACCAGGTGCTCTTTGGACGAGAAATAGGTGTAGGCCGTCGCGGCCCCGACGCCCGCTTCCGCTGCCACCAGCCGAATTGTCAAGCCGCCGAAGCCTTCTCGGGCCAACACTGCGAGCGCAGCATTGCTCAACCGCTGGATGGTGTCGGCCTGCTTGGCGGTCAACCGACGCCGAGTCGACTCCAGCGACACCGAGTCGGACACGTGTCCGGACACTACTACACACCCGAGGGACCGGCAATCGACGACAGACATTAGGTTGAAGCGCATGACGAAAGCCCACAGCCCCGACCGGCTGTTCGCGCTGTCCGAACAGGTCACCGGGTTCATGCCGGCCGACGAGGGACGCGCGCTTTACGACGCGGCGCTGCAGCACCTCGACGGTGGAGCGGCCGTCGAGATCGGCACGTACTGCGGCAAGTCGACGCTGCTACTCGGCGCTGCAGCACAACAACGCAACAGTGTGCTCTTCACCATCGACCACCACCACGGCTCCGAGGAGCACCAGCCGGGGTGGGAATTCCACGACAGCTCCTTGGTCGACAACGCAACAGGACGGTTCGACACACTGCCGACGTTGCGGCGCACACTCGACGCAGCGGAACTCGACGACACCGTCGTTGCCGTCGTGGGCAAGTCGACGACTGTGGCGCGGGCGTGGCGCACGCCGCTGCAGCTGGTGTTCATCGACGGCGGCCATAGCGAAGAAGCGGCCCAAGCAGACTTCGACGGCTGGGCGAAGTGGGTTTCCCCGGGCGGCGCGTTGATCATCCACGACGTGTTCCCCGATCCCCGCGACGGTGGTCGGCCGCCGTACAACATTTATCGGCGAGCGGTGGATTCGGGCCAGTTCCGGGAGGTTTCAGCCACCGGATCGCTGCGCGTGCTTGAACGCACGCGCGAGGAAGTCGCCTAGAACGTCAACTAGCCAGGCATTCGCAGTCGAAGTCGACCTGCAAGCCCAGCGGAAGGTCTTCGCCGCGGAACAACCCGCTGGCGGGGGTCGCGTCCGAGATCGCGTCGGCGGCCAGGATCATCGCAGCGCCCGTCCACGTCGTGCGCTCCTCAGGCCACCGCTTGCCGTCCGCGAAAACCAAACCGGTCCAATATGATCCGTCGTCTTCTCGGAGGTGGTGCATCGCGGCGAACTGCTCGCGCGCCGCGCGGTGATGGCCGATCGCGTCGAGCGCCATCACCAACTCGCAGGTCTCGGCGCCGGTCACCCACGGCCGGTCGGACACACATCGGATGCCCAGGCCGTCGACGACGAAGTCGTTCCACCGTCGTTCGATCCGGGCGGCCGCGGCGGGACCACGCATTGCGCCCCCGAGGATGGGGTAGTACCAATCCATCGAGTAACGGTCCTTCTCCTCGAACGCGTCGGCATGGTCTGCAATCGCGTGGCCCAGTCGGCCGACCGCCACCTCCCACTCGGGCTGCGGTTCGCCGAGGAAGTCCGCGAAAGCCAGCGCACAACGGATGCTGTGGAAGATACTCGCGCACCCGGTCAGCAGCGCTTGTGGGACGGGGCCGGATTCGCTTCGCGCCCAACAGATTTCCCCATACCCGACCTGCAAGTCGAGCACGAAGTCCATCGCCGCGCTGACCACCGGCCACATCAACTTCGCGAACGAACGGTCGCCGGTGACCAGCACGTGATGCCAGACCCCCGCCGCGATGTACGCACAGAAATTGCTGTCGCTGTTGGAATCCTCGATCGCGCCGGCCCGCACTTGAAGAGGCCACGAACCATCGCTGCGCTGCGTCTGACGACACCAGTCGAAGGCCGCTCGGGCTGGTCCGAGCAGGCCGGCCGTCGTCAGCGCCATCGCGCATTCCACGTGGTCCCACGGATCGGTGTGTCCGCCGGGAAACCACGGAATGGCTCCCGACGACTCCTGCGCGGCCGCGATCGACAGCGCGGTTTGCCTGCACTGCGCTTGCGTCAGAACGCCCCGCACAGTGGGCAATTCATGCGAGACCCTCACGCCGTCCCCCGCGCGGCTTCCGGTTGCTGAACAGGGAGATGCGCCGTGTCCGGCTTTACGAAATACATCGCGACGCTCTTGCCGACCAGCGGATTGAGCACGGACTCGGCGGCGCGGGTCGCCAGGGGCCGCGAGGTGAGATCCCAGACCAGTAATCGGTGATATACGGCCACCGCCGGATGGTCCGAATGTGACACTCCGACTGCGCATTTCAGCCACCAGAATGGCGAATGCAACCCGTGGGCGTGGTGCGTATGGGTGAAGTCCAGGCCGGATCGAAGGAACTTCGCTCGCAGCTCACTTGCCCGATAGATACGGATGTGGCCGCCCTCGTTGCTGTGATACTCGTCTGACAACCACCAGCAGACCTTCTCGGGGAGCCACCGCGGGACCGTGACAGCCAATGCGCCACCGGGTTTCAGCACCCGAATCAGTTCGGCGATCGCGGTGTCGTCGTCGGGTATGTGCTCGAGGATCTCCGAGGCGATCACGCAGTCGAATGTTTCGTCTGCGTACGGCAAGGCCAAAGCGTCGCCGACGACGGTCTCTGCCCGGGCGGAGGTGGGAGCTTCACCGCTGTCGGCCATCGCGGTCAGGACCTCTTGCACGCCTTGCAATTCCGCTGCGTCGTGGTCGAAAGCAATCACATCGGCGCCGCGGCGGTACGCCTCGAACGTGTGCCGGCCGGCACCGCAACCAACGTCGATGACCTTCGTTGACGGCCCGACGCCCAGCCGGTCGAAATCCACTGTCAGCATGAGCTCCGCGCAATCGCTCGTTCGTAGACACGCGCAGTCTGGGCGGCCACGGATGCCCAGCTGTACACGTCCAGCGCGCGCCGTCTACCCGCCTCGCCCAGCTGACGCCGCTTCTGCGGCGAGTCCAGCAGATCGCCCAGCGCAGTGGTCAATTCAGTGATGTCGGCCGGCTTCACCAGCTCCGCGCACGCGCCGTCGGTGCCAAGGACCTCTGGCAAAGCGCCGACCCGACTGGCCACCACCGGCGTCCCGCTGGCCATTGCCTCGACAGCTGGGAGCGAAAACCCTTCGTACAGCGAAGGTATGCAAGCCACTTCGGCTGACGCGAACAGCGCAGCTAGCTCGTCGTCGGGCAACCCGCTGGCGATGTGGACGATGTCTGAGATGCCCAGTTCGGCGATGAGCTTGTGGGTCGGTCCGTTCGGCTCGACCTTGGCAACCAGCCGCAGCTCGAGGTCGCGGTGCGCCCGCAGCCGCGCAACCGCATGCAGCAGCGTCGCAACCCCTTTCAGCGGAATGTCGGCACTCGCGATCGCGATGATGCGTCCGGTTCGACGGGGCTCTGACGACGGTTTGAACAGCTCGGTGTCGACACCGAGCGGCACCACATGAAGCTGGTCGGCGGACACCCCGAAGTCCGAGGCGATGTCGGCTGCCGACGACGACGACACCGTCAGCAGCTCAGGAATCTGCCGTGACACCTTCTGCTGCATCTTCAAGAAGCCATACCACCTGTGCACCAAAGGCTTTCGCCACCAGCGCGCAGCAGCGAGATCCAGCAGCCTGTCGCGGGTGATCGGGTGGTGCACCGTAGCGACGACGGGCAGGCCCATCGTCGCGATCTTCAGCAAGCCGGTGCCCAGGCTCTGGTTGTCATGCACGACGTCGAAGTCCGCGACGCGGTCGGCCAGCAGGCGGGCAGCGCGCAGCGTGAAAGTGCGCGGCTCGGGAAAGCCCGCCGTCCACATCGTCGCCAGTTCCAGCAGATCGATGCTGTCACGGATCTCGTTAGGCCACGGCACCCGGAACGGATCGGGCTCCCGGTACAGGTCGAGGCTGGGCACCTCGGTGAAACGCACCCGCGGGTCGAGGACCTCGGGATAGGGCTGACCTGAGAAGACCTCGACGTCGTGGCCCAGTTCGACGAGACCGTGGCTGAGGTGCCGAACGTAAACTCCCTGGCCGCCGCAGTGGGTCTTGCTGCGATACGACAACAAGGCGATCCGCATACTCAAACTCTTTCCGGCCGGCGCAGTGCCCGCCCGACGGGCGACGTGACACTTTCATTCGAATCTGCCATACGCGGCGCGACCACCCCGTTGCGGGTCGGCGTCGGCATCTCCGCAGGCACAGCCGTCATCGACGCCGTCGGCGAATGCTGGACATGTGTCCGGACTATAGTTCGGCCCGGAGAGCGGTGCAAAGCGGAATGGAGCCGGGGTGGCCGAAGAACGCCTGCTGGCGGGGCGCGCAGCGGTCGTCGTCGGCGGCAGCCGCGGCATCGGCCGGGCCGTCTCGGAGCTGCTCGCCGCGTGCGGAGCCGGGGTGGTGGTGAACGGCCGCGACCCCCACGCCGCCGCCGAGACCGCGTCGGCGATCGTCAGCGAGGGCGGCCAGGCCGTTCCCTTCGCAGGTTCTCCTTCCGACGAGTCGACAGCCGACGCGCTGATCGACCACTGCGTGCGCGAGTTCGGTCGTATCGACATCCTCGTCAACTGCGCCGGCATTCCCGAGCCGTCCGGCTCATCGATCCTCAACGCCACGGCGCAGGACTTCGGCACACTGCTCGAAGCGCATCTGTGGACGGTGTTTCAGACCTGTCGCGCCGCGGCGCCGTTGATGGTGGAGCAGGGTGGCGGCACGATCGTCAATACGAGTTCGTTTGCGTTCCTGGGGGATTACTGCGGCACCGGGTACCCCGCGGGCAAGGGCGCCGTCAACAGCCTGACGCTGGCGATCGCCGCGGAGCTCAAAGAGTATGGGGTGCGTGCCAATGTAGTCTGCCCCGGCGCGAAGACTCGCATCTCCAGCGGCCCGGAGTACGAAGCGCAAATCGTCAGCCTCAACCGGCGCGGCCTGCTCGACGACGCGATGATGCAGGCGTCGCTCGACGCACCGCCGCCCGAGTACGCGGCACCGATCTACGCCTATCTCGCCAGTGACTTGGCAGCAGATGTCACGGGCGAAATCTTCGCGGCGTCAGGCGGTTTCGTCGGACGTTTCGATCGCCCGACACCTGCTTTGCTCGGTTACCGCGACCACACCGGCTCGCCGCCATGGCCTATCACCGAAATCCACCGGATGATCACACGGGAGAACTGATGGTTTTGAACATCGCTGACGACCAACGCGTGCGCACCCTCACGCTGAACCGGCCGGAGTCGCTCAACGCGTTCAGCGAGGCGTTGTGTGACGCAGTACGGGACGCCGTGCTGGCCGCCGCGGACGACCCAGAAGTCGCGGTCGTCGTAATCACCGGTGCAGGACGGGCATTCAGTGCCGGCGCGGACCTTGTCGAGATGCAGGAAAGCATCGCCAACCCGCAGACGAGTGCCGGTCGACACGGCTTCTTCGAGATGGTCGACGCGTTGAGTGCGTTTCCGAAACCGTTGATCTGCGCCATCAACGGGGTCGGCGTCGGCATCGGCGCGACCATCCTGGGGTTCGCCGATCTGGCGTTCATGTCGGCGGACGCCAAACTCAAGTGCCCGTTCACCAGCCTCGGTGTCGCACCCGAGGCTGCGTCGTCATACCTGTTGCCGCAGTTGGTGGGTAGACAGAACGCAGCGTGGATTCTGATGTCGTCGGAGTGGATCGGCGCTCAGGAGGCGCACACGATGGGTCTGGTATGGAAGGTCTGCGAGCCGGACGAATTGCTACCAGAGACCTATCGACACGCGAATAATCTTGCGAGCAAGCCGATTTCCAGCCTAATGGCTGTCAAGCGGACGATGACGAGTCCGCTGCAGGCGCACGTCGCAGCCGCCGTGGAGCGCGAGACCGCGTGCTTCGCCGAGTTGATCGGAGGCGACGCGAATGCCGCTGCGTTACAGGAGTTCGCGTCGCGCGGTCGAGCAGATTAACGCGTAGGGCTCGGCGGCGGCGCAAGGGTGTACGCCGTCCCGCGTGCGTCCCGCACCCAGAGTTCACCGTCGCCGGCCGTCGGACCCTGCGCGATCAGCTCCCGCTTGAGTACCTTGTGCGTCGCGGTGCTCGGGAGGTCCGGCGCTATCCGGACATAACGAGGCCATGCCTTCGGGGAAAGATCCGGCTGCGCCGCGAGAAACGCCTCGAACTGCTCGGGCGTCAACTCTGCACCCTCGTTCAGCACGATGGCGGCCATCACCTGGTCGCCGACGTTCTCGTCCGGCACGGCGTACACAGCAACGCGGTTGCACGCACTGAGCCGCAACAGAATTCGCTCGATCGGGGCCGCCGCGAGGTTCTCCCCGTCGACGCGCATCCAATCGGCGGTGCGGCCGGCCAGATAGATCCACCCGTCGGCGTCACGGTATGCCAGATCACCGGACCAGTACATGCCGTGCCGTGTGCGCTCGGCGTTCGACTCCTCATCGTTGTAGTAACCGGTGAAAAACCCTGTGCCGTCGGTGTTCACCAGTTCGCCGATTGCTTCCTCGGCGTTGGCCAGCGCGCCGTCCTCGTCGAAGCGCGCGACCGGACACTCCTCCAGCGTCTCGCTGTTGTAGATGGCGACGCCTGGAAAACCCTTGCCGATCGATCCTTTCGGCGTGCCGGGCTCCCGCGTCACGATCACGGCGTTCTCCGTCGACCCGAAGCCGTCTGACACCTCGACGCCGAAACGGCGACCGAATTCCTCGATGTCGCGGTCGCTGGCCTCGTTACCGAATGCGACCCGCAGCGGATTGTCCGCATCGTCCGGCTGTTCGGGCGTCGCGAGCACATATGCCAGCGGCTTGCCGACGTAGTTCATGTATGTGGCGCCGTAGCGGCGGATGTCACGTAAAAAGTTCGACGCCGAGAACTTCGCCGGGGCAATCGCTGCGCCCGAGACAAGCGCCACCGCCCACCCGCCGACGAGTGCATTGGAGTGGAATAGCGGCATCGACACGTAGCAGGTGTCCTCGGACGTCAGCGAAAACTTCTCAACCAGAGCCTGTCCCGACATCAGCACCATGAAATGCGACACCTGCACGGCCTTCGGGGTTCCACTCGTTCCCGACGTGAAGATCATCATGTAGGTATCCATTTGGGCCACCTCGCGGTGCGGCCGTAGCTCGCCCGCGCTGTCGACGAGCTGGCGCCATTCGTCACTTGATGTGTCCAGCAAGCGAATTCCGCTGAGGTCGAGGCCATCGAGGAGCGGTCGGTGTGCGGCGTCGGTCACCAGAATCTGGCAGTCTGCCCGCCGCATGTCGCTCAGCAATGCCTCGCCGCGGCGCGTGGTGTTGATGCCGCACACCACATATCCGCCGAGCCCGACGGCAGCCATCTGCGTCAGCATGTCCGGAGTGTTCCCTAAGAGCGTGCCGACGTGCACGGGGCGCTGCGGGTCGGCGATGGCCAGCAGTGCCGCCGCTTGCGCTGACGCCTCGCGAAGGTGTTCGCGCCATGTCCATTGGCGGCCTTCATATTTGACGGCGACAGAATCGTCGTCTTCGCGCGTGCGCAACAGCTGCTGGACCGTCTCACTCATCGGCAATCCCGTAGATGGTCCGGAGCCATACCGCTACGGCGCCGTCCTTGAGCTGTTCGCGCGACAACGAACCGCCGATCGTCAGCCGTTCGAGCAAGCGGTCGTTCAATTCCAGAAGCATGGTCGCGAGCACGGTGGCGTCGGGGCCGTCGGGAGCGCGCCCCGCCCGGCGCTCCGCCTCGATCATCGCCGCAACCCGCGGTACAAACGATTCGCGATCGCTGTCCCACATTTCCCGCACCGCGGTGCTGCTCGCCCGCGCCTCCAGCATTGCCTGGAAGAGGTAGCGGTGTCGCTCCCAGGTCTCGAAGAGCGCGTCGGTCATTGCGCGCATCCGGTGTTGCGGAGACTCCCCGTCGTTCGTCAGTAGGTCGGTCGCGACGAACGCATCGTCGTACATCTGCTCGGTCAGTGCGGCGACCGCGGCAGCCTTGTTCTCGAAATAGAAGTAGAACGCCGATCGGGTGACGCCGGCGCGCCGCGAGATGTCGGCGATGTTGATCGACTCGAAGCTCGACTCCTGCAGGTGGTGGTCGAGCGACTCCAGGATCGCGACGCGACGCTGGTCGCTGCGCTGCGGCTGACGTCGGTCGGTCGGTGTACGCACTGCGCCCCCTCTCCCGCGAGCAAGAACGGTAACCCGAGATTTGACGCGCGTCAATCGGTATTGACACGCGTCAACAAGCACGCTTATATGTCGAGGTGGACTTCGACACGATCATCACCAACGGCAGGTTCTTCGATGGCACCGGCGGCCCCTCCGCGATCCGCGACATCGGCATCAAGGACGGCCACGTCGCGGCGATCAGCACAGGACCGCTCGACGAGACGGGCTGCACTCACGTCATCGATGCGTCCGGCAAGTGGGTGCTGCCGGGCATGATCGATATTCACACCCACTACGACGTCGAGGTGCTGGGCGGACCGTCGCTCTCGGAGTCGTTGCGCCACGGCGTGACGACGATCCTGCTCGGCTCGTGCTCGCTGTCAACGGTGCACGTCGACGGAACGGATGCCGGCGACCTCTTCGGACGCGTCGAGGCCATTCCCCGTGAACACGTCATCGCGGCTGTCGACAAACACAAGACGTGGAGCACCTGCCGCGAATACGTCGCCGCACTCGAATCGCTGCCGCTGGGACCGAATCTCGCGGCGTTCATCGGGCACTCCGACATGCGCGCGGCGACGATGGGCCTGGACCGGGCGACTCGCAAAGACGTGCGTCCCAGCCACACTGAGCTGACCCGGATGGACAGCATGCTGGCGGAAGCGCTGGATGCTGGCTTTGTCGGAATGTCAAGCCAGCAACTGCTTTTCGACAAGCTCGACGGAGATGTCTGTCGATCGCGGACACTTCCTTCGACGTATGCCGAGCCGCGTGAGCTGCGCCGGCTGAAGTCGCAGTTGCGTCGCCGCGGCCGAATCCTGCAGTCCGGGCCCGACATTGCGAACCCCCTGAATCTCGGCTCGCAGATTGTGCAGTCGCTGGGGATCTTCCGCAACAAACTCAAGACGAGTCTGCTGTCGGCCGCCGACGTGAAGGCGAACCCGGTGGTGATTCATCTCATGGGGCCCGTGGCACGGCTGATCAACAGGTTCGGCGGCGACTTCCGGTGGCAGCATCTGCCTGTCCCGTTCGAGGTCTACGCAGACGGCATCGACCTGGTGGTCTTCGAGGAGTTCGGTTCTGGCGCCGCGGCATTGCATCTGAAGGACGAGCTTGCCCGCGACGAGTTGCTGCGCGACGAGGAATACCGCCGACGGTTCCGCAAGGATTACGACGCGAAATACGGTCCGCGGGTGTGGCACCGCGACTTCTTCGATGCGGAAATCGTCGCCTGCCCCGACGCGTCGCTGATCGGCAAGTCGTTCGGTGAGGTCGGCGTCGAACGCGGAGGTTTGCACCCTGTCGATACGTTCCTCGACCTCGTGCTCGAGCACGGTACCGAGTTGCGTTGGCGCACCACGATTTCCAACCATCGTCCGGAGGTACTCAAGAAGCTGGCGCGTGATCCGGCAATTCAGATGGGCTTCTCAGACGCCGGCGCGCATCTACGCAATATGGCGTTCTACAACTTCGGCCTGCGGCTGCTGCGCCATGTTCGCGACGCCGAGAATGCGGGCCGGCCGTTCATGTCGATCGAGCAGGCGGTGCACCGGCTGACCGGAGAGCTCGCCGACTGGTATCAGATCGACGCCGGACATCTGCGCATCGGCGATCGCGCCGACGTCGTCGTCATCGACCCGCACCGGCTGGACAGCTCGCTGGACGGCTACGCCGAGGAAAGGGTCGAGCAGTACGCGGGGCTGTCGCGGATGGTGAACCGCAATGACGACACCGTCACCGCAGTATTCGTCGGGGGGCAAGCGGTATTCGTCGACGGAAGCCCCACCCCCGTCGTCGGCAATCTGCGCACCGGCAGCTTCCTGCGCGCGGGAACCAAAACGCCTGCCGTCACCGCCGAGCAAGTACCAGCGGCATGACCGACATTCGCGACACCGTTCTCGGTCTGTGGCAAGCACTCTCGCGGCGTGACTGGGACGCGGTGCAGACGTTCGTCTCCGACGACTGCATCTACGTCGACATGCCAGTGGGCCCGGCGGCCGCCGCCCGCGGGCCCGTGGACATCGTCAAGCGCCTCAAAGTGGGACTCGAACCGCTCGCTGGCTACGTGAACCACGACGGCCTGCTCCTCACCAACGGCGCCGACGCGATGTACGAGCACTCCGAGACGTGGACGTGGAAGACGGGCGAAACGGCCGTGCTGCAATTCGTCACCGTGCACCGCGTGGTCGACGGCAAGGTCACGCTGTGGAAGGACTACTGGGATATGGGCGGGCTTGTCGCGCAGGCACCTCCGACGTGGATGGAGGACTTCGCCTCGGCCGACATGTCGTGGGTGTTCGACGCGACGGGCTTGATCTAGCGTCACCGAGGGCGGTGCGCGCCGAACACCCGGCGCAACGCGACGAACCTGACCAACGTCGCGACGAGGTTCGCAACCACCAGGACGGGCAATTGAATCTCGCGTCCGGCGTCCGGGACGAAATGCTGCAGCACGAACAACGCCCCGCTGGTGACGGCGAGCCCGAACGCGAACACCAGCAGCCCATTGAACTGATGGCGCACGACATTCAGCCGATCGCGAATCCGGAAGGTGAACGCTCGGTTGGCGGCCGTGTTGCCGATCGCGGTCAGTAGCAACGCGATCAGGTTCGCCGCCTGCCCACCAACCGCCGGATGAAGCATCCAATACAGCACCGCGTAGGCCAAAGTGCTTGCCACACCGACGATTCCGAACCGGACCATCTGGCCGACCATCCCAGCAGGGACTCCGTCGACCAGTGGTTCGCGGCCCATGTTGACTTGCAACTCGCGCAGCGGAAGCGCACCCGTAGCCAGTGCCCGGCCGACGCGCCAGCACCCCTTCACGTCGGCGATCGCAGTGCGCACGATGTCGACGCGGGAGTCGGGATCGTCGACCCAGTCGACGGGCACCTCGTGAATCCGCAATCCGGCGCGCTCGGCGATCACCAGCAACTCGGTGTCGAAGAACCAGCCGGTGTCGGACACCAGAGGCAGCAGTTGGCGCGCAACGTCGGCCCGCATCGCCTTGAACCCGCACTGAGCGTCGGAGAACCTGGCGCCAAGGAATCCTTTCAGCATCAGATTGTAACTGCGAGAAACGAATTCGCGTTTGGGACCGCGGACGACGCGCGCCGATGCGGCGAGCCGGGATCCGATCGCGACGTCGGAATGGCCGGAGATCAACGGCGCGACAAGAGGCATCAGGCCGGACAGATCGGTGGAGAGGTCGACGTCCATATACGCGACGACCGCCGCATCAGAGGCCGACCACGCGGTACGCAATGCGCCACCGCGGCCCTTCGCATCCAGGTGGATCACCGCCACGTCCGGCAGTTCGTCGGCGAGTTGGTGTGCGACCGACAGGGTTTCGTCAGTGCTGGCATTGTCGGCGATCGTGATGCGAGACCGATACGGCACGTCACTGGCCAGAAACGCGTGCAGCCGGCGGACGCAATGCGGCAGGTCGATCTCCTCGTTGTACACCGGAATCACGATGTCGAGGACGTAGTCTCGCCCCGTTCGGCGATCTGAATCAGCTTCGGCGGCCGCGCCGCTGCCCACCCCCGCTACCACGTCGGTCATGATTTCCAACGGTCACGGCACAAACTGCCACAGCACTGCGGTCAGGCTGCGAGGTTGCTGGGAGCCAACCCCGCTTGACGGTTCAGGCTGGCGGCCACCATGCTCGTGCGCATGGCGTCTGTCTTCACCAAGATCATCAACGGCGAGTTGCCGGGCCGGTTTGTCTACCAGGACGATGAGTTCGTCGCGTTCCTGAGCATCCAGCCGATGACCCAGGGCCACACCCTCGTGGTGCCACGAGCGGAGATCGATAACTGGCAGAACGTCGATCCCGAAGTCTTCGGCAGGGCCATGCTGGTTTCGCAGCTGATCGGCAAGGCGGTGTGTAAGGCATTCGACGTCGAGCGGGCCGGACTGATCATCGCCGGGCTGGAGGTTCCGCACTTGCACGTGCACGTCTTCCCCGCGCGCAACCTCACCGACTTCGGCTTCGCGAACGTCGACCAAAATCCGTCGCCGGAATCGCTGGACGAGGCGCAGGCCAAAATCAAAGATGCGCTCGCTCAACTGACCTGAGCGTGCACTTCCTCCTGCTCCTCTTCTTCGTGCTCTTCGTGGGCGGGCACGTCGGCGATGCGCGGCAGGCTCACCCGGAATCGGCAGCCTTCTCCCGGAGCGGTGGCGACGGTGACCTTCCCGCCGTGGGCGAACACCAGAGAGTCGACAATCGAAAGGCCAAGGCCGGTACCGCCGCTCGCCCGAGCGCGTGACGAGTCGGTGCGGTAGAACCGCTCGAAGACGCGGTGGGCGTCTTCCTGACTCATGCCCGGCCCCTGGTCGATCACTTCGAGCACCGCGTTGTCGCCGATCGTCCCGACACGCACTGTGATGCCGGCGTTCTCGGGTGTGTGCTGCAGCGCGTTGGAGACGAGGTTGCCCAGCACCTGTCGCAGCCGCGCTTCGTCGCCGATCACCTCCGGCGTGCCGGGCCCGTCGAACACTTCCATTTCGACCCGACGATTCGGCGCGATCGACTGCGCGTCGTGTACGGCGTCGGTCGCCAGCGTGAGCAGGTCCACCCGGTATTGCTCGAGCGGGCGTTGCGCGTCGAGCCGCGCGAGTAGAAGAAGGTCTTCGACGAGCAATCCCATTCGGCGCGACTCACTTTCGATGCGCGACATCAGCATCTCGACATCACGCGCGGCGCCCTGCCGGTAGAGCTCGGCGAAGCCGCGGATGGTGGTGAGCGGGGTGCGCAGCTCGTGGCTGGCGTCGGTGATGAAGCGCCGCATGCGTTCCTCGGAGGTACGCGCTTGCGCCGCAGACTGATTCGACGACGCAACCGCACCCTGAATCTGCGCGAGCATGCCGTTGAGCGCGGCGGACAACCGGCCGACTTCCGTGCGCTGATCACGCTGCGGGACACGTCGATCGAGCTGGCCGGCAGCGATCGCGGCCGCAGTCTGTTCGACTTCGGCGAGCGGGCGCAGGCTGCGATGCACGACGATGTAGCCGGCAATGCCGAGCACCAGCAGAACGGCGAGGCCGATGCCGACCTGCGACCACGTCAGCGCGCGGACAGTCGACTGGACGTCGGAAAGGTCGATGGCGACGGTGATCAACTCGCCCCGGCCGCCGCGCACCGACACAGCGCGCCATTGGGTGTTGGAGCCGTCGAGCGAGCCGACCGTCACCGGGTCAGGGCCGACGTCGTTGTCGGCAGGCAGGGCGGGTTCGGCGTCGCGGTCGTTGACGGCCATCCAGACTCGGCCGTCGGGGCCGACGCCGCGGACGTAGAAGTTCGACGGGGGTCGACCTGGGTTGGGACCCTCGATGGGCGGCTGCGGAAGCCGGCGCGGCGCCTGGGCCCAGCCGCGCGACGCGTCCATCAATGTCTGGTCGACACGGTTGATGAGGCTGTGACGAAGGATCGAGGTCACGGCAACGCCGGAGGCCAGCAAACCGAAGCCGACGAGCACCAGCATCGCGGCGACAAGGCTCACCCGCAGGGGCACGCCTCGGGCTCGCGGAACGGGCATGCTCCTTATTGTCCGCCTTCAGTCGCTAGCGCGGCTCGCGAAGGACGTATCCGACCCCGCGCAGAGTGTGCAGCAACCGCTTCTCGCCGGTGTCGATCTTGCGGCGCAGATAGGACACGTAGGACTCGACGACGTTGACGTCGCCGCCGAAGTCGTAGCGCCACACGTGGTCGAGGATCTTCGGCTTACTCAGCACGGTGCCCGCGTTGATCATGAAGTACCGCAGCAGCGTGAATTCCGTCGGCGACAGCGACACCGGCTCGCCGGCCTTCCACACCTCGTGCGTCTCTTCGTCGAGTTCGATGTCAGCGAAGGTCAGCCGGGCGCTGCGAGGCTGCT
Source organism: Mycobacterium sp. (assembly GCA_035651275.1). Classification (GTDB taxonomy): domain Bacteria; phylum Actinomycetota; class Actinomycetes; order Mycobacteriales; family Mycobacteriaceae; genus Mycobacterium. The sequence continues at coordinate 4,490 of DASRFZ010000221.1, read as the reverse complement.
CGTTGCCTCGGCCGGTGCGCCGAAGGATGACCCGAAGGCGCGCGACCACCTCTTCGAGACTGAACGGCTTGGTGACGTAGTCGTCGCCGCCCAGTGTGAGGCCAGTGATCTTGTCCTGCAGCGTATCTCGTGCGGTGAGAAACAGCGCTGGAGCGTCGATACCGTCAGCGCGCAAGCGTCGCAGCACACCGAAGCCGTCCATGCCGGGCATCATCACGTCGAGAATCACCGCGTCGGGTCGCACCTCGCGCGCTCGATCCAGGGCGGCAGGACCATTCGACGCCGTATGAACTTCGAAGCCCTGGAACTTCAGACTGACCGAGAGAAGCTCGACGATGTTGGACTCATCGTCGACAACCAGGACCTTGGCTTCGGGTAGGGAATCTTGGATCGGTGCCGCACTCATGCGGGACAATGTTCTCTCCTCGCATTGGGGCCAACTGGACTTTACCTGTGAACTTTCTGTCAGTTTCACAGGTTGCGCACTCACAGGCACCCCAATTCAAGTGCATAGACTGGCCGCATGGACGTGGGCAAACGCCTGACGAGCATGTTCGTGGCGCCGGCGAAGATCGGGCTGGCTGCCGCCGACGCGAGCCTCGCGGTGGCCGGAGCGGGCGTCGGGCTTGCCCGCAGGGCGCTGGGCGAGGCCGAGGGGTCCGGCTCGCCATCGGCGGTGGCGAATCTGCTGAATCTCGATTCGACGCTGGAGAAGGCAAACAAGCTCGCCCGCCTGCTCGACGACGACGCGCCGCTCGGCCGAGCGTTGGCGCCGGGTGGGCCGATCGAGCAGCTGACCCGCGACGGCGGCCCGATCGACCGGTTGATGGAGCCGGGCGGACCGCTCGAGCGGATCGCGGCTGAAAATGGTCCGCTCGAGCGGGCGTTGGCGCCGGGCGGGCTCGTTGATCAGCTGCTCGCCGAGGAGGGGTTGATCGAGCGGATTCTGTCCGAGGACGGGCTCGCGGAGCGGCTGATGGTCAAGGGCGGGTTGATCGACATGCTGACGGCGCGCAATGGTCCGCTGGAGCAGATTGCGTTCGTCGCGGAGACGATGAACAAGCTGGCGCCCAACGTCGAGGCGTTGTCGCCGACGATCGAGATGCTGCGGGATGCCGTGGACTCGTTGGGCGCGATGGCGAGTCCGCTGACGAACATCGCCGACCGGTTCACGGGACGGTCGCGAACTCGCAGGCCGCGGACGTTGCCGCCGACGCGTTCACCGCAGATCGTGGAGTCGGAGCCAGTCGTCTCCGAGGACGACGACGAAATCTGAGCGCCTCGCGTAGTTAGTAGGTGACATCGGGCTGAAGTGGAGCCGCGTGAGAGACTCGAACTCTCGACATTCGCCTTACAAGGGCGATGCTCTACCAACTGAGCTAACGCGGCCGCCGGCTCGAAGAGCCGTGGTGATTCTACGGCGAGCGTCTTCCCTTCGAACTCCGCCGCCGACTCGAGCCGTTCAATCTGCACGGCGAGCGCACGCTTGTTCGCGGGTCTTCTCGGGATTTACGTACAACAACCGTGCGCTCGGCGGCGCGGGTCAGCGGTTGAAATCCCACTGCCCGAAGTCGGCCGCAAGCACCTCGTCGACGTCGACGTGAATGCCACCCACCAGCGGGCCCGGGCTCGAGGCCGTGTTCACCGCAACCTGATACAGCACTGCCGCCGGCTCGCGCTTGCCCTGCGACCACGCGGTCGTCTGCCACGCCCATCGGTGCCCGGCCGTCGTCGAATGTCCGACGACGTCGTCTTCGATCGCCCACCCGCACGCCGCAGCATTCCCGTAGATACCCGTGCGACCCGAGCCAAGCACCGAGTTGATGCCCCGAAACCATTGGACCGCAAGGCTTTTCCACGTATCGTGGTCGATATCCTCGTCGACGCTGAAGAAGATCGGCGCCGAATCCGGACCACCGGCCGCGGCGTGCAGCCGCAGCGCGGTCTGAGCGTCGGCTACCCCGCCGTCGTACCCACGTCTGAAGTCCGACGGATCAGGCCACCCGGGCTTTCCGTACTGGAAGTTGCTGACGATCTGAAGTCCTTGTGCGCGTAGCGCATTCGCGTAGTCGCGGGTGACGGGCTTGAAGTCGAAGTTGGCCCCTGGCCGCGATATGGACACATAGACTACTGCGCCGTCGTATCCCGCCGACTTGATCTGGTCCGCTGGGACAAGGTGTTCGGTGAAGTCGACCAGCCGAGCGTCAGCGGCCGATGCTGTCGGTCCGTCGACCGCCGCGGCGCCCAACCCCACCAGAACCGGTGCGGCCACAGCGAATTTGACGACGTCGCGTCGTGAAATTCGGGAAGACCGCACTCCGGCGAGGCTACGCGACCCGCAGAGCCGGCCCAATCGTGGTGTTCCAGGACTCTTGCATCTCCGACTCGAACAGCCCCCAGGTGTGTGAGCCCTCGGGCCGGACGACGTAATGGATGGGCACCCCGGCGGCCGACGCAGCGTCGGCGAACTGCTTGGTGTTGGCCGCGACGATGCCCTCGATCAAACCGCCGGTGAAGTTCGGCCCGAATCCCGGCGGCAGCTTATCGACGTCGCCCTCGCCGCCCGAAGACGCTGCGGCGTATATCGCGACACCCTTCAACTTTGTGACGTTCTTCGACGGGTCGTGCGCCACCCACCCGGGTCCACCGAGCGGCCCCCACATCGCCTCCGCGCTTTGGCCGCCGCCCATCAGCGTCAACTGAACCTGCTGCGCCGCCTGCGGATCCGACGGCGCGGGAAAACCGCTGTAGCACCCGGCGGCCTTGAACAACCCCGGCGCCTGAATGGCGTAGTCGATGGCGGTTCCACCGGTGCTCGACAAGCCGCCGACCGCGTTGCGGCCGTTCGTCTTGTACTGCGCGTTGATCAGCGGCGGCAGTTCCCGCGTCATGTACGTCTGGTATTGCTTGCTGCCGTCGGCGACCCAGTCGGTCCACCAGCTGAACGCGCCGCCCAACGGCGAGACAACGTTGATGTTCTTGTTCGCGAAAAAGCCCTGGATGTCGGTCATTCCGAACCAGCTCTTGCCGCCCGGAGCGATTCCCATGCCTTCGAGGTCGTCGCCGCCGTCGATGCCCGGCAGGAGATAGAAGACGGGCGCGCCCGCGTTGGGTGCCTTGAACACGTCGTTTACGACGACCGTGTTCATCGACGGCGAGTAGACCGAGACTTTGTCCCAGCGGTCGTTGACATGCTGGATGTCGGTGATATGCGCGCCCTGCGGCGGATCCGCCGCAGCGACCGGAACTGACAGCAATGGAAATACCGCGATCAGCGCAACGACGAGTACGCGAACACGGCTCATCATCATCAATACAGACACCGCGTGATTATGCACAGCGGCCAAGCGCAGCAGTCGCAAAATCTAAAAATCGCGCACAGCAAGGCCGAAGCGCCGCGTCAGATCGCTTCGACCCGGCCCGCCGGAATTACCTCGCGCCTCGGACGAGTCGGCCGGGCCGCTCGCCGGTGTCCTTGCTGTCGCGGCGGGTTACCACCCCGCTGACAATGGTCGCCACATAGCCGCTCGCGCCCTGCACCAGTCGCTGGCCACCCGCGGGCAGGTCGTAGACCATCCGCGGCGCATGCAATGTCAAAGCTGACATGTCGATGACGTTGATGTCGGCCTTCTTCCCCACCTCGATTGTGCCGCGGTCGTTCAGGCCGAAAAGTGCTGCGGTGTCACGACTTTGCTTGCGCACCACGTATTCCAGTGGGAGCTTCTCACCGCGGCGCCGATCGCGCGCCCAGTGCGTCAGCAGGAAGGTCGGATACGACGCATCGCAGATCAGCCCGCAATGCGCGCCTCCGTCGGACAGCCCGACGACACCGGCTGGGTGCGTGAGCATCTCGCGGATCGCGTCATGGTTGCCGTAGTAGTAGTTGTAGAACGGCAGCATCAGCATGGCAGTCCCGTCGGACTCCAGCATGAGGTCGTACAACGTCGACAACGGGTCATCGCCCCTTTCGCGGGCGATCGCGGCGACGGCGCGGTCCGGGGTCGGCTCGTAGTCGGGCGGATCGCCGAGCGCGTAGATCCGGTCCAGCGAATACTGAACGAGCGCAAACATGTTGTCGAACAACAGTGTTGGGTCCGGCGGCAGATCGTCTTCGGACAAGATCGTCGCCTTGACAGCTGGGTCGGCGAGACGTCGGCTGAGCTCCTCGGGGCTGCATTCGGCTTTCAGCCGACGGAAGGTCGGGCGATGCGTGAAGGCATGGTGGCCGGGAAAGCCGAACAGCATCCCGAATGGTCGCGCGGCAATCTGCGGATACAACCGGCTCCCAGCCGCGTGGGCGGCCGCCGAGATCTCCAGCTGCTCGCGCCAGAGGTCAGGTGCCGCATCGACCTGGATCATGCCGAAAGAGATTGGCCGGTCGATCTCTTCGCCAAGCCGCTGCATCCAGTCGAGTTCTTTCTTGGGGGCGATGATGTCTTCGCCGGCAACTCCCTGCGGTGCCAACTCGAAGACTGCTTGGCCGCCGGCCG
>DASRFZ010000220.1:0-15647 GCA_035651275.1 Mycobacterium sp. | reverse complement strand
TGCTGACACGGCTTGGCATCGCAGGCGATTTCAAGGCTGGCTTCCGGGTCACCACACCTGAGGTGCTCGACGTGGCCCGGATGGTGCTCTTCGGACAGGTGGGCCGCGAACTCGTCAACCAGATCAACGCGCACGGCCCCTACGCCGTGGGCATCACCGGTGAGGACGCTCAGCTGTTCACCGCGGTTCGGCGCAGCGTCACCGTCGACGGCATCGCGACCGACATCGGGCTCGTCGGTGACGTCGCGTCGGTCAACACCGCCGCTGTCCTCGACCTTATTGCGGCAGGGCGTATTCCGGTCGTGTCGTCGATCGCGCCCGACGTCGACGGTGTTGTGCACAACATCAACGCCGACACTGCCGCCGCCGCCCTCGCCGAAGCGCTGGCGGCAGAGAAGCTGTTGATGCTCACCGACGTGGAGGGCCTCTACACCCGCTGGCCGGCCCGTGACTCGTTCGTCAGCGAAATCGACACGGGCACATTGTCCGAACTGCTGCCGTCGCTCGACACCGGCATGGTGCCGAAGGCCGAAGCCTGCTTGCGTGCGGTGGCGGCTGGTGTGCCGAGCGCTCATGTCATCGACGGCCGCGTCGACCACTGCGTGCTGGTCGAACTGCTCACCGACGCGGGCACGGGGACAAAGGTGGTGAAGGCGTGACCTCGGGGGTAGAGCGCAGCGACGCGGGAGAACCCGGCCTCGAACGGCGTTGGGCCGCCGTGATGATGAACAACTACGGCACACCGCCCCTCGCGCTAGCCAGCGGCGACGGCGCCGTCGTCACCGACGTCGACGGCAGGCGCTATCTCGACCTGCTCGGCGGCATTGCGGTCAACGTTCTCGGGCACAGGCATCCCGCCGTCGTACAGGCTGTGACATCTCAACTCAACACACTCGGGCATACGTCGAACCTGTACATGCACGAGCCCGGAATCGCGTTGGCCGAGGCGCTCGTCGGACTGCTGGGCGCCGACACCGAGACGCGGGTGTTCTTCTGCAACTCCGGAGCCGAGGCCAACGAGGTTGCGTTCAAGCTGTCCCGGTTGACCGGACGCACCAAACTCGTTGCGGCGCAAGAGGCTTTCCACGGCCGCACGATGGGTGCCCTTGCACTGACCGGACAGCCAAGCAAGCAAAAGCCCTTCGAGCCGCTGCCCGGCGACATCACACATGTGCCGTACGGAGACATTGACGCACTCGCTGGGGCCGTCTCGGACGACACCGCCGCAGTGTTTCTCGAACCGATCATGGGGGAGAGCGGCGTCGTCGTGCCGCCAGCGGGGTATCTCGTTGCCGCGCGGGAAATCACGGCACGTCACGGCGCATTGCTCGTGCTGGACGAAGTGCAAACCGCGATGGGCCGCACAGGTGCGTTCTACGCCCACCAACATGACGGCATCACTCCCGATGTGGTCACGCTGGCGAAGGGGCTTGGCGGTGGGCTGCCGATCGGCGCCTGCCTGGCCATCGGATCGGCCGCGCAGCTGATGACTCCCGGCCTGCACGGCAGCACATTCGGCGGCAACCCGGTGTGCGCAGCCGCTGCTCTCGCGGTGCTGAAAACCCTCACCCAAGAAGACCTGATCGGACGCGCCGCGGTGCTCGGCAAAACACTCAGCCACGGAATCGAATCGCTGAATCATCCACTGGTCGACCATGTTCGGGGCCGGGGCTTGCTCTGCGGGGTGGTGCTCACCGCACCGGCGTCCAAGCCCGTAGAAGCCGCCGCGCGTGAGGCAGGGTTTCTCGTGAACGCGCCAGCACCGGACATCATCCGGCTCGCGCCCCCGCTGATCATCACCGAAGCGCAGATCGACGATTTCCTGACGGCGTTTCCCGGCATCCTCGAAAAGGCAACCCAGTGAGGCACTTTCTGCGTGACGACGATCTGACCCCGGCCGAGCAGGCCGAGGTGCTGGAGCTCGCCGCCGAACTGAAGAAGGACCCGTTCGGCCGCCGCCCCCTCGACGGTCCAAGAGGCGTGGCCGTGATCTTCGACAAGAACTCCACCCGCACCCGGTTCTCGTTCGAGCTGGGCATCGCCCAGTTGGGCGGGCACGCCGTCGTTGTCGACAGCAGTGCCACGCAGCTGGGCCGCGACGAAACCCTCGAGGACACCGCCCGCGTACTCTCGCGCTATGTCGACGCGATCGTCTGGCGAACGCACGGCCAAGAACGATTGACGGCCATGGCGTCGACGGCGACCGTTCCGGTGGTCAATGCGCTGTCCGACGAGTTTCACCCATGCCAAGTGCTCGCGGATCTGCAGACTCTCGCCGAGCGTAAGGGTAGTCTCGCCGGCCTGCGGATGTCGTACTTCGGGGACGGCGCCAACAACATGGCGCACTCGCTGCTGCTCGGCGGTGTCACTGCCGGCCTGAACGTCACGATCGCCGCCCCCTACGGATTCGAGCCCGCCCCCGACGTCGTGACCGCCGCCGCCGCCCGCGCTGCAGAGACCGGAGCCACAATCGCCGTCACCGCAGACCCCGAAGAGGCCGCCGACGGCGCCGACGTCCTGGTCACCGACACCTGGACGTCGATGGGCCAGGAGGCCGACGGACTCGACCGGGTCGGGCCGTTCGAACCGTTCCGCGTCGACGATGCACTTGTCGGCCGCGCGGACACGGATGCCGTTGTGCTGCACTGCCTTCCGGCGCATCGCGGACAGGAGATCACAGACGCCGTGATGGACGGGCCGCGAAGTGCGGTGTGGGACGAGGCCGAGAACCGGTTGCACGCCCAGAAAGCGCTGCTGGTGTGGCTCTTGGGGCGAAACAAATGAACGCACCGGAGATCAGCGCCACCCGTGCCGGACGGCAAGCACGCATCGTCGCGATCCTGGCGTCGCGGCCGGTGCGCAGCCAAAGCGAACTCGCCGCGGCACTCGCCGAGGAAGGGATCGAGGCCACGCAGGCGACGCTGTCGCGCGACCTGGAAGAGTTGGGTGCCGTGAAGCTGAGGGGCGCTGACGGGGGTGCCGGAGCGTACGTCGTTCCCGAAGACGGCAGCCCGGTGCGTGGTGTTTCCGGTGGGACAGAACGGCTTTCGCGGCTGCTGGGCGAGCTTCTGGTGTCCAGCGACGCCAGCGCCAACCTTGCGGTGCTCCGCACACCGCCGGGTGCCGCGCACTATTTGGCGGTAGCCATCGACCGCGCCGCTCTTCCGTACGTGGTCGGCACCATCGCCGGTGACGACACCATCCTGGTGGTCGCGCGCGACCCGATGACCGGCGCCGAACTCGCGGCCCGGTTTGACGAACTGCGGTAAACCCGTCCGTAGCAAGGAGATAGCGACCGATGAGCGCTTGCGCGAAGAGGAGAAGGTACCGATGAGCGCTTGCGCGAAGAGGAGAATGTGATGTCCGATCGCGTGATCTTGGCGTACTCCGGCGGCTTGGACACGTCGGTGGCGATCAGCTGGATCGGCAAGGAAACCGGTCGCGAGGTTGTCGCGGTGGCCATCGACCTTGGTCAGGGTGGCGAGGACATGGAGGTGGTGCGGCAGCGGGCGCTGGACTGCGGCGCGGTGGAGGCGGTAGTCGTGGACGCTCGCGACGAGTTTGCGAACGAATACTGCTTGCCGACGATCCAGTCCAACGCGCTCTACATGGACCGCTATCCGTTGGTGTCGGCGATCAGCCGGCCGTTGATCGTCAAGCACCTCGTGGCCGCAGCACGGGAGCACGGCGGCACCATTGTGGCACACGGCTGCACGGGCAAGGGCAACGATCAGGTCCGGTTCGAGGTCGGATTTGGGTCCCTGGCACCGGATCTCGAGGTGCTCGCACCCGTTCGCGACTATGCCTGGACTCGCGAGAAGGCGATGGCATTCGCAGAGGAGAACGCGATCCCGATCACCGTCACCAAACGGTCGCCGTTCTCCGTCGACCAGAACGTCTGGGGCAGAGCGGTGGAAACGGGCTTCCTCGAACACTTATGGAACGCGCCGACGAAGGACGTCTACGAATACACCGAGGACCCGACGGTCAACTGGTCGACACCTGACGAGGTGATCGTTGGGTTCGAGCGCGGCGTGCCGGTTTCGATCGACGGTCACGACGTCACCGTGCTGCAGGCCATCGAAGAACTCAACGGCCGGGCCGGTGCTCAGGGTGTCGGCCGGCTCGACGTCGTCGAAGACCGTCTCGTCGGCATCAAGAGCCGGGAAATCTACGAGGCGCCGGGCGCAATGGTGCTGATCACCGCGCACACCGAGCTCGAACACGTCACGCTCGAACGCGAACTGGGCCGGTTCAAGCGCGGCACCGACCAACGCTGGTCGGAACTGGTGTACGACGGGTTGTGGTACTCGCCGCTGAAATCTGCGCTGGAGGCGTTCGTCGCGAAGACACAGGAACACGTGTCCGGCGAGATCCGAATGGTGTTGCACGGCGGACATATTGCCGTCAACGGCAGGCGCAGTTCGGAATCGCTGTATGACTTCAACTTGGCGACCTACGACGAAGGCGACACGTTCGACCAGTCCAGTGCGAAAGGGTTCGTGCACGTGCATGGCCTGTCGTCGCGGATCTCCGCCCGCCGCGACCTGAATACATGAGCACCAACGAGGGCGCGCTGTGGGGCGGCCGGTTCGCCGACGGGCCGTCGCCTGAGCTGGCCGCGTTGAGCAAGTCGACGCATTTCGATTGGGTTCTCGCCCCGTACGATATCGCGGCCTCGAAAGCGCATGCGCGCGTGTTGTTTCGGGCCGGTCTGCTGACCGAGGACCAGCGCGACGGACTGTTGGTCGGGCTGGACAGTCTCGGCGAGGACGTCGCATCGGGCAGCTTCGGGCCGATCGTCACCGACGAGGACGTGCACGGCGCGCTCGAACGTGGGCTGATCGAGCGGGTTGGCGACGATCTGGGCGGCCGGTTGCGGGCGGGGCGGTCGCGTAACGACCAGATCGCCACACTGTTCCGGATGTGGCTGCGTGACGCGCTGCGGACGGTCGGATCCGGTGTGCTCGACGTCGTCGGCGCGCTCGCCACCCAGGCGGCGGCTCATCCATCGGCAATCATGCCGGGCAAGACCCATCTACAGTCCGCGCAGCCGGTGCTGCTGGCACACCATCTCCTCGCCCACGCACAGCCGCTGCTGCGCGACGTCGAACGAATCCTCGATTGCGACAAGCGGGCAGCGGTGTCCCCGTACGGTTCGGGTGCATTGGCGGGGTCGTCACTCGGCCTCGATCCTGATGCGATCGCCGAGGAGTTGGGATTCCTTGCGGCGGCGGATAATTCGATTGACGCCACTGCCTCGCGGGATTTCGCTGCGGAGGCAGCATTCGTGCTGGCGTTGATCTCCGTGGATCTCTCACGGCTGGCCGAAGACATTATCCTCTGGAGCACAACAGAATTCGGGTATGTCACGCTCTCGGACGCGTGGTCCACCGGCAGTTCGATCATGCCACAGAAGAAGAACCCCGACATCGCCGAACTTGCACGCGGCAAGTCCGGACGGTTGATTGGCAACCTGGTCGGGCTGCTCGCGACGTTGAAGGCGCAGCCGCTTGCGTACAACCGAGACCTGCAGGAAGACAAAGAGCCGGTGTTCGACTCGGTGGCCCAGCTGGAGCTGCTGCTGCCTGCGATGGCCGGCCTGGTGTCGACTCTGCGGTTCGACGTCGCGCGGATGGCCGAGCTCGCGCCTGCCGGCTACACGTTGGCGACCGATGTCGCCGAATGGCTTGTGCGTCAAGGCGTCCCGTTCCGTATCGCGCACGAGGCGGCGGGCGCCGCGGTCCGCGTCGCTGAAGAGCGGGCCGTCGGACTCGACGATCTCACCGACGACGAGTTGGCCGCCCTGCACCCGCAGCTGACACCCGACGTGCGCCAGGTGTTGACGATCGAAGGCTCGGTCGAGGCCCGGGACGCCCGTGGCGGGACCGCACCCGAACGGGTGGCCGAGCAACTCCGTGACGTTCGAGACGCTGTGGAGCGTATAGGCTCACGGTTACGTCGCTAGTAGCATCGCGCCATGGCGGCCAAACCCGGCATACCGCGCGCGGTCCCAAGCCTTGCCCGGGGTTGGGTGGGCAAGCTGGGATTTCACCAGGCCTGGCAGATCGCGCTTGCAGTGTTCTTGGCGGCGACCGCGGCGTTCGGCGGTCTGGACACCGTCGACAACAAAGTCACGCCAGTAAAGGCCGGCGAGCCGTTCGACGACGGCGAGTTCAACGTCACGATCGAACGCGCCTCCGCGGTCGACGAAATCCGTGCGGCCACGCTGAAGGAGGCCGCGGTACCCGGCCAGCGTTACCTCGGTGTCGTAGCGACGCTCCGCAACAACGGCACCATCCCGGCCTCACTCGAAGATGAGATCGACCTCCGCGACCACCCCGACGCCGAGTACGTGCAGACATATCGCTACGCCGACGGGTCTGTCATCACCACACTGCAGCCCGGGCTCACCGAGCAGCTGGTGTACGTCTGGCAGCTGCCGCAGAGCCAGCTCCAGCCCGGCACCCTTGTGACAATACGGTTGTGGCGCAAACAGTTTCGTGAGTTCACCACCTCCTATGGCAGAGGTTGGGTGGACAGCATCACCGAGTACGGAGAGATCGAGTTACCGGTAAAGGTCGTCCAATGAAGGCCCGCGTCGCAAGCCTGCGCAAAGCGCTGCCCGCGCTGGGCGCGGCGGTCGTCATCGCCGTCGCCGCTGTGGTGTGGCACTTTCTGCCCACCTACACCCAGGTGTACGCACCGTTCGACGTCCATGGCACCAGCGGCACCACCGTGACCGGTCGGAACCTCTCCGCCAGGGTGTTCGGTGCTCGCGTCACCCCGAATGTGAAAGCACCGTCCGTCGTTGGGAGCGGCGGACGCGTCGCCGCGGCGGGGGTGTGGGTGGTGGTCGACGCAACCGTGAGCACGATGCGAGACTCGGCGCTGCCGAAAGCCGACCTGCTGGTCGCCGGAAACACCTACACGCCATCCGACCGGTTTCTCACCGAAACCCTCGGCGGGCTAGCGGATCCGGGAATTCCGCAAATCGGCACATGGACGTTCGACGTGAACCCGAAAGTCGTCGACGATGATGCCGCAACGCCATTTGCGTTGCGGCTCTGGGTTTCCGACGGACGTCTCGACTCGCGGCTCGTGATCGACATCAAGAAGGACGACGTCAGCCGAGAGCAGTTGGTCAGCCTCACTCACCCGGAGATTGGCTGATGAGCGCTCGCGCGAAGAAGAGACAGCAACTGATGAGCGCGGGCACAAAGGCGCCCGTCGTCTGGCGCAGGAATCTGATCGGGATCGCCGTCGCGAGCGTCGCCGCAGCGGTCATCGTCGTCACGCAGATTTACCCCGACTGGTCCGACTACCGCGACACCGTGGTCCCGCGGCACGAGGTGCCAGCGCATGGAAGCTTGTCGGCATACGGCCAAACCTGGCGCGTCGGCTCGGTTCGCCATCTCACTGCAATACCGAGCGAGTCGTATCACCAATTACCAAGTCACACAACGCTATACGTTGTCACCATCGACCGGGTCGACGGGAAGATCATGCCGGGCTGCTCCAAGGCCGTCATCACCGACGGGTCGCGCCGCTGGCAGAGCCAGTCCATCGGCGGATTCGATGTGCTGCCGCCCCAAGGGGTCAGCGACCAATGTTGGGGAACCGATCCCATGCAACTCACCTTCCTGCTGCCCGACGGTGCCGTGCCCACTGCCGTCGACCTCACCAGCGGCAGCGGCGTCATCCTGTTGCGCTTCCTGCTCTAAACGGATCACATGCTCGACGCAATAGGCGAACGTCGATGCGATGAGGCAGGCCCGCAACGGCTCGACGATCATGTGCGACACCAGTTCCAGCGCGGTGGAAAAACCACGCCAGTACTCGATCGAGTGCGGTCCGAGCGCCCAGGCCATCCCCCGAAACAGATACCCAGGCCCCGACTGCAACCGGTAAAAGCTGCCGGACATGTCAAGCCAGGCCAGCGCCAGGTAGCCGAGGACATACAGCGACAACGCCAATACCCCGGCGTGCATGATGACGCGCGCGGCGTCGGCGATCGGCTGAAAGCGCCCTAACTGCAACCGAAGATAGTCGAGGGTCTTTTCGCGGAATGTCTGCGGAACTCTGCTCCAGTGGTGCTGGACGCGTTGCTGAGCTGGAGCGGCCCGGTCGAGGAGGTCGGTGGCGCGCTGTCCGGCGGCCCGCCGGATCGCCCCGCGCCAGCCGGCAGTCGTAGCACCGTAGACGATCCCGGCCACGGCGAGCCACAGCAGGGGAATGGTCGCACCGTCGAACACCGTATGCACGGCGGAGGCGCAGACGTTCCAGGTGGTCTCAAGCGGTCGGAAGCTGGACAACAACTCAGCGCGAGTGGTGTTGAACCACACCACAACCCGACGCTGCGACACCCATTTGCTGGGATTGACGAGGAGTGTGAGCCCGGCGTTCACCGAGAAGACGAGGGCCAAGAACACCCACAGAGCATCGACGTAAACGCGGACGGCGATCATCCACGTCGGCAACCGGTCCTTCAGCCGCGCCAGAACCACACGGCTCGCGAATGCTGCGCACAGCACAACCACGGTGACGTGGCTCGGCGGCAGGACGTCGGGGTGTAAATCGGTCGAGGCCCCAGAGTTGACCGCAGAGACGACGGCCACGTCGACCCGGTAGACGAGTGCCTTCTGTTCGAACAGCAGCCAGTCTTCTCGAAACATCTGCCAGGCAAGGTAGATCGCGAGAAACGGCACGGTGATCGTGGCGAAAAGGTCGACGCGGCGGGCCGCACGGGGAGGCAACTGCGCGATGACGGGTATCGCCCGGCGCAGCACAAGGAACATCGCGAGATACGACCCGAGGCGAGCGATCGCGGCGAGCGGCATGATCAGCGCCACCCACCAGTAGTTGTCGTAGCCGACCCGCGCCGCGAGAGAGATGGCGCCCCACCGGCCGAGGTAGCCGACCAGGTAGCAGGCGACGAGCTGCGGCCAGCAACGCCAGTACAAGACCAGCGGCCGCAGCAGCGCATTCACCGCACCATGCTAACGAGGCGCCGATTCAGTCGTCGGCGGCTTCCAACCACGCCTCTTCGAGGTCAGCTTTGCGCGACGTGACCGTATCCAGTTCAGCCGTCAACTGCGTCAATCGCACGTGGTCGTGTGCGGCCGCCGCCATCTCTTCGTGCAGTTCGGCGATCAGATGCTCGGCCTTGGCGAGCTGAGACTCGATGCGGGCCAAGTCTTTTGCGCTCTGCCGTTGCCGCGCCGACACCGACTGCTTCCGGCTAGGGGTCTGTGGTTTGTCAGGCGCGGCGCCGCGACGCGTGTCGAGGTACTGCTCGATGCCTCCGGGAAGCAACTCGCACCGTCCGTCGCCTGACAGCGCGTATGTCGCATCCGTGACGCGTTCGAGGAAATAGCGGTCGTGCGTGACGACGATCAGCGTGCCGGGCCAACTGTCGAGGAAGTCCTCGATGATCCTCAGCGTGTCGATGTCGAGGTCGTTGGTCGGCTCGTCGAGCAGCAGGACGTTCGGCTCGTCCAGCAGCAATCGCAGAAACTGCAGGCGCCGACGTTCGCCGCCGGACAGATCGTCAACGCGGGCGACGAGTTTGTCTCCGGTGAAACCGAAGTCCTCGAGCAGGGTAGCGGCGCTCACCTCGCGCCCGCCGGCAAGTGTGGTCACCCGCCGCAGGTTTTCGACGGCGTCGAGCACCCGCACCTCACCGCGCAGCTCGCCAAGCCCCTGGCTCAAGTGTGCGATCCGTAACGTCTTGCCCCGCTTGATCTTTCCCGCGGTCGGCGCCAACTCACCAGCCAAGAGCCGCAACACCGACGTCTTTCCCGACCCGTTGACGCCGACCACTCCGATCCGGGCACCGGGACCGATCGACCAATCCACGCCGTCGAGCACGACCCGCTCGCCTACCTTGAGGCGCACCCCATGTAGATCGAACACGTCTTTGCCCAGTCGGCTGATCGCAAAGCTTTGCAGCGCAAGTGAATCCCGCGGCGCAGGCTCGTCCGCGATCAGCGCGTTGGCGGCGGCGACGCGAAATTTCGGCTTCGACGTGCGGGCCGGCGGGCCGCGCCTCAGCCACGCCAGCTCTTTGCGAAGCAGGTTGCGCCGCCGCGCCTGCGCGTCCGCCGCGAGCCGATTGCGCTCGGCGCGCGCCAGCACATATGCCGCGTACCCGCCGTCGTATCCGTCGACGACGCCGTCGTGCACCTCCCACATTCGGGTGCACACGGCGTCGAGGAACCACCGGTCGTGGCTCACCACCAGCAACGCCCCGGCGCGCAGGCCCGCCAGGTGGCCGGCCAGCCAGCTGATCGCCTCGACGTCGAGGTGATTGGTCGGCTCGTCGACCATCAGCACGTCGTGCCCACCGAGCAGCACCGCGACCAGCGCCACCCGTCGCCGTTCGCCGCCGCTGAGCGTGGCGGCGGGCGCGTCGAGGTCGACATCCGCCAGCAGACGCTCCACGACCGTGCGGGTTTGGGGCTCGGCCGCCCAGACGTGGTCGGGCCGCCCGCCGACGATGAGTTGGCGCACCGTGGCATCGGAGGCGAATTCGTCGGACTGCCGCAGATGGCCGACCGAGAGCCCCGCGGTGTGGGTGATCCTGCCGTCGTCGGGCTCGCGCACCCCAGCAAGCGTCGCGAGAAGCGTCGTCTTGCCGTCGCCGTTGCGCCCGACGACCCCAATCGCGTCGCCGTCGTCGACGCCCAGGCTGACGGCATTCAGCAGGGTCCGGGTGCCATAGCCGACGGTGACGCGCTCGGCGTTGATGAGGTTGCGCATCAGCCGCCGATGATGTTCATCGAGGCCGCTCGCCGTGCCATGCCAGAATGACACGGCAAACAGGCCAGCGCGAAAGGCAAGCATGGTGGACTTCTCGGCGATTACCCGGCCGGTGGGACGGCTGATAGCCACCGCGCAGAACGGACTCGAGGTGGTCCGGTACGGCGGGCTGGAGACGGGCACTGTGCCGTCGCCGTTCCAAATCGTCGAAAGTGTGCCGATGTACCGGCTGCGCCGCTACTTCCCGCCGGACGACCGCAACGGCCAGACGCCGGTGGGCCCGCCCGTGCTGATGGTGCACCCGATGATGATGTCGGCCGACATGTGGGACGTCACCCGCGAGGACGGCGCTGTCGGCATCCTGCACAGCGCGGGGATCGACCCGTGGGTCATCGACTTCGGCTCGCCCGACCGCGTCGAGGGTGGCATGGAACGCACGCTTGCCGACCACATCGTCGCGGTCAGCGAAGCGATCGACACGGTACGGAAGGCCACCGGCCAAGACATCCACCTCGCGGGTTACTCACAGGGCGGCATGTGGGCATACCAGACCGCGGCCTACCGCCGTTCCCGCGACCTCGCCAGCATCATTGCGTTCGGCTCGCCTGTCGACACACTCGCCGCACTGCCGATGGGTCTGCCGCCGAATCTTGCTCCGGCCGCCGCGGAATTCATGGCCGATCACGTCTTCAGTCGCATCGACATCCCAAGTTGGTTGGCGCGCACCGGATTCCAGATGATGGACCCGGTCAAGACGGCGAAGGCGCGCGTCGACTTCCTTCGCCAGCTTCACGACCGCGACGCCCTGCTGCCACGAGAACAGCAGCGCCGATTCCTGGAGCGCGAAGGGTGGATTGCCTGGGGCGGCCCGGCGATCTCCGAACTGCTCAAGCAATTCATCGCGCACAACCGAATGATGACCGGCGGCTTCGCAATTCACGGCGAACTCGTCACGCTCACCGACATCACCGTTCCGATCCTCTCGTTTGTCGGTGAGGTCGACGACATCGGCCAGCCGGCCGCCGTGCGAGGAATCCAACGCGCTGCCCCGAACGCCGATGTCTACGAATACCTCATCCGCACAGGACATTTCGGCCTTGTCGTCGGCTCGCGGGCCGCCACGCAGACCTGGCCGACCGTCGCCGGCTGGGTCAGGTGGTTGTCCGGCGAGGGCGACATGCCCGAGGGTATCTCGCGGATGTCGCCGCAGCCGGCCGAGGCCAAGGAAAGCGGGGTGCCGCTCGCGTCGCGGATCGCGCACGGCGCCGGGGTGGCTTCTGAGGTGGTGTTCGACGGTGCACGTGCAGCGTTGAATGCGGTGGTCGCGGCCAACAAGTCGATGCGCTCGCTGGCCGTCGAAACCGTTCGGACGCTGCCGCGGCTGGCGCGGCTCGGCCAGATCAACGAGCACACCCGCATGTCGCTGGGACGGATCATGGCGGAGCAGGCGTCCGACTCGCCGACCGGCGAATGCCTGCTGTTCGACGGCCGCGTGCACACCTACGACGCCGTCGACACCCGTATCAACAACGTCGTGCGCGGCCTGATCGAGGTCGGCGTCCGTCAGGGTGACCGGGTCGGCGTGCTGATGGAAACCCGTCCCAGCGCGCTGGTGGCCATCGCCGCCCTCTCGCGGCTCGGTGCTGTCGCAGTGCTGATGCCGCCCGACGCCGACCTCGCCGCCGCGGCGCGTCTGGGCGGCGTGCGCGAGATCATCACGGACCCGACGAACCTGCGGGCAGCGCGCCGCCTGTCGCTGCAAGTCCTCGTGCTCGGCGGCGGCGAAACCCGCGATCTGCACCTGCTGCCCAGCGACGAAGACGTCATCGACATGGAGAAGATCGACCCGGACGAGGTCGACCTTCCGGGCTGGTACCGGCCGAACCCTGGGCTGGCGAAAGACATTGCGTTCGTCGCGTTCAGCCAGGTCGGTGGCGAGCTTGTCGCGCGTCAGATCACGAACTACCGATGGGCCCTGTCGGCGTTCGGCACGGCCTCGACGGCCGCGCTGAGCCGCCGCGACACCGTGTACTGCCTCACTCCGCTGCACCACCCGTCGGGCCTCTTGGTCAGCCTCGGCGGCGCGCTCGTCGGCGGCTCGCGGATCGCGTTGTCGCGGGGCTTGCAGCCAGGCCGATTCGTCCACGAGTTGCGGCAGTACGGCGTGTCGGTGGTGACCTACACCTGGGCGATGCTGCGTGAGGTGATGGACGATCCCGAGTTCGACCTCAAAGGCAACCACCCGGTGCGGCTGTTCATCGGCTCAGGCATGCCGACGGGGTTGTGGCATCGCGTCGTCGACGAATTCTCGCCCGCGCACGTGGTCGAGTTCTTCGCCACCACCGACGGGCAGGCTGTGCTGGCCAACGTCGCAGGCGTCAAGATTGGCAGCAAGGGCAGGCCGCTGCCCGGCGCCGCGCAGGTGGAACTTGCCGCGTATGACGCCGACGACGACCTGATCCTGGAAGACGACCGCGGATTCGTCCGCAAGGCCCACGCCGACGAGGTCGGTGTGCTGCTGTCCCAGCAGCGGGGGCCGGTCGATCCGCACGCCGTCGTGAAACGCGGCGTGTTCGCGCCGGGCGACACTTGGGTGTCAACCGAGTATCTGTTCCGCCGCGACCACGACGGCGACTACTGGCTGATGGGCACTCGCGGCTCGGTAATCCGTACCGCCCGGGGCGCGATTTACGACGCGCCGATCACCGACGCCATCAGTTTGATGCCGGCGGTCGACATGGCGGTCACCTATGCGGCGGACGCGGGGGAGCACCAAGTGGCGGTGACGGCCGTGACGATGTGCAAGGGTGCGGCGATCTCGGCCGCGGATCTGAACGAGGCGATGGCGGCGCTGGGCAACGACCGCCCCGATTTCGTTCACGTGGTACCGGATTTGACGCTCAGCGCGTCGTACCGACCGACGGTGGGGATGCTGCGGGGCGCGGGCATCCCGAAGGCCGGCCGACACGCGTGGTACCTGGATCCGGCGACGAACCGGTACAAGCGTCTGACGGCGCCGGCACGTGCGGAGTTCGTCGTCGATGCGTCGCAGTGACGGCCCGGCGAGACCAGCCGCGGCAGCATCGCGCTGTTAAGCTCCCCGGCATGAGGCTTGTCCACCCGAAGGTCGCCGCCGCGCTCGCAGGCGCCGGGTTGGCTGTCGCGCTGGTGATGGGCTACGCCCCAGCGGCACATGCGGACGTGATCGACGACCTCGCCAACGAATTCACGACGGCTGCCGGCGCAGGCCAGATCCCCAGCCTGCTCAACCAATCGTTGAAGCTGCGCGCGGCCGGCTTCCGGCCCACCAACGGCGAGATCGCGGCGATCCAGGAGTCGCTGAAATACCGGCCGAACCAGACACCGATGATCAACGCGCTCAAGGACACGGTCGCCGGACAAACGCACCGCATGAAGCAGGCCCAGGCAGCCAACAAGGGCCAGGGCCCGGTGACCATCGGCATCAACCAGTACGACCCGAACAGTCCCGGCGGCGTCACCGTCGGCCCGGGCGGCATCAACATCGGCGGCGGCGCCAACGGCCCGTACCAGATCGGCGGCCAGCCGGGTACGGTCGTCGGCCCACCGGTCGGCTAGCCGACGGTGCTCGACCAGAAGTTATTGGGCATCCTGGTGTGCCCGCTGGATCGCGGTCCGCTGCTGTACGTCGACAACGTCTTGTACAACCCGCGGCTTCGCCGCATATACCGAATTGACGACGGTATCCCCGTGCTGCTGGTCGACGAGGCCGAGCGATCCACCGACGAGCAGCACGAGCGGTTCACTTCGGCGGCAGACCGGGAAGATCGCCCGTGAGATAGCGCTGCAGCGTCGGGCCGATGGTTTCCGCGATCTGCTCCACCGGCAACGATTTGAACGGGTCGAGTTCGAGGATGTAGCGAGCCATCACGACGCCGACCAATTGTGAAGCCACGAACTGGACCCGAATGAGACCTGTCCCTGCCGGATTGTCCACCCGGCCACCGACTTCCACGGCGATCACCTCTTGCAGGAACGACCGGATCAGGCTCACCTCGGAGCCGGCCAAATACGATCGCAGCGTCGCAATGAACCCTTTTCCTGCATCCGAATCCCACAGCGGCAACAAAAGTTTCGGAAGGGTAAAGCCAATCTGGTCGACCGGAGTGTCGCGGAGGGGGCCGAGCACCTCCATCGGATCGATCGGGATGTGGATCGCCGCGGCGAACAGCTGCTGCTTAGTGCCGTAGTAGTGGTGCACGAGAGCGGCATCGACACCAGCCGCCGCCGCGACCGCGCGGATCGACGTCTTGTCAATACCATTGCGGGCGAACAATTCTCGCGCATTGGTCAGGATACGCTCGCGGGTATCCGACGCGCCGGCGGGCCGGCCCGGTCGTCGTCGCTGCGTATCCGCGGTCAAGTTTAGGGAGTCCGCCGTCGAAGTGTCGCCGCTGCCAAGCACAGCGCGATGATCGCACAGCCGATCACAACGATGATGTCGCGCACCGCAATTCCGGTCAGCTCGGAGTGCGCACCCACTTGCTGCAGTGCCTCGAGTGCGTAACTGGCCGGCATCACGTTGCTGATCCACTGCAGCCATTCCGGCATCACCGCGCGCGGCACGATGATGCCCGCGAGCAGCAGTTGCGGCACCATCACGAGTGGGATGAACTGGACCGCTTGAAATTCCGTGCGCGCGAACGCACTACACAACAACCCGAGTCCGACACCGAGCATCGCGTTGACGATCGCGATGACGAACACCCAGATCGGGCTTCCCGCAGTGGTGAAACCCAGCACCCAGAACGCCACGATGCAGGCCAGGGTCGCTTGCGCGGCCGCGGCAACGGAGAACGCGGTCCCGTACGCGCCAAGGAGATCCAGCCGGCGCAGCGGAGTGGTCA